>CAYTRB010000218.1:0-5261 GCA_964440215.1 uncultured Methylocapsa sp.
ACCCTGGCGCCGATTTGTTAGACGACGCGCCTGCCCTTGCGGGACTTTCGCGCATTTCAGTGGGCAGACAATTGCGGCCATGGCGGAATTGGTAGACGCGCTAGCTTGAGGTGCTAGTTGGGAGACCAGTGGAGGTTCGAGTCCTCTTGGCCGCACCAAGATATCTACAAATTCCTTTGTGTTTACTGATGGTTAACGAGAACGCAGCGCCTACCTTTGTGATACAAATTGTGATACGGATGCTCATTCGGGGTAACTATTTCAAGGTCAAGATTCTCTACCTGCACCGCCGAAAATCCGATGATTCCCTTTGGTATTAGCGTCGCGTTCTTCAGGACCTGAAGCAGCATTACCCCGGCAAAGAGCTTATCCGCCTGAGCCTCAAGTTCCGTGACGCGACCGAAGCGGCCCTGCAAATCGCCCGGATAGCCGTTGAGCACGAGGCCCTATGGGAACCCTCCGCAAAGCTCAAGGCCAAAACTTTGAACTAACCATAGCGGAAGTCCGCGCCGGTGCTGAAGGCCCTATTGGCTCGATGGGTTGCTACGAGAGGCAGGAGGTGGCATCCCAACCGCACTATGAACGATGATACGATACCAGTGGCCATAGAGAATTACTTCGCGGTAGCCTAAGGCTCAGAGAACATCGACTCGCTTCACTAACTCTATAGCGGCTTCGATCCCGATAATTTTCACACCCAATTCGAAGAGCCGGTAATCACACCAGAAATGGATATTTTTCAAGGCGCCCTTATATTTAAACGCGGAAGTGAGCGCAAAGTTTACGCGTTATCCAGGCGAGCAGAGACAAGGCGCTGTTGGAGAAAAGCCAACTTTCTTGCTATGATAGTAGAAGTTCCTCAAGTATTGGCAAGAATTGGAAAATCCGCACCATGGATAAACTCAATTCGCTGGCGGAAAACCCGCTGCTTGCACCCTGGACAGGGCCTTTTGAAGCGCCGCCCTTCGATGGCCTGACACCAAGCCATTTTGAGCCGGCCTTCGAGGTTGCGCTGGCAGGTGCTGCAGCCGAGGTTGCGGCAATCGCCGCCAATTTGGCCCCGCCTTCCTTCAAAAATACGATCGAAGCGCTGGAGCGAAGCGGCCGCGACCTCAAACGTGTTTCCGCTGTTTTCTTCAATCTCGCGGGAGCCGACACCAATGATGAATTCGAGGCGATCGAACGGGAAATCGCGCCAAAATTAGCCCGGCATCGAAGCGAAATCTATTTGAACGACGCGCTGTTTCAGCGCATCGCCGCGCTCCATGCGAGTAAGAGCGAACTTGGCCTCGACACTGAACAGCTAAGGGTTCTCGACCGTTATTACATCGTCTTTGTGCGCAATGGCGGCGGCCTGCTGGAGGCAACCAAGGCGAGGCTCGCCGCGATCAGCGAGAGGCTTGCCACGCTCGGCACGCAATTCGGCCAAAACGTGCTTGCCGATGAAAAGGCCTATATGCTGGTTCTCTCTTCGCAGGAGGATCTCGCGGGCCTGCCCGCAGCCCTCGTCTCCGCCGCGGCGCGGACCGCTGCCGACCGCGGCCTTCCCGGCAAATATGGCATTACCCTTTCGCGATCAAGCATCGAGCCTTTCCTCCAGTTCTCAGCGCGCCGCGATTTGCGGGAAAAGGCGTTCGCCGCCTGGGCGCGCCGCGGGGAGAGCGGCGGGGTCACCGACAATCGCGCCATTGCCTCCGAAATGGTGAAGTTACGGGCGGAGCGTGCAAAGCTTTTGGGCCATGAGAGTTTCGCGCATTTCCGGCTTGCCGACACGATGGCGAAAACCCCTCAAGAAGCGCTTGGCCTTTTGCAGTCCGTGTGGGCGCCGGCCCTCGAGCAAGCTCTGCGCGAAGAGGAGGCCTTGCAGACGATCGCCGCTGACGATGGCGGAAATTTCAAGGTGGCGCCATGGGATTGGCGCTATTACGCCGATAAACGCCGCAAAGCTTCGTTCGATCACGATGAAGCCAAAATCAAGCCCTATTTCCAACTCGACAAAATAATCGAGGCGGCGTTTTACACCGCACACCGGCTGTTTGGTCTTTCCTTCACCGAGCGCAAGGACATTCCGCTTTATCATCGCGACGTGCGATCCTGGACCGTCAAGGGACAAGAGGGCCAACAGATCGCGCTTTTCATCGGCGATTATTTCGCGCGGCCGTCCAAACGGAGCGGCGCCTGGATGAGTTCCTTCCGCGAGCAGCGCAAGCTCGACGGAGATGTACAGCCAATCGTCATCAATGTGCTGAACTTCGCCAAGGCCGCCGAGGGAGAAGCCTGCCTCTTGAGCTTCGACGATGCCCACACGCTGTTTCATGAGTTCGGCCACGCGCTGCACGGCATGTTGTCGGATGTGACATATCCGTTGCTCTCCGGGACCAATGTCGCCCGAGATTTCGTTGAATTTCCGTCGCAGCTTTACGAACATTGGCTGGAGCAGCCGGAGGTATTGCGCCGATTCGCCCGCCACCACGAGACGGGGGAGCCCATGCCGGAGGCGCTGTTGCAGAAGCTGCTCTCGGCGCGCCAGTTCAATCAAGGTTTCGCAACGGTCGAATATACCGCTTCGGCGCTGGTCGATCTGGCACTGCATCTTGAGCCGGACACGGAGGCGCTTGATATTGTAGCCTTCGAGACGAAGCACCTCGAAAAGCTCGGCATGCCCGCATCGATCATCATGCGCCACCGCACACCGCATTTCCAACATATCTTTTCGGGGGAGTCCTATTCGGCCGGCTATTACAGCTATCTCTGGTCGGAAATTCTCGATGCCGATGGTTTCGAAGCTTTCGAGGAAAGCGGCGATATTTTCGATTCCGCGCTTGCCCGGAAGCTGCGTGACCATGTTTACGCCTCGGGATACAGCCGCGATCCGGAAGAGGCCTTTAAAGCGTTTCGGGGCCGAATGGCCAAGCCAGACGCGCTTTTGCGCAAACGCGGTCTCGCCGGGCCGCCGTCCAGGGCTGCGTGATCCCGGGCTGGCGCCGCTTCTGTCGCGTCATCTCAGTCAGAACGTGCCCGACCCGCGCGGTAGGCAAGGTCAGTACGATTTTCTATGGTCGATTTTGGGCTGATCGTGGTGTCGCTTTTCTGTGGACAACGCAGAATGTTGGCGGCGTTTCATTTGGGGCGTGGCCTGAACAAACGTCAGCGCCTGGCGCCCGTCTTTACAAAAAGCGTGACGCCCCGTCATGCGACGCTTACCGAAACCCGGCGCGCCATCGACGGGCGCGCGCGGGCGTTGGGCGCCGCGTGTTGCGCCGAAGGCAAGGATCAGCGTCACATCGCCATCGACGGCAAGACGGTGCGCGCCAGCAAGGACGGCGATGGCCATGTGACGCATGTTGCCGGCGTTTTGCGCGGGTTCGCAATCCATTCTCGGCAACGAGGCCTCGCGTCCTGATGCATTGAAGCTTCTGGACCCGCTCGATTTGAAGGACAAAATCGTTACCGGCGACGCGATGTTCTGGCAAAAATCGAGCGTGGCGAAGATCGCCGGGAAAGGCGGCGGCTACGTATTTCCGGTCAAGGACAATCAGGAGAACCTACGGGAGAATATCGCAACGGCTTTCAACGGGCCGGTTTATCCCACTCGTCTCGTTTGAGCGCGTTGTCCAAAAGGCACATGGGCGTATCGAACGGCGTTCGCTCGACGGGCTTCCAGCAAACGCCGCTGGCATCGAGAACGATTGGTCGAGCGTGAAACACATCTGCCGCGTCACGCGCTTCCGGCAAGGCAAGAAGAACGGCCAATGGAAGGAGCCCGAGACGGAAGTCATCTATCTGATCGCCCGTTTTCCGGATGGCGAGGCATCGCCCCGAAGCCCTCTTGTCCGCCAATCGCGGCCATTGGGGCATAGAGATCCTGCATCGAAACAATGACGTCATTCTCGGCGAGGACGGCTACACAAATCGAAGTGACGACGCGCCGCGAAACATCTTTTCCCTGATTGGCTTCGCGCTCAAAATACTGAAATCCGTCTCGTCCTCTCCAACCCGGGCAATTGAACAGTTCCAGGATGACAGGAACAAGGCCTTACGCTTGTTCGCCGGGTGATCCCAGACTTTACTGAATCGCCTTGTCAAAATACAACTTAAGTAAGCGTTTTTGAGACAAAACCCAGTAAGGATACAAATTCAACTTTTGGCGATGATGGTTAAAGGGCCTTTTTGAGCTAAATCTCCGCTGCAATCGGTCAAAAGTCATTGTATAATATCTTAATGGTCACCGCCCCTCAATGTACGACAACCAGAAGGCCAGTCCAGTGGACGGACAGGATTCACCCGGTGCCAGGACTTGGCCCCGCGCTTGACTTGGCCCCGCGCCTATCCTATCCGGCAGGTATCCGAGTTCGGGGTCGTACCGCTCCAATGCGGGGGAGTAGCTCAGTTGGTTAGAGCGCCGGCCTGTCACGCCGGAGGTCGCGGGTTCAAGTCCCGTCTCTCTCGCCATTTAATCAATACGTTGACGAATCTTTCCAAATATTCACTGACCGGCGGAAATTTGGAATTCCAACTTCTGGTAAGCTTTTGCGCTCATCTTGTTCGTCCTTTGCACCTTGCCTCGCCGGCCTGGCGAACCGCTTTCAGATCGGCCGGCGCATAGGTTTTCTGCGAATTCGCTGACGAAGCGAAGTCATTAGCGAGCTTGTTCCCGATGATCTCCGCGCTCGCGCCGCCGCGCAGCGCCTCGACGGCACCGGACCGGCGGAAGTCGTCCAGCGTCTGGGTTTCTCCCGGTCCGAACACAATCGCGCGTATGTCTCGGAAGTCATCGCCGAGCGTAACCTTGGAATAGGCACGTCCGGACCGATTGCGGAAAATTGGCGCGTTCGACGCGTTGTCGACTCTGATCGTTGAAAGATAGGCGTCAAGAACACGCCTCGCGCGGCGTGTGATGGATGCGGCAGCAGCACGGCCTTTATGTGAGCAAGCCCAAACCATGAACACATCCCAAAATGCGCGCAAAAGTTTGCGGCTCATCAAGCGGCCGGCTTACCAGCGCCTCCCCCAACTTCCGCGCCATCCGCCTCCGCCACGAACGAGCCGGATGATCAGCAACAGGATCAGCGCACCAATGGTGGCATTGATAATCGCGGCAACAATGCCCAAGCCAAGATGGATGCCGAGTTGGGGCAGCAGCCAGCTGCCGATGAAGGCGCCCACGATTCCAATGAGGAGATCGCCGACAATCCCAAACCCGGTGCCTTGCATGATTTGGCCGGCCACCCATCCCGCGGTGAGGCCAACGAATAATATGA
>CAYTRB010000219.1:0-5257 GCA_964440215.1 uncultured Methylocapsa sp.
AGCCGCGGCGTCAATTTCACTTTTACCGAACCGTATTTTCTTGGCAACCGGATCGCGGCGGGCTTCGATCTCTACGCGAAGGAGAGCGATCCCTGGCAATACTCTTACTACAGCAACACTACGATCGGTGGTGCTCTGCGCTTCGGGTTGCCTATAACGGAAAACCTGACGTTCGCACCTAGATACTCACTTTACCGCACGGATATCTCCATTCCCAACAATTCGGTGCGACCCTACGACGATTGTACCGATCCAGTTTGGGGAACAACACCGGGATTCAATGGCACCGGTGTTGCTCCGAATTACTGGTACAACTGCTTGACGAATGGCGAGGCCTCTTTGGCGCTCAAGGAGGCACAGGGACCCTTTCTCACCTCGATGCTCGGCTATACCATTAACTTTAATACGCTCGACAACAATCGGAATCCGACAAATGGCTTCTTCGCCGAATTGCGTCAGGACGTAGCCGGCGCAGGTGGCGACGATCGCTTCGTGCGCACCACCGGCGATATCCGGTATTATCATGAGATATACGACCAAATCGTCGGGCTTGTGCATTTGCAAGGCGGTGATCTGGCGGCCTGGGGCGGTAACCAATTGCGCATCGTCGACAATTTCAATATGGGCCCAAGCCTCGTTCGCGGATTTGCGCCAAGCGGCATCGGTCCGCGCGACATAGGGTCCGGCGACCCCCAGGGCAACCCGCTCGGCGGCACCGTCTATTACGGTGGCAGCCTCGAAGTGCAGTTCCCTATATATGGCCTGCCAAGGGATATCGGCCTGAAGGGCGCCATCTTCGCAGATGCCGGAACGTTGTATAATTTTACTGGCCGCACGAATTTCAGCCCGAATGGGGTATGCACCCCAAACGACTACCCGCCGTACTTTACACAGGGCAATTGCATCACCGTCGGCGGCGACACGTCAATGCTTCGCACCTCCGCTGGTGCGTCGCTTATCTGGGCGTCGCCGCTCGGGCCGATACGATTTGACTTCGCCAAGGCCATTACCAAGAGCCAATACGATCAAACCCAGTTCTTCCGTTTCTCCGGCGGCACCACTTTCTGACATACGCCCGTCCAACCCGATACGTGCTGCTCGCAGCAAACCCTTGCCGCAGGGAAATTGACTAGGGTTTTTCAAGTCTGACCGCGCCGGTCTTGCAAATCATTCCTTGCGGGTCGCGGATGGGGCCGGCGGGGAGTGTCTTGCATGAGCGAACCGAAGTTCTTCCCACGCGCCGAAAGGACTTTGCTCGCCGATATCGTGGCTTGCAGCGGCGCGGCAATTATTGAGAGCGTGGATCTGTCAGCCATCATCAGCGGGGTCGCGCCTCTTGATGAGGCGGGGCCTGGCGAGCTTACCTTTCTCGATTCTCCAGAAGACCTAGTGTTCTTGGAGAGTAGTCGTGCCACTGCGTGCTTCGTCCCGCCGGGGTACGCGGCACACGTGCCGAAAGCGACATTTGCGCTTGTGATGGACGAGCCCTATCGCGGATTCGCGCTCGCCTTGCAAAGAATTTTCCCGCAGGCGATCCGGCCAAAATCCTTATTGGGTACGGCGGGAATCAATCCGGGTGCTTCGATCCATTCAGAAGCACGGCTTGAACAAGGCGTGATCGTCGATCCAGGCGTGGTCATTGGTCCGCGTGCCGAAATCGGCACCGGTTCGATCATCGGTGCAAACAGCGTGATAGGCTCCAATGTCCGTATCGGCCGCGATTGCCTGATCGGGCCGCAAGTCACGATCAGCCATGCGCTGATCGGCGACAAGGTTATTATACATCCTGGCGCGCGCATCGGCCAGTCCGGCATCGATTTCCGCGTTGCCGGCGCTGCTCTTGTTCCGCCCGGGCTTCCCAAGACGCTGGGAATAGGCCGGGTCATTATTCAAAACGGAGTCGAAGTCGGCGCCAACGCAACAATCGATCGCGGCGCGGCAGGCGATACCGTCATTGGGGAAGACACACGAATTGGCAATCTCGCGCGGATCGCAGAAAATGCTGCGATTGGACGCCATTGCGTCATCCCCTCGCAAGCCGGTTTACCCGCCGGCGCGCGGCTCGAAGATTTTGCCGGCTTTGACGCTTGACCTTAAGCGAGCTGACTGGCTTTCGATTCCGGCATGCTGCAAGGGGATTTGCGATCCGGCAACATATGACAATCAAGCAGATCATACATATTTGGGAAGGGACACCATGAGCGAGGCGGAGCCGGCAACGATCGAGACATTCGACGTTCTGCGCTTGTTGAAATCCCTGCCCCACCGCTATCCGTTCTTGATGATCGACCGTGTGATTAAGGCACGCGGCGACGAATTCGGTATCGGTATCAAGAATGTCAGCATTAATGAGCCGCAATTTCAAGGGCATTTCCCGGAGCGTCCGATCATGCCCGGCGTTCTCCTGATCGAGGGCATGGCTCAAACCGCCGGGGTTTTATGTGTCAACGCACATGCCCCAGGCAAAAAGCCGCCTCTTGTCTATTTCATGAGTATCGACAAGGCCAAATTCCGCAAGCCGGTCACTCCGGGCGATCGCGTCGAGTTCCACATGACCAAGACCAACCGGCGCCGTACCATGTGGTGGTACCAGGGCCGCGCCTTCGTCGAAGGCGTGCTTGTGTGCGAGGCGGAAATCGCCGCCATGCTGGCTGAAAGCGACGTGTAGCTTTGCCACTGCTATTTGTTCCACGCTCATTGCTCAACGGCGTATTCGCTGGCTAAATAGATTTACCTAAACACAGCGAATCAATCCGTCCAAAATTGGGGCGCAGCAAGCGGGATCATTGGGTGAACGCCAGGGCCAAGCATTCCAATCCCGCCTTGGATCTCCTCAATGCCACGGCGGGCAACCAGTTTAAAACCATTTTGGCGGACCCGCCCTGGCGCTTTCAAAATAAGACGGGAAAAGTCGCGCCCGAGCACCGGCGCCTTGCCCGCTATTCCACAATGGCTATCGAAGAGATTTGCGGATTGCCACTGGCTGGGATCGCAGCCCCAACCGCGCATCTTTATCTGTGGTGTCCCAACGCGCTCTTGCCCGATGGGCTTGCCGTCATGGCCGCATGGGGCTTTACCTACAAAGCCAATATCGTTTGGCACAAGATCCGCAAAGATGGCGGATCCGATGGCCGCGGTGTCGGCTTTTATTTTCGCAACGTGACCGAAATAATTTTGTTCGGCACGCGGGGAAAAAATGCCCGCACCTTGGCACCTGGCCGGACGCAGGTGAATTATCTGGCGACACGAAAGCGTGAACATTCGCGCAAGCCCGATGAGCAATATCCGCTCATTGAATCCTGTTCGCGTGGCCCCTATTTGGAACTCTTCGGCCGCGGTGTTCGCCCCGGCTGGATGACATGGGGCGATCAAGCGGATGATACTTATGAGCCAGCGTGGGAGACCTATTCCCATAACTCCGCAACGGAACGTGCGAACCCGCCCCTGACAGAGCGAAGGGCCTCGACGCTATGACCAAAATTGTCCGCGTTTTCGAAACCGGCGCGCCGGAGGTCATGCGGATCGAGGATATCGAACCGCCCTCCCCCAAGCGTGGAGAAGTGCATCTCCGCCACCATGCGATCGGCGTCAATTTCATCGACACCTATTTCCGCAGCGGGGCTTACCCCGTCGCCTCGCTTCCTTTCACGCCAGGCAATGAGGCTGCTGGCGAAATCATTGGCCTTGGCGCGGGCGTGAAGGATTTCAAGCTTGGCGACCGCGTCGCCTACGCGACGAACTTGGGCGCTTATGCCGGGGAGCGGGTGATCGCGGCGGACCGACTCGTCAAATTACCGAAGAGCATTTCCTATGAGGGCGCCGCCGCGATCATGCTGAAAGGCCTCACCGCGCAATATTTGCTGCGCCGGACTTTTAAGGTGAAGGCGGGTGATACCATACTGGTTCACGCGGCGGCGGGCGGGGTCGGCTTGATCCTCTGCCAGTGGGGAAAGGCGCTCGGTGCGGCTGTGATCGGGACGGTGGGCTCGGCCGAAAAAGCCAAGCTCGCCAAAAAGGCCGGAGCCAAGCATGTGATACTCTACCGCGAGGAGGATTTTGCCGCGCGTGTGAAAGAAATCACCAAGGGAAAACTCTGCGATGTGGTCTATGACGGCGTGGGCAAAGCGACCTTTCCAGCTTCGCTCGATTGCATCAGGCCGTTTGGACTGTTCGTGAGCTTCGGCTCGGCCTCGGGGCAGATCGAAGCCTTCAACCTCGGGCTCCTGTCAACGAAAGGCTCCCTCTTTGCCACCCGCCCTTCCCTCCACACCTATTCGGCGAAACGCGTGGATCTCGAGAAAATGGCCCGCGAACTTTTCCGCGTTGTCGCGAGCGGCACGGTAAAAATTCCGCTGCGCCAGACGCGGCCGCTCGACGATGTGGTGAATGTTCATCGCGCGCTGGAAGGCCGCGAGACCACGGGCGCGACCGTGCTCATTCCCTGACAGGCGTCACATATGGAATGGCGGGACGACGGCCTTATCCTCGGCACACGAAAACATGGCGAGACGAGTGTCATCGTCGAGGCGATGACCCGCACGCATGGCCGTCACTTCGGGCTGGTCCGGGGCGGCCGCTCCAAGCGCATGCAACCCCTGTTGCAACCCGGCAATCATGCTGAATTCGTGTGGCGGGCGCGGCTCGACGAGCATCTCGGCACATTTTCGGTCGAGCCCATGCAATTGCGCACCGCGCGCTTGATGGCGAGCGCGGAAGCACTACACGCAGTTTGTCTCGTTGCGGCGCTTCTCCGCCTTGGCCCCGAGCGCGACCCGCATCCAGCACTTTACGATACGGCGGTGCGCATTGCCGGCAGCGTCGACAGATCCGAGAATTTAGCTCCCTTAATCGTTCGCTTCGAGGCTGAGATTCTGTCCCAGATGGGGTTTGGCCTCGATCTTGAGAGCTGCGCGGCGACGGGCGTCACCAAGGATCTCATTTACGTGTCGCCAAAGTCCGGCCGCGCTGTCTCGAAGGCGGCGGGCGAAGCTTACAAAACCCGGCTTCTGCCGCTGCCGGCGTTTCTGCGCAACGGACATGGGGAGAACGATCCGCCTCCCGCCGACATCCTGGATGGTTTTCAACTGACCGGCTTTTTTTTAGCTCGCGATCTTTTCGCGCCGCGCGGCCAAGCCCTGCCGGAAGCGCGCGGCGCCTATCTCGGGGCTCTCGCCACGCGCTTCAGCTCAAGTGTGTAACCTTCAAGCAAACCAGACTATTTGATTTTGGTTTCCTTGAATTCGACGTGCTTGCGGGC
>CAYTRB010000220.1:0-5247 GCA_964440215.1 uncultured Methylocapsa sp.
TGACGAGCGAGGTCTTGCTCACGCCGACGCTCTCGGGAGTCATGATCTCATAGGTTCCGGCGTTCTTCAGCATGCCGTCCTGGTGAATGCCGCTCTCATGCGCGAAAGCATTCCGCCCGACGATCGCCTTATTGTATTGCACCGGGAATGAGCTCACCGCCGAAACGAGTTTCGAGGCCCGGGTCAGCATCGTCGTATCGATGTTTGTGTGGTAGGGCAGGGAGTCGCGGCGCACCTGCAGCGCCATCACCACCTCTTCCATGGCCGCATTGCCGGCGCGCTCGCCCATGCCATTGATCGTGCATTCGACCTGGCGTGCGCCGCCTTCTATGCCGGCGAGTGTATTGGCCACCGCAAGTCCCAGATCATTGTGGCAATGGACGGAAAAGACCGCCTTGTCGGAATTGGGCACGCGTTGCCGCACGGTCTCGAACAAGGCCCGGTATTCATGCGGCACGGCATAGCCGACCGTATCCGGGATATTGATCGTGGTGGCGCCCGCCTTGATCGCGGCCTCGACGCAGCGGCAGAGAAAATCGATCTCGGACCGTGTTCCGTCCTCCGCCGACCATTCGACATCGGCGACTAGGTTGCGGGCTCGCGCGACGCTTGCCGTGATCATGTCGAGAACTTGGGACGGCTCCTTTTGCAGCTTGTATTTCATATGCAATGGCGAGGTCGAAATAAACAGATGAATGCGCGGGCGAAGCGCTGGGCGCACCGCTTCGGCGCAGCGGTCGATATCCTTCGCGGCCGCCCGGGCGAGGCCCGCGACACCCGCCCGCTTCAGGCGTTTTGCGATCGCGGAGACGGCCTCGAAATCGCCCTCCGAGGTCACCGGGAAACCGGCCTCGATAATATCGACGCCCATCGCATCGAGGAGATCGGCGACTTGCAGCTTTTCCTCGAAGCTCATCGAGGCGCCGGGCGACTGCTCGCCATCCCGCAAGGTGGTGTCGAAAATCACGACGGATTGGGAATTTTGCAACCCGGGCTCGGAGCGGGAACTGGTTTGGGTCTCTGTCATGGCGATTGTCCAGGATTGTCTGCGAGACATCATTTCGTAAGACTCAATATAATGTCTTCGAAAGATTAATGTCTTCGAGCGGATGATTTTTAAGGCCCGTAACATCCCCTGAGCGCCCAGGCATGGCCCGGCCGGCTCTCAGGGGCGGATAAGCCTAAGCAATCCCGGCGCGAGCAGCGCCGCGCGGTCAAAAGGCGAAAGCCTGGCCGCGTTGATGAATAATATGTTTGAGCCAAAACCAAATTTGGCAAATCGCTCGATCATGATTTGATAAGTTTAGCGGAGGCTCCCGCCAAACGCAAGCGAAGGGGGACGGTTAGTTGAGCCCGAGTTCGCGTTGCTTCTTCTTGGGGAGCCCCAGGGAGACGATACGGTGTGATTGACGAATATAGTCTTTCAATTCAGCGTCGTCGAGACCCGGATTGGCATAATGCTGAATCCACTTCATGCCACGTGACGCAAGATAGGGCGCTGGCCGCAGGCCCGGCTGCTCTTTTAGCATTTCATAGGCTATGTCGCTGACCTTGAAGGTGAAGGCCGGAGTGTCGCCGTCCCAGCCGCCTATGGTGAAAACCTTGCCGCCAACTTTCCAAACATGCGATCCTCCCCATTGGACCACATAGCTTGTGGCAGGAAGTGCCTGGCAAAACGTGTTATAGTCATCATAGGTCATGAACGGCACCGGGCCGGGGTCTTCGCCCGAGCGCCTCGTTGTGGCGGAAAGGGCCTTACACCTGCCACAGGAGCTCACGCGAGGCGCAGAGGCTGGCCTGCCGCTACAATTGGCGCAGATGGAAATTCAAAGTGCCATACCCATCGCGGTTGCGCCGATCAATTACGGCCGCCATCGCCGGTCACGAGACCGTCAAAGGAGCCTGGAAACTGCGACCGCTATTTCCAAATGACGAAAGCGACAAACCAACCCGTCGCAAGACAAACGGAATAGGAGATGATGGGAGGAAGTGTGACCGTCAGTAACGCGCTCATTCATTCTCCTGGCAAGTCTGGGGTTGCAAACCCGTTAATGTTCAATTCCCAACGCAATTTGCATTTGGTAGCCGGCGGACCGTCGGCTACCCTAGTCCCGGCCGCTTGCTCCACGCTGGACAGAACAATGCCCGTCGGCGCGTTCCCATGGCTGACAATTAGGGGCGAAGGTTCCCCGCCCGTCTGCGCGAATCGACGCAGCCTATTCTTTGGAGGCTTGAACCTTGGCGAGAGCGGTTTCGACCGGCTTGAAACTCTCTTTGGCAAGATTGGAGTAGAGCTCTCCGGTTTTCTTGACATAAGTAAAGAACCCATCGAGAAACGTCTTTGCATATTCAGATTGAATCTGAAGACCGCTCTCGAATGACTTAGCACCTAGCAGTTTCTCGAAGTACGCGGAGCTGTTCTCAAAGGACTTCTTCGAATAGTCGCTTGATTCGGCGGCGATCGTCTGCCAGCTTTTGGCGAGGGTCGAAGACGAATTGGTCAAGGCCTCGAGCTGCTCTTTGCCGAACTTCTGGAAGTCATCAAAGCGATAGGTCATTTATACTCCATTTCACAAAAATGCGCCGGCACTTTCAGGCGCGACGCGGCTTACTTACACAAGCGGAATGGCGCGGATCGCCACGTTGCCCCTGATATTGCAGTGCAATAATCACGTCAATGTGATATTGCGCCGCAGCATAAGCGGGTTTCGCGAAATCCTTATTCTCGGGTCAAGAGCGGCGCAGACTGACAGCAACCCTGCCGCTTCGCCCTCCCGCAAAGGAAAGCACATCCATCGGCCATGCCCATTGATCCACAGCAGCTAAAGCATTGCTGGATCACCTGCGAAGGTGCGCAGGATCTCTCTCGCGCGGGTTTCATCCCGCTTCATTTGCGAAACGAGCGCTGCGGCCGAATCGAATTTCGCCTCGGCCCGGATCCAGCCGATAAACAGAACCTCGATTGTCTCGCCATAGAGATCGCCGGAAAAATCGAAGAGATAGGCTTCGAGAAGCGGCGGCCCGTTGTCGAATGTAGGCCTGCGGCCGTAGCTTGCGACGCCATCATGGGTTTTTGCATGGGTTTTTGCCGCGACCGCCACCCGGACGGCATAGATGCCGTGACGCAAGCGGCAGCTTGGGTCCGGCAGAAGATTGGCCGTTGGAAAGCCCAAGGTTCGCCCGAGTTTCTGGCCTTGGATGACCTTGCCCATGATGGCAAACGGGTGGCCAAGCAGGCGCGCGGCAAGCGCGGCATCGCCCGCCTCGAGCGCCACCCGCGTCGCCGTCGAGGAGGTGGCCGCGTCCGTGTGTGCCGGAACCCGTTCCACGATCTCGACGGTGAAGCCTAGCCGCTCGCCTGTCTCCCGCAAGAAGGCGGGCGTGCCGGAACGGTCCGCGCCAAAATGGAAATCATAGCCAACGACGACGGCGCCGACGCCGAGGCGGGAAAGCAGGATTTTGGTGATGAAATCATCCGCCGGGAGGCGGGCCAGATCTTTGTCGAAGGGGATCACGATCATGCCATCGATACCAAGCCGCTCCAAAATCCTGGCCTTGGTGTCGCGCGGGGTCAGGCGGAAGATCGTGTTCTCGCCTTTGAAGAAATCGCTTGGGTGCGGCTCGAAGGTGAGGACGACGCAGGGGCGCTGAAGCTTTCGCGCCAAGGTCTTGGCGCGTTCGATCACGGCAACATGGCCGCGATGCACACCATCGAAATTGCCGATCGCCGCGACAGCGCCCGCAAGCCCCGGCGGCGGCGCGGCCGGATCGATAGCGAGGATGATTTTTTTGGGGGCGGAAGGATCAGCCAAGGGAACCGGAAATTCCAGAGCGTTCACGGATGAGACAAGTCCTAGAGCATCATCTTATCTCAAAACTCTGCAACTTTTTGGGATCACGCGCTAGGGGAGGGAATCCGGCGCGATGTAGTAGCGCGTTAAGGCACCGCATCGACCCAAAGCGGAAGTTCTGCTTAGAATTCCTGATAACGAAAGTCGACCCCAAAGCGGATCTAAAGCATAGCCGGCCGCATAATAAGCGTAAGCGTAAGAAGCGGCCTCCATCGAGGGGAGGTTCATAGGGGCACGTCTCGAACCTAAACTTCCTGTGCGATAAAGTATCGTCCTTGCTCCGTAAATGGTATTGGGACAGGGTTGGATCGCATGCCGCCAAAGAAAAACCTTTTGCGAACGCGCCTCGCCGCCGTCTGCATCGGCGCAGCCTAAAAGTCTTCAGCCATTATGGCGAGCCCGCCGTAGCCGCTGCCGGTCTTTTAGTATACAGTGTATTTTATTCCCGCATGCTCAGCTCAACACCAGAAATGGGACCATGATAAATACGCTCACACAAATAGGGAAATCTGTCTTTAAGAAGGTAGCGCCGAAGACCTATTGGTCCATGCGTCTATCAGTAGTACGTCAAAAGTTTCCAGAGAAGGAACTCTATATCGTACCATCACTGTGCGATAAGAGTAAAATGTCAATCGATATAGGGGCAGACAGAGGCATATACACGGCTCATTTTGTTCATCTGTCTCGCGATTGCCTGGCGTTTGAGCCTCGCCCAGCGAATGCTTCTATATTACAACAGATGGCAGAGCATCTGTCATTGCCGATCCGCGTAGAGATAGTTGCGCTTTCTGACACCGCAGGAGAGGCAAAACTTCGAATTCCGAGAGATCATGGAAGTAGTACTATCGAAGATAGTAACCCTCTAGTTGATTTTGAGGGGAGTACGAGGTTTGAGATTGCCGTACCAACACGCCGCCTAGATGATTACAAGCTGGATGCCGTCGGTTTCATCAAAATTGATGTTGAAGGGCACGAACTTGCGGTCTTGCGGGGTGCTGCAGAAACGATCCAGCGGTGCCATCCATCAATGCTCATTGAGATTGAAGAATCTCATAAACTGAATTCAACCCGTGACGTATACAATTATCTTGCGGGCTTTGGCTATGAGGGATATTTCTTGCTCGACGGAAATCTAATATCCATGGCTGACTTTAACGTTGGAAAGTATCAGGATATTAACAATGCGGGCGGATGGAGGAATAACTGGACGTGTAACGGAATATATGTGAATAATTTCTTTTTTGTACTTCCAGATGCCAGATCTAGGCTTCAGTCTGGCGCTGAAAGATTCAAGAATAGTCTATCAGTACAGGCCGCGTAGATATTAGAGCTTCCCTAGATGAACCAGATGCGTTCCTTTTTGTTCGTAAGCAGAGCATTCGTCTATCCTGGTTAG
>CAYTRB010000221.1:0-5214 GCA_964440215.1 uncultured Methylocapsa sp.
GTCGCGAAGGCGACCAGCGAGAAAGGATGCAATTGTTTCGCGATCTCCGCGCCGGCCTCGAGCGCAAGACGCTCGCGCTCCATCCCGCTTTCGCGCAAAATGTCGAGAATGGGCGCGACGGTCTCGTCGATATTGTTCGCGAACTCAGCCTTTTGCGCGTACGCGGCGGTGGCAGGTGGCATGTTGTCCTTCTCTTCCATCAATGAAGCTGCAGCTTGCCGAGACTTGCCGGTTGTCGCGCGGGCGTAGAAATAAACGCAAACAATTGCGGCAGCGAGGTAAAGACCGGCGACACACAACGCATCTTCGACGTTTCCTATCAAAGGCCGGAGAAAAACGAAGAGAGCGATTGTAAGAAAGATTGCACCGACAAATAGGCAGTTTATCCCTAAGAAAATGAGCACGGCCTCTTTGAAAAGGCGCGTGCTCATTGCCTCGATCGGGGCCGTGGCTTCGCTCACCAGCCGGTTGATCATACGATTCATTTGCGGCCGCGGCTTAGCATTCCAACGAGTATGCCGGCCACCAGCGCTACAAGCACCGCTGCCAACGGATTGCGCTCAATTGTTGCCTCGAGGTCCGCGCTCGCGCCGGAGATATGATCTTGCGCTTTGCTTGCCGTATCGGAAATCTTTTGCCGCGCATTATCGACCGCGTCTGCGACAGTATCCGTTGTTGCCGACGCGGTTTGCGAGCGAATAAAGTCGGAAACCGATGAACTCAATTTTGCAACATCATCACGCAGTGCCGCCAGATCGGCGCTGAAATCTTTGGAAGCCTCTTCCACGGTTTTTTGGTTTGCCATCAATGGCTCCGGTCATGAGATGATTCGATCGGCGTATCGGGCATGAAGCGCCGGGGAATGACGCCGCACCCTTCGATCGAGATGCGGCATCTGTAACGCCCCACTTGACCATAAGTTGCCGAATCGGCCACTGCTCTGCGGCTCATGCGAAGCTGACGGAAGAGAATAGCCGGAAAGGTGGGCAGCGGCGATGTCTTGCCTTGAGCTTGCCGCGAAAATTTATAAATCTAGTGAAGGATAAGTGCGCGGGCGGCGCCGTGACGGGCGGCGGCTCGATACCGCTCCAGACGAGTGGACGGGATTATGATCTTGTTGGAGACGGCGCTTGCTCTTAACACTCAGGTGGCGTCTTGGGCCGGGACGGGCGACACGGATAGCCTCTATATCCTGATCGCCAGTTTGCTTTTGGCGTTCATCGCATTCGTTATTTTGATGCGTGTCCGATTTTAGCCCAGAGATCCCAAAGGTTAACAATCGGTTCCTCTTGGGGCTCCGCAGGCGGCTTTCCAGCCTGGCTGCGCGATTGGCGCATAAGCCCCCATGATTTGGCGATGCGATTCGTCGACCATTTGCCCGCGTCAAGGGCGATGGAAGCCGGGCTTGCGGCCGGCCGGAGCAAATGGGAGTCGTCCGGCAGACCATGCGCCATTCCATCGAACAGATAATGCTCGACGACAATAGCCCCCGCGCCATCGCGCCAGGACATGCGTGCCTGACCATCGACCTCATCCAGTATGGCGCCGGTTTCGTCGACTTGATGAATATCGAGCCATTGCTGGACCAAGCCTGACGCATTGGCGGGTGCGACCACGCCATCGTGGCTCCCGTGCCAGATGGAAACTTTCGGCCACCTCTTTTGCCCAGGCGACGCCCGGCGCACCAGATTTCCTAACTCCCGCGACGAGTGCGCCGGCCCAAAGGCCATGGCCTTCATCGCGTCGAACGGCCCAAGCGCGGCCCCATAAGGAAGACCCGCGATTATGGTACCGGCAGCGAACAATTCCGGATAGGCGGCAAGCAGCGCGCAAGCCATGGCGCCGCCGGCGGACAGACCAGTCACGTATACACGGTCACGATCCAGCTGATGATCCCGCAGCATTTTTTCGATCATGTGGCGGATCGACGCGATCTCCCCATCATCGCGGCCGATGTGCTTCTCGACGAACCAATTGAAGCAATTTTGCGAATTATTCTCGCATTTCTGCTCGGGAAACAAGACGGCAAACCCTCGTTCCCGGCCAAGTTCCGACCATCCCGTGGCCAAATCAAAATCCCTGGCCGTCTGCTGACAGGCATGCAGGGCCACGACAAGCGCCGAAGACTTGGACAATCCACGTGGAACACAGGAATACATCCCCAGATTGCCCGGATTCGAGCCAAACGCCGCTTGCTCTTCCATCTACTCGATTTGCTCCAGACTTTCCGTAAACCTCTAGCTATCTACTTCAAAAAATGCGGATCGCAAAGTTCCCCCCCAGCGCAGTCAACGCCGATAATGTGTAGCTGCAATTCTCAGGATGACACAATGTCCCTTGGCCAGCTCTTCAGTGTGGCCCGGACGTGTAATAAGGAGAAGCCACTCTGTCCGCTGCCCGCGACCACTCAATATAGTACTTAGCCGACCTGCCTCGCTTTAAACTCACCTTGCCTGTTTGCTTCCCGTGAGTCTGTGCAAAATTGATCACACCATGAATGAAGATCAAAGGGAACCATATATGCGCATAATGCGCAATCAAACTAACGGTAGACGAAAAAAGCCCATTCAGCATTTTGAGCTTGAATGCAAGACGGGATCACTCGGCATATCCGCACGAAGCGTCGCAACCCTCTGTGCTCGCATTATCGATCGATGTGAAGCGGCACCGCCATTCGCAGGCGAAATCCTTCCGGCGCGAAATCGACCTTGACGTCCGCCCGGATCTGCTGGGACAGTACGCGTTTGAGCAGCATCGACCCGAATCCGTCGCGCGACGGCGGGGTCACCGGCGGCCCTGAGAATTCGTTCCATTCGCAGAGCAGCGCGCGTTCGCCATCTTTATCGACAAGGCCCCAGCCGACCTCGATTCGGCCTTCCTCCCTGGAAAGCGCCCCATGCCTGACCGCATTGGTGGTGAGTTCATGGACCGCCATGCCGAGCGGCACCGCGATCTGCGAAGGCAAATCGACGGCTGGCCCCGAGAGGCGAATCCGGAGGCCTTGATCGTCGGAATAAGGGCCTAGCTCCTGGGTCAGCAATTGCTGGAACGACACCGATTGGTGGAGTTCTTCAGTCATGACCGCATGCGTCTTCGCGAGCGATGCGATTCGTCCGGAGAAGGCATCTTGAAATTCCTCGATGTTCGCGGACGACTTCGCTGTCGTGTTCATGACCCCTTGCACCGTCGCCAGCGTATTCCTGACCCGATGATGCAGTTCGCGAATGAGGAGGGCTTGCCTTTGCTCGGTCTTGACGTGATCGGTCACGTCGTTGCCTTCGATGAATATCCCTGTCACCTCGCCGTTCGCGCCCGTGATCGGCTGCGCGACGAAATCGATATAATGTTCCTCGATCTCGCAATCCGGTGCGTCTTGCAGCAGAATACGCGTCTTGCGGCCAACGTGCACTTCGCCCGTTTTAAAAATATTCTCAAGAATGCCGGGATACTCCTGGCCTTCAGACTCAGGCAATCCCTCGCGTAAAGTCTTGCCGATGAGATCGCGGCCCCCGGCAAGCATCGAAAAGGCGATGTTGACCAATTCGAAAACAAGATCAGGCCCGCGCAAGACGCACATGAAGCTTGGCGCCTGCATGACCAAACGGCGTAAATGGTGAACCGTCGCCAAGAGCGTCTGATTGAGAACATGCACGGATCCCGGCAGCTGAGCCGCGCAATCCAAGCCTGTTTCGGGGTTAAGCGATGGAAGCCCCGCCAAACCCTTCGATGGATGAAGTGCCGAAATATCTTGCGTGTTCTTGACGACGAAGGTGATATTCCCGTTGTCGTCGCGGACCGGAAAGTGGGTGCAACTCCAAAGGCGTTCCTCAGACCGGCCATTGACGGTAATGGCGTAGGAGACCGCCGGCATCTCGTCGGCGATGCCTTTGTCGCGGGCCCGTTCGAGCGATTCTCGCAAGATCTTGCGGCTTTCTTCCGGCCCCGGAAATGCCGCAAAAATATCGACCCCGACAAGCGATTCCCGCTGGCGCATGGTCGCGTCGAGAAAGGCCCGATTGACGGCAACGACGGTTAAGTCCCGGTCCATCACCAGATAGGGCGCGGGCAAGCTATTGAAAATAGCCTCGAAATCCAAATCCGTTTGCAGCTTCACCATACAGCCCCCGCGAATAGGCTAATTCGTCGGCCTTGGCCAGCGCTTTCTGCGAAGCCAAGACAAGGCCTGTCAAAATCCAGGACGGAAGAATGTATCGCGGCGCCAACGCGCGTGTACCGGGGGCAGCGTGTCATACTTGGCCGCTTTCTGTATGTTGAATTGGATAGGGGCAAAGTGGCTGGATTTGCATGCACGGCGCAAACACGCAGAATAGGCATCACCGGATCCTTGAACTCGCTCGCCGAAGGCCCGGTGTGGTGCGGCTGGATCGTGTAACGAATAAGGGCTACCAATAGTTGCGTTGAAATCCTGCCTCTGGGGCTCTTTTGGCGTTTCCCGGCCAGCGAAGGCAGTGGCCTCGACACGGCTCCGCTGACATAATGCGCCAAGCCAATGCATTTGGCCGATGACTTTGATTGAACCTATGTCCTCGATTGCACACAAAATCCGGGCCGGAGATCATGTTTTCCTGGTCGACGGATCGTCGTTTGTTTTTCGCGCCTATTTCCAGTCGATCCGCCAGGATGCGAAATATAATTTCCGCTCCGACCGTTTGCCGACCGGAGCCGTGCGGCTTTTTTGCACCAAGCTCTTTCAGTTCGTCCGCGATGGCGCGGCGGGGATCAAACCGACCCATCTCGCCATTATCTTCGATAAATCCGAACATTCCTTCCGCAAGGAGATCTACCCTGCCTATAAGGGCAATCGTTCCGATCCGCCGGAAGATTTGATTCCGCAGTTCCCTCTGATGCGCGCCGCCGTGCGGGCTTTCGGCCTCACGCCGGTCGAGCAGGACCGCTACGAGGCGGATGATTTGATCGCCACCTATGCCTGCGAGGCGCGCAAGCATGGCGCCGACGTTTTGATCATTTCCGCCGACAAGGATTTGATGCAGCTCATCGGGCCGGGGGTCGCCATGTATGATCCAGCTTCCGGCGAAGCAGGCGCCAAGGGTGCCAGGGAAGAGCGTAAGATCGGCGTCGAGGAAGTGCGCGACTATTTCGGCGTGCCCCCGGAGAAGGTCGTCGATGTTCAGGCGCTCGCTGGCGATTCGACCGACAATGTGCCAGGCGCGCGCGGCATTGGGATCAAGACCG
>CAYTRB010000222.1:0-5193 GCA_964440215.1 uncultured Methylocapsa sp.
TTGCGCCGGTATTTGGCTCCTTTCCGAGGCGGTTTGAACCATCAAACCGAAGGAGAGGCCATGTCTTTTGAACAGATTATGACGAATCAACCGGCGCTGTTTCCTGAAATGGGAAACGTAGCCCCCTCCCCTACCCCGCGCGTGAAGTCGGCGCGCAGCCGCAACCGTGCGGCGGCGTGGGAACAAGACCTCACCCGCACAGCGACCTATCTCATGGGACAGGCACACACGGAGGACGAGCGCGCCTTCGTCGAACGGCTTTACGACGAGGCGCTTGAGGAAGGGCCGGACTTTACCAATTACCGCGCCAAGAGCCTGTTTCAGGCCGCCCCAAAACTTGGGATCGACCGCAACGCCTATGCGCGCATCCTCAATGCCCTTGAGATGATCGAGCGCGGCATCTACCGGAACGGCCGCGAGAAGGGCAAGCAGGGCATCCCGCGCACCGTGGCGCGCGTCCTTAAGGCCCTACTGAACCTTGCCCTGAAATACGGCGAGGTGCGCCCGTCCCTCGACGGCATCAAGGTGCTGGCCTGCGTCTGCAAGCAAACCGTCGTCAATTGCCTCAAGGTGCTCGAATTCTACGGCTTCGTGATCGTTCACCGCCGCATCAAGCGGATACGGACGGCGCTCGGCTTCAAGGTGGTGCAGGACACGAATGCCTACACGATCCAAGAACCCCAAGGACTCGGCGCTTTGGCGATCCGCATCTTTAAGCAGGCATCCGAGTCTAAAAAATGGGCAGCATCATCTAAAGAGTCTTCATCTCTTCCTTGTCCAAGCCAAATTCCATCCCCTTGGAACGTCCCAGATGGCCTTTTTGACACAAGCATGGGCCTTACTCAGATAACTTAACCACCTTCCCTACCCCAGAAGGTCAGAAAGATCAGCAGAGCCGCTTCGCGGCAAGTATTCGTGCGCCATATGCGCCCCTAACGGGGCGCAAGCGCACCGCCGCGCTTGCGCGGCGAAGAGGCCTGTCGAAGAAGAAGTGCGAGCTGAGAGAGCCGTTCTCAAAAACCGAGGATCGTTCCCTTGCCCTATCCGAATGCGCCAAGGATGCCATAGACCACGGCTCATACGGTAAATGCAATTGTAATGGTATCATTGCGTAATTGTGTAATGGCGTAAGCTGATGCGCGGATGCTTTTATAAGGAACGATCGCTGGTGAATGATTGACAATTGTATATACAAACTGGTATGCAGTGTGAAATGGGGGAATGATGGAATTTGCGGGGTTCGATTGGGATAGAGGTAACCGTGACAAATGCCGGAAACATGGGGTTTCGATCCGTGAGATCGAAAGTTTGTTCGCGAGAACTGTGCTCGTTCGCCCCGACCCGAAGCACTCAGAGCAGGAAGAACGTTTGATAGGCTTCGGAACAACGGAGCGAGGCCGCAAAATGCTCGTCGTCTTCACACTTCGTCATAATGGCGGAGAGACGTTTATCAGGCCGATCAGTGCCCGTTACATGCATCAGAAGGAAGTCGCCTATTATGAAAAAGAAGCTCCCGACATTAAAAAGTGACGCCGAGGCCGAAGCCTTCGTCGCGAAGGGCGACCTTACGGAATTTGATCTGTCCGGCTTGGTTCCCATGCGTTTCGAGATGAAGCGCAAAGACAAGGCCGTGAATCTTCGATTGCCCGAGCAGTTGCTCGACGCCGTGCGGGATCGCGCCAAGCGTATCGGCGTTCCCTATCAGCGCTTCATTCGCATGGCTCTTGAGAGAGCCCTTCAGGGGCCGAAATAGGAGCAATCGAACGTAGATGTGACGCGCGTGGAAACGAGATAGCTGGATGGACTTTCACGCATTTTTAATGGTAAGCCATTAAACCATTAAACAACGATACAATGACGCTATTGTGCAATGATACCATTACAATGGTGCAGCCATGTATGTGATCTCCTTCGTCACGCAAAAGGGCGGGAGTGGCAAAAGCACAACCGCTGCCTCAATAGCCGTAGCCGCCTTCCAGCAAGGCCGCCGCGTCTTCATGCTCGAACTGGATCGTCAAGGAACCTTGAGCGACTGGACGGAAAGTCGACAGGCAGAGGAGGGACCCGAATTCGAGCGGCTTGACGTCACGGCTCTCGACAAGGCTCTTTTGACTCTCAAGGAGGCCGGTTACGACCTCATCGTGATCGACACACCCGGTATAGACAGTCCTGCCACGAACGCCGCCATGAAGGTGGCCGACCTGTGCCTGATCCCTTGCCGCCCTACAGCGCCCGATCTTAGGGGATGCCTGCCGACGGTTCAGAGCCTTATGAGGCTCGAAAAGACGTTCGCTTTCATTCTCACACAATGTCCTCCTCGTTCCCCTAGGGTAGATGAAACGCGCGCTGGCTTGGCCGCGCTTGGTCTTATCGCCGAGCCGCCGATTGTGAGCCGCGCCGATCATCAAGACGCTATGGCAGCAGGGATGGGCGTGACGGAATTTAACGCAGAAGGAGCCGCCGCCACCGAGATCCGTCAGCTTTTGGGATGGATTGAAAACAAGCTGGAACCTAAGGGGAAACGTTATGTCAAAGCCGCGTAGAACTGTTCTGTCTGGCATTGTGACGCCCCTTGCGCGGGAGCATCAGCCCGTTGAGCATGTGCAGGATGTGACCGATGGTTTCAAGCCTCTCCGCCGTCGCAGTGCGACAAAGGAAGCGACGATCCAGCAGACGGTCTATTTGCCACCAGCGGTGCACGACCAGTTGCGGGAACTGGCATTCTCAGAGCGGGTGAAAATGCATACCCTCATTATGGAGGGGCTGGACGCCGTTTTTCGGGCGCGGGGCATGAAGCCGATCGAAGACCTTACGGGTAAAAACTGATACCCTTGTAATGGTATCGTGGCGTAGTTGTGTAATGGCGCAAGCTTATGCGCGGGTGCTTTTATCGAAAAGGACTGGGAGGAATGACCCTCGCCAGCTCCCCGGATACTTTAATCGCCTTGCGCGGTCATCGGCGCCCCTCCTGTACCACTCTTCGAGCATTCACCCGGAAGGTCCGCACCGACATTTACCTCGGCACTTTAAGGGCGCCTGACTGGATGCCGGCGGCGATCATCTCGAGGATTTTGGCGTAACGGAGGAACCCGGCGAATCGCCGGCCAAGCTCGTTCATACCATCTTGTCCGGCGGTATCCATCAGCCGCTTGAAGTCCGCCATGTGACCGGCCATGCCGGCAAAGATCGTGACATCGTCCTGGCCGGCGCGCGCCAGTTTTTGCATCGCCGCATCGATCCCGGCGGCGATACGAAGCTGTTCGGCGGTGAGCGCCATTTTCCTTTTATTCCTCGATCGTGGTGCTGGCTTCCACGGAAGCCCTGGCTTGGCCACCGAAGCGCCCGGCCCGGCCACCAATGCAGGCCTCGGCGAAACGGACCTCGCGTCTTTATGCGGGAGAGGCTTCGGCGGCAAGCGCCGCTGTCTCATCAAAAGGGAACGGCAGTCTATCCGGGATGGACCGAGCTGATGAACGTGACGTTTCGTATTCGCGCCGGCGTCTGCGAGTCTATCGCCAGCAGAGGAGGGCGGCATGGACAACGAATTGGACCGGCGGCTGGCGCGGATCGAAAAGGGGATCGAGCAGCTGCGCGACGACATGGAGAAGCAGGCGAATCGCCTCGGCGCGATCATTGAGCTGATGGAGGTCATGGCGAAGCCGGAAGAGCCTGAGGGCGCGCCGCTCGGGCCGCTTCTGCAACGGCTGATTGGACGCCTCGATCACATCACCGGCCTTTTGGTTGAAACCTTGGCTGGTGTGACGAGGATTGGAAGCAGCAACCCGGGGTGACGAAGCTGGCTGGGGAGAACGAGCGCCCCGGCGGACCGGTCGCCTTCGGACAGATTTTGGTTGACCTGCGTCGGGCGCCGGGCCGCGGCCGCTTGCGCCGGCGCATTCCCGAAAGAACGGCCGGCGCGGAGCAGGTCACTTCTTACCGTCAGTCTGCTTAGCTCTGGTGCCTTCGGCGAAGGCTTCGAGCCCCCGCCGGCGCCAGAGCATCATCAGACCGGCCGGCCGCGCGTCATGCTGGTTGGCACCGCGCAGCCGGCCGGCGATGTCCAGGCACGCCCCGAAGATGACGGCCCGGTCGTCGTTCGTCAGTTCGACCAGGCCGGCTTTTACGATGAGGCCTCCGAGCTCGATCAGATGCCGGGTCCTGGCCTTGCGCTCGGCGCGGGAATCCCGCGCCGAGCAAAGTCCTTGAGCCTTCTCCAGGCGGCGCATCGCCTGCTCAATGCGGTTTAGCGAACGAGAGCAGGTCCGGAGCGTCGCTCTTAGGCTGCGCAGCGGCCGTTGCCGGGTTCGCTGGCTTGCCGGGGAGAGTGCCGCTCCCGCCTCCGTTGCTGGCTGCTCCGTTGCCGGATTTGGATTTCCGGCGAAAGAAGGCTTCGCCGCGCCGCCCCCAATCCTCCTTGAGAGAGGGGGTGGCTTTTGCGCGGCCGATGGCGTCGAGCAGCAGGCCGGCGAGCTCATTGGTAGTGAACAGCTTTACGATGCCAATAGCGATGATCACTCCGCCAATCGCAATCTTTTGTCTGGTCTTGAGGGCCTGGGTCCGGTCTTCGAGGGCCTTGAGTTTGCCGGAGATGTCGAGTTGGTTGTTCGTTTGCACGGATCTATTTCCTGTTTTGCATCGCGGGCCAAAGCGCCCGCCCAGGAAAATTCCGCGAGATTTGCGCGAACAGGAAATGCAATATCTTTATCTTGGCGGGCCGGATTGTTTTTCGGCCGCTGCCGCGAAGAGGTTTGGGGCGCCGTCTCCCAGGCTCCCATCTTTGCGCGAATGGCAAGAATCGATTGCGGGGCGATCAGGGCGGCGCGAATGAGATGATGTCAGCGAGGGGAGGATCGCACCACCGCATAGGATCCTGAGACTCATGATGGGAGCCGCACCCCTGACAGGCGGATCGCTTTCCGGGCGAGCCGAAAGGCGATCCGTCCCAACCGCTTCCTTCCGCTTGCCCAAAGAAGCTTGCCGCGGCCGGGGCGCTTGACGTCTCGCTCTCCTTCGCGCAAGCGCCCCCGAGGGCCCAGCGGGGGGTAAGAGAACAAATCCCGCCTTTCGGGCTGCCCAGGGTTGGCGGCGAGGCCGGCGGCTGCGGCGGGGATCATCGGGCAAAAGCGGAGCGGAGCGATGGTTTTGTTCTGATGCGCGCTTATACATCGCCTTGCGATGTGCGCCAAAAGCTGC
>CAYTRB010000223.1:0-5168 GCA_964440215.1 uncultured Methylocapsa sp.
ACTCTCGATTTCGATGAATGAGGAACGCAATGGCTGAAGCAGCAGAAGTAATCGACTCCAATCCGGCGGCCGACGCGCCTTTTGTCAAGGAGCTCATCAAAATATGGCGGGCTCAGGACACCCATGGCCACTGGGATGGAAAGGCTGACATCGATCTGCTTGAGCCCTACATCATCGGCAAGGAAGCACGCAGAGCGTTGCCGATCATCGGTGATCCAGATCCAGATACCCTTTGGCGGCTGGAGCTCTTTTTTAACGCGGTCTGCCTTTCCATCGAACGGGCGACAGGTGTCATGATCTCGCCGATGTTGAAAATGAGTCACGAGGGATTCGGACGCATGGTCCTCATCGGCGGCCGTTTGATCGTTGTCAATAAGCAGTTGCGCGATGTTCATCGCTTCGGTTTCGACAATATGGGCAAGCTTGCCGAAGAAGGGGATAAATTTGTCAAGGCAGGGATCGAGATGATTACCAAATTCCCCGACGTGGCAAAATATTGAATAGGGAGTTGGATCATGAGCGAAGTCGAGACGGTGAAAGCGGAAATCAAGAAGCTGTCCGCGAAAGCAATCCAGGCCAAGATGGATCTGCATGATTTATCGGAGGAGTTGCCGGTCAATTGGCAATCGATCATGACGGTCGCCCAGAAAGCGCACGATGCTTTTGCAGAACTCGAACTGAAGCGCGAGAATTTAAAGACTTTCGAATCCGTTTGACGCTAAAGGCCTTCTCCCATGTCACATGCAACCCGTGATGGACGTTCCTGGCAACCCGAATTTCTTCTTGATATCGATCCTGAGAAATGTATCGGCTGCGGCCGCTGCTATAAGGTCTGCGGCCGCGAGGTGATGACGCTGAAAGGCATCAATGAAGATGGCGAGCTCGTCGCTCTCGATGACGACGACGAGGTTGAAAAGAAAATCATGGTGATGAATGACGACGGTGCTTGCATCGGATGTGGTGCCTGCGCACGGGTATGCCCGACCAATTGCCAAACCCACGCCGCCGAGAAGGCCGAGGCCTCCTAAAGCGAGATAAGGGAATGGGTGCGGACGAGACCTATCAATGGTTAATTGGATCTTCTGCCCGTTCGGCACATGACAGCTTTGATATCCATGTCATGGCCTCTGTTCTTGCCCTCGCCATGGTTGAAGGGAAGCAAGGCTCTGGCGGGATTTCCGAGGGGATGGGTCTTGATAATCATGCCCTCATGGAGCTTATCGGGGCGATGTTTCCAGATTCAAAGCCTGATTTCGCTGGCCTTCTTGACGACGCCGCCATAGTGATCGATGCCGAAGAGCAATCGGTCCGGGATATTTTGGGGATGTTTTCCACGGGCGCCAGCCGTTTGGAGCGCTACCTGGCCGCAGTGATTGCGCGACGCTGTAAATCGCCGCACCATCTTTGGCAAGACCTCGGCTTGCGTAACCGCGACGAGCTATCACGTCTCATGAAACGGCATTTCGCAAGGCTTGCCGAGAGAAATCAGCAAAATATGAAGTGGAAGAAGTTTCTTTACCGGATGGTATGCCGGTCGGAGGGGTTTTCCTTGTGCACCGCTCCTGTCTGTTCAGAGTGCGACGATTTTAATAGCTGCTTTGGTGCCGAGGACGGCGAGTCGCGTCTCGCGCGAGCCGCGCACGCGCGCGAGGAGGTTGCCTAAGCGGCCTACTCAATTCCTTGTTCGCGCGCCTTCCACATCGCCGCGATGCGAAATCTCTCGTTGATGGCGGCAGGACTAGCAAGGATCTCAGCTTCGGCTTCCTTAAAGGCCGCCTCTACGATTGCAGCTTCTTCCCGGGTAAGTGCCACCCGCCCGGCTAAGTGTGTGGCCTCTGGCAACACTTTCAGGATCGCACGTCGATTTGGATGGAGCTTCACCTCGATCAATTCGAAGGCTTCCAGCTCTCCATCGAGACAAATTGCCAGTCCGATGACTTCCAATTTGCGCCCGTCTTGAGTGACTTTAACAAGTGTAGCCATTGTCAACACCCATCTTGTTCCGCGAGCCAGCTATAACCGCCTTGGTCCCATAGCTGCGCAAGCGTTTGATTGGCTTGCCAAGCCGGATATTGCATCTTAAGCGCTTCGAAATCCGCACGAAAGCGAATAGCGTCATCACCTTGAAGATGGGCTGTTAAATGATCTTTCTTGAAGCGCAGCACAAAGGCGGCTCCATCGTCGGAAGACAGAAGCTCATATTCCGTTCCCTCCGCGATCACGAGCGCTTCCTGCTCATTGGACATATCAAAGTTTCTCCTCCCAGATTCGGTTTCTCACGCAGCAACTGCCGGTGTATCTTCTTCGAGTCCCCACTCCGCCCACGAACCGTCATAGACGGCGACGTCTTTCTTGCCGAGCAGGAAAAGCCCAAGCGCCACAACACAAGAGGTGATGCCTGAGCCACAGGTGGTGACGATTGGCCGCTGAAGATTTATTCCAGCTGCCTTGAAGCGCGCGGCAAGCGCCTCAGGCGCAATGATAGCTCCCGATTCTGGCTCGATCAAATCCCCCCAAGGAACGTTGATGGAGTTCGGAATGTGCCCCAGCTTTCTGTGCGGAAAAACATCCTCCTGTGAGCCGTCGAACTTGCTTGGACCACGGGCATCGATGACTTGCTCCGCATTATTGACGAGATTAGCCTTCATCTCGCTCAATGATCTCACGAGGGAGTCGTTATAGGTCGCCGTAAAGCTTTTAGGCTCGGGCCGCACCGCGGACATTTCCGTGGGGAGTTTCTCCTTGGTCCATTTGCCATAGCCCCCGTCCAGCATCGCGACCTTGTCATGATCAAAGATGCGGAACATCCACCAAGCCCGAGCGGCTGCCGAACCGCCGCATAAACGGTCATAAACGACGATCCGGTCATCCTTGCTGATTCCTAGCAGCCCAATTTTTTTGGCGAAGTCCGCAGGGTTCGGTAGCATATGCGGCAAAGGATTTGACTTATCCGCTAAATGATCGATGTCGAAGTGAACAGAGCCGGGCAGATGGCGTCCGCGATATTGAGTCCGTCCATCAAGATTGGTGCTGACATGATGCCAAGTGCAATCGAGGATTCGGAGGTCGGGATCTGACAGATGCTCGGCCAGCCACGTCGTGCTCACAAGCGCTTCGTGGTTCGTATTACTCATTGTTGAGAGCCTCCATGACATTCAATTGTGAAGATCCTAAACACAGTGATAGGGTGCTTGTATGAGGCAAATGTCCGACTATCTGACGGGCAACCGGGGCCTTGTTCGCACCAATCGAGAGCATTACAATTGCTCAAAAACCAATTTTTGAGGCTTGTTATGAAACTGAGCGCCCGAAACATTCTACCCGGTAAAATCTTGGAGGTGACGAAGGGCTCCACAACCGCCCATGTTACAGTCGAGCTATCACCAGGTCTGACGATTACATCGTCAATCACGAACGAAGCCGTCGACGACCTTGGCCTCAAAGTCGGTGATGCCGTTTCTGCGGTGATCAAGGCGCCGGATGTCATTATCGGCAAGTGAGCGGTAGCGATAAGTCAAACTCCTCAGGCGTGCTGCGATCTGGGACCGACTGATTGATAGTGGCCTCGGCTCGTGTCGCGAGCTGGCGCTTGCGGCTGTTCCGCAATGATCTCTCTTGCCACCAGTCGTCGATCGGGGTCCGCCGGCAGGCCATAGTCGTCCCCAACCCTCCGGTGAAGGCGTGCCACGCGCTTAGGTGCTTTTCCGGCACGGCGGTCAATACCGGAATCCCAGCCGTGGCCGCGGCCGCGAGTTCATTTCGCAACCCCTTCCCAGCGGCTTCTTGCGCCGAAAACTTGTTGACGATCACGAGCTCGACGCCGGCGTCCAACGCGCGCCCCATGGCCAGCGCTGCATACGTCAGCGCGCTGGGGTCGAGCTTGCAGTCGCGACCCGCCTGACTGATGGGGTACACGCATCCGGTCATCAAGTCGATCAGCTGCATCGCAGCGTGCTGATGTTGACCCTCTTTCTTGTTGCATTGAACCAATCCGCCGATCTGATGGCCCTTATGGATCAAAGCGGCCGCAAAGTCCCTCAGCAAACTGTCCGCGTTATCTTCGGGACGATAGACAATCGCCGCGAGGTTCAAGAGATCGTCAGTGGATGCGGCGCTGATCATGGTTCACCCGCCACCGGAAGCATACCGGCCTGTACAATTTTGCAAACTTAGCAAACAATATGCCGCATGGGGAGCGGAAGCCGATATCACTCTTTGTTCGGCGAATGCGGGACGACCTCCGGTCTCAGGCCGCAACACGCTCTAGACCAGTAGTTGGCCGGCAAGATGTTGCCGAATAGAGGCAATATTTGAATAGCGTGGCTCATTCAGATGTCTGGAAACAGACATCTGTCAGGATACGAACACGCCCCTTGCCAGTCGCTGCTCTCATAGAATTCATTTCATGGGTTCTTCGGTAAGGCGTAGCCAGAACGCGGCCTTGCCTCGTAGTACTCAAGCTTCTCGGGCCAGCTGCCGTCCGGCAGGACTTTGAACTGGGAGATCTTAACCGGGGCGCCGTTGGAACAGGAGACTTCGCTAAATTTGATTTCACGATCTCCGGGGCCGGCCGAGAAATCCGCCACCACGGTCCCGTCAGCCTTGCAAGCCCGCGCAAACCCCGGTGTTCCAACGCTGGTCGAATTGACCGGATTGGCGGCGAAGGCCGGGTTTTCGAGCCCATCGGATTCCGGATCAAAAGCGGGCGATGCGAAGGTGAAAGTTGCCAAGACGCCACTTCGACTGACGGGAGAATCCGGCGTAAAAGGGCGAGCGACCGAATAGACGGTGAGCGTGCCCCCATCCAAAAGCGCTTTAAGCTCTTCAATCCCGCAATTTACGAACGCTAGTGCAACCTTCACGACGCGCCTCCTACATTGATAAACCATATGGCAATCATCAATTTCCGTGCCAAATATTGGGATGACGGCATGTAGCGCAAGCGCGGCTTTGCTAGGCAACGCACGCTATCGTGACGGCAAATCCCGACCTTGCCAGGCTTTCGGGGCGAATGGTCGCATGCGTGTGCGCCAGTCATGTGCGTCAAATTATTTTAGAATGAGCTCGCGGCAGGGTCGGAAGGGGCTTTGCGCGATTCTTGCAAGCTCTTAATCGCGCCCGGAAATGCGAGGACGATTGATGCTCGAAACGGCAATCATTGGCGGCGG
>CAYTRB010000224.1:0-5155 GCA_964440215.1 uncultured Methylocapsa sp.
CGCGAGGTTGCGAAGGCCCTGCCGAGTTGGAAAGGCAAGACGGTCATCGACGCGATGAACTCGTTTCCAGTCCCACCTGAGGAACTGGACGGTCTTCCGTCCTCCGCATTCGTTGCGAAGTCGTTCACCGGCGCTAAGTTGGTGAAAGGTTTTAACCACTTGGTTGCGGCCACACTGGCTACCGACCCGATCGTCGAGGGCGGCCACCGGGTCGTCTTTCTGTCGAGCGACGACGAGGACGCGACCGCTCCCGTGGCGGCCTTGGCCAAACAACTCGGGTTCGCACCCGTCAAGCTGGGAAAGCTCAACGAGGGTGGCGCGCTGGTGCACGCACGCGGCCGCATTTGGGGCCAGCTCATCTTCCAGGATTTGTTCAAGAAGGAGCAGTAATCGATCTACGACCGCGTGATTTGGCCCGAGAAGTACGATCCCAAAACGTCGGCCATCTATGCGCTCAATGACATCGACGTGAAGGCACCCGCTCAAGTGGTATGGAGGCTGCTGGTCGACGCCGAGAATTGGTCGAGCGCGCTAACTTCTTCGAGCAGCGCGCGACCGAATATTTGAAGGCCACAAAGTCGCGAAGGTTGGGGTGGGCCTGACGGCGTATGGGCGCCGTTCGAAGAGCGGGGAGACGCCCGGCAGAGCGGCAGATCTGCGGGTCGCTCAGAATCTATCGACTGCTATCTATGGCCTAGGATTCGACCGAGTATCCTCTGCTATCCGATACTACTCCACGGTACTCCCCCTCACTCCCACTCGATCGTGCCGGGCGGCTTCGAGGTCACATCGTAGACGACCCGGTTGATGCCCTTGACCTCATTGATGATCCGCGTCGCGGCGCGGCCGAGAAACGCCATGTCGAACGGAAAAAAATCGGCGGTCATGCCGTCGGCCGAGGTGACGGCGCGCAGGGCGCAGACGAAATCATAAGTCCTTCCATCACCCATGACGCCGACGGTGCGCACCGGCAGCAGCACCGCGAACGCCTGCCAGATCACGTCGTAAAGGCCAGCCTTGCGGATTTCGTCGAGATAGATGGCATCCGCCCGGCGCAGAATATCGAGCTTTTCCGGGCTCACCCTGCCGGGACAGCGGATGGCCAATCCCGGTCCCGGAAACGGATGCCGGCCGACGAAACGTTCGGGCAATCCTAATTCGCGGCCAAGCGCGCGCACCTCATCCTTGAACAATTCGCGCAAGGGTTCGACGAGCCTCATGTTCATGCGCTCGGGAAGGCCGCCGACATTATGATGCGATTTGATCGTGACCGACGGCCCGCCGCTGAACGAGACGCTTTCGATCACATCCGGATAAAGCGTGCCCTGCCCCAGGAATTCCGGCACGCCGCGCCCATCGGCGGCGATCTTTTTGGCCTCCTGCTCGAAAGTCGCGATGAACAGACGGCCGATGATTTTGCGCTTATCTTCCGGGTCGCTGATGCCGGTCAAGGCGCCGATAAACAGTGCTCCCGCTTCGACATGAACGAGCGGAATATTGTAATGGCCGCGAAATAGATTGACGACCTCCTCCGCCTCGCCAAGCCGCAGCAGGCCGTGGTCGACAAAGACGCAGGTCAAACGATCGCCGATCGCCTCATGGATCAACAGCGCGGCGACCGCCGAATCGACCCCGCCGGAGAGGCCGCACAAAACCCGGCCCCCGCCAACTTGGGCGCGGATCGCGGCGACAGCCTCGGCCCGGAACGCGCCCATCGTCCAATCCGCCTTGAGCCCGGCGATCTTGTGAACGAAATTCGAGATCAGCCTGGCGCCGTCCGGCGTATGCGCCACTTCGAGATGAAACTGGACGCCGTAGAGGCCGCGCGATGAATCGGCGATTGCCGCCATCGGCGCGTTTGCCGAGGCCGCGATGGCGGAAAACCCAGACGGCAACACGGTCACCGCGTCGCCATGGCTCATCCAGACGGGATAGGTTTTGCCTTTTTCCCACACGCCTTCAAAGAGAGCACTTGGCTGCAAAACCTCGACCTCGGCGCGGCCGAACTCGCGCTTATGCCCGGCCGCGACCTGGCCGCCCAGTTGCGCCGCCATTACTTGCTGGCCGTAACAAATGCCAAGGACCGGTACCCCGGCACCGAGGAGCGCATCGGGCACGCGCGGCGCGCCTTCATCGTGGACCGAGGCGGGGCCACCCGACAGGATCAAGGCTTTCGGCGCGAGAGCCGCGAAGGCCTCGGCCGCCTTCCCTGCGGGCGCGATCTCGCAATAGACGCCTGCTTCGCGGACACGGCGGGCGATCAATTGGGTGACCTGCGAGCCGAAATCGACGATCAAAACCTTGTCGTGATGCAGGACAATGCTGTTATGAAGCGGATCCTCCGCCATCGATGAACCTATCCCGAGAGGCCAAGCCGTTCGCTTAGGCGATCACCCGCCAAGGTGCAAGCGGCTCGCTTGATGGGTGAGACATCAGTTTTGTCCGGTTCCGGGGCAAGACCGGACAAAAATGTTTCACGTGAAACATTTTGGTACGATTGGCCGGCGAAATCTCACGAGACTTTAGACAGCGGCCCGCCGTCAATCCGTAAGATCGCTCGATCACTTTGTAAGATTGAGCAATTTTTCGCCGGAACACCCGCATGGGCGAACGAAATGGCGCAACACGGTTCTCATAAAGGGCGCGTTGGGCTATGTTATTTCAGTGCAAGGCGGGATCGGCAACCGATCTTAAAAACGCCGGGTCTCGTGAACGCAGGGGGGCACATGAGGGAGACGAATTTTTCCGGGCCGGGATTGGACGGCCGGAAGCGGGCCGTGCGGGGTCCAGCGCGATGGGCCTATTTTCCGCTGTACCTCAGCTTCGTCTTGCCCCTGGCAACGCATGAGAATGCGTTTGCGCAAGACTTCCACCCGACGATGGTCGAGACCGGCTTGGTCAGTGCCGATGGCCACGTCGCGTTTAATCCGGCGTTTCCGAATACCCCAGCAGTCGTTCTTTCTGTCACGCGCGTCTTGGATGCCACATCCGGATGCGCTCCGGCGGTGAAAAATGTGACCAACACCGGTTTTGATTATACGTCCAACTGCAATGCAGGCTTCAAATATCCTTCGACTTGGATTGCGACCTTACAGCAGTGATGGACTGCGTGAGACAGAAGCCCTTATTTAACGTGCCGCCCCCAGCTGGTGCCGCTGGATCGTTGCCAACACCGAATCCCAAAACAGCATCCTGGACCGCATAGCGGAAACCGCGCTCTCCTCGGCCTCGCGCCATTTGATGTCGCTATCGCCGCAACTGGCCGCAAACATTTCAAGTGCCATCGGACCATGCTGGTCAGAGTCGACCTCGATGTGCCGGTCGAGATAATAGATGAAGCGTTCGACCCGGGCGGAGCTGCTTTTGCGAATGTCTTCGACAATGTTCCGGAACATCTCGGGAATGATGTCCTCCCGGCCGAACGTGAAGCAGGCAGCGATGCGGTGCAATTCTCCCGAACGGACGACATTGAATGTCGTGTTCACAAAACGGCGCGCTCCGGGCGGGGCTCCGCAGCCATCAAGGGCACAAGCCACATCCTCCCGGCGGCGAAGCCGCGCAATGAAATCGTCGATGGCTGCGGTCCCGGCGCCCGCTGCCCGCATCGCTTCGCGATAGAGTTCAAAATGGCTTGCATATCCGCCGAGCCCGTCCTCATCGCTTTCTTCCGTCATAACGATGTCATTGATAAGTCTGCGCGTGTTCGGATGCCCTGCCGGAATCCATGGGACGTCAATGCAGGAAAATTCCCTTTGGAGCGCCTTCAGCAAGGACATGAAATCCCAAACGGCGAAGACATGATGCTCCATAAAAATACACAGCTCGTCGAGTGAGCGGATGCTTGTGTAGACGGGATGCGCCAAAAGCATCCGCCGTTCGCGATCGAGATTGTGGATCAAATTCTCTAAGCGATCGCCGCAATTGGCCGTAGCGCGGGTACCGGTTACATTGATCTTTCGGTCCATGGCGGGAAAACTATGGAACGAGGCGAGTTGAGTTTGGTAACGAAAGCGCTGTTGGTCCAGTGGGCCTAAGAAGAGAGGTTGAGTTTAGCTTGTGCAATGAAAGCGATACACCTCAACACTTTGCAAAGATTGGCCAAAGGCCGCAATGTAAGGAGCCCCTATCATAAATCTCACGACTCGGCATCAGCCATTCGTCCTATACGGAGATATCCAGGATTATCCGCCTCTGGAGGCCGTGATTGCTGCGCTGCCGCGATGTTCCGGCGCACCAAATCACATGACATGGTCGCATCGCACGCCATGTCACTTTCGTTTGGCGTCTTTTTTGGGTGATTTGACGGGGTCCGGCAAAGCCGGAGATGTGCACTGCAACAGCACCGCCCGTGTCTACACCGAAGGCACCCGCACAAGCATGCGGGAGGCAAATTAGCCTGCGGTGAAATGGCCTGGAGCCTGAAAATTGGATTTCTTTTCGAGTGCCTTATCCGTCTCCTCCGCACTTAAGAGGGGCGTCGTCGTTACCCGGAGGAGACCAGACCCGGACACGGCGAATGAAAAAGCCGAGGCGCTGGCATTGTCGGGCAGATCAGCAATCAAAACCCAGTCATGCTCGCCAAAAGCCCAATAGAGAGCTTCCACCTTGCCTCCCAAAGCCTCCACGGCTTTGCTTAGCGCGGTTTTCCGCCCTGAAGCCTTGTCCTTTATCAATCCCTTGATTCCGTCAGCGGCATAGGCCGCCTGAAACAGATATTTCGCCATGACAATCCTCCCATCCGATTGTTTTGACTTCTTTTAGGGGCCTCACCATGATGCCCCGCTCCCTACCTCGTTAAGCGGCAACGTAAACACCCGCCTTCTCTCAACAGCAGCACAGTGTAACGGTGGACGAACTGGCACACGTCATACAAATGATGTAGGCTGGCAATAATAATCGCGATTGTGATTGCCGCCTCATGAGCCGCTCCCGGCGTGTCAGAGGAGAAGCGATATGTCCGAAATGGAGGAAGCGTCGGCGCTCATTGCGCTCATCTATGACAGCGTGCTCAAACCGGAATTGCGGCTGACAGCGCTGCAAGGCGTCAGCCGTTTCCTGTCGGTCAAGGACATGGCGCTCGGAACCTATGATTTCGACAGTCAGCAGACGGACGACATGGGCCATCTGCTTACGAATCCCGACTATTTTCGCAGCT
>CAYTRB010000225.1:0-5148 GCA_964440215.1 uncultured Methylocapsa sp.
GCGGCGGCACGCGCGGCATTGGCGCCGCCATCAGCAAGGCCTTGCAGGCGGCGGGGTACGCTGCCGTCGCGACCTATGCCGGCAACGATGAAGCGGCGGCGAAATTCAAGGCCGAGACCGGGATTCCGATCTATAAATGGGATGTAGCAAACTACAAGGCCTGCGCCGAGGGACTGAGCAAAGTGAGCCACGAGATCGGGCCGGTCGATATCCTCGTCAACAACGCGGGAATCACCCGCGACACCATGCTCCACAAAATGACGCCGGAGCAATGGTATGAGGTCATCAACACCAATTTGAATTCGCTGTTCAACATGACCCGCCCGGTGATCGAGGGCATGCGCCAGCGCGGCTTCGGCCGCGTCGTCAATATTTCCTCGATCAACGGCCAGAAGGGCCAGGTCGGCCAGACCAATTACACCGCCTCCAAAGCGGGCGATATCGGCTTCACCAAATCGCTTGCCCAGGAAAACGCCGGCAAGGGGATCACCGTCAATGCCGTCTGCCCCGGCTATATCGCGACGGACATGGTCAAGGCCGTGCCCGCGGAGGTCTTGGAAAAATCGGTCCTGCCGCTCATTCCGGCACGCCGCCTTGGCGAGCCGGAGGAAGTTGCCCGCTGCGTCGTGTTTCTCGTCGCCGAGGAGTCTGGCTTCATTACCGGCTCGACGCTGACCATCAACGGCGGCCAATATATGGTGTGATCCTCGCGCTTCCGGATTCAATGGCGGGTGCGGCCGGGCCTTGCCGCGCTTCACGGTTGCAAGCAGAGACCAAGATGGAACATGAACCATCGCGGGACCCGCGCCATAGGCCGCCGCTTCTCAAGTATTGAGCTTTCGGAACGTCAAGCGCATCTGAGACATCGATCGCTCACGGTCGCTATTTGTTTTAGGGTGGGCTTTATCCTAAAAGTCTGCATCTGTCCTCGATCACGCGCTAGAGCCCCGGTTCAAGATTAAGATTTTGCGATGAAATTTCTCGATTCCGCCAAGATTTACATACGGTCGGGCGACGGTGGCGCCGGTTGCCTGTCGTTCCGGCGCGAGAAATTCATTGAATTCGGCGGTCCTGACGGCGGCGACGGCGGCCGTGGCGGCGGCGTCTTCGCCGAATGCGTCGCGGGTCTCAATACTTTGGTTGATTACCGCTACCAGCAGCATTTCAAGGCGGCCACCGGCATGCACGGCATGGGCAAGAACCGCTCTGGCGGCAAGGGCGCCGATGCGATTTTGAAAGTGCCCGCCGGAACCCAGATCTTCGATGAGGAAGGCGAGGTTCTGCTCGCCGACTTAACCGAGATCGGCCAGCGTGTTTGCCTCGCGCGGGGAGGTAATGGCGGCTTCGGCAACAGCCATTTCAAGACGGCGACGAACCAGGCCCCGCGCCGCGCCAATCCAGGTCAGGAGGGCGAGGAGAGGACCATCCTGCTGCGCCTGAAACTCATTGCCGACGCCGGGATTGTCGGTCTGCCCAATGCCGGGAAATCGACATTTCTCGCGACCGTCAGCCAGGCAAAGCCCAAGATCGCCGATTATCCTTTCACCACCCTGCATCCGCAGCTTGGCGTTGCAGCTTGCGATGGCCGCGAATTTGTTCTTGCCGATATTCCAGGCCTGATCGAAGGGGCGCATGAGGGTCATGGGCTAGGCGACCGGTTTTTGGGCCATGTGGAGCGCTGCCGCGTGCTTCTCCATTTGGTCGATGCCGGAACAGAACATGCCGGAAAAGCCTATAAAACCGTGCGCCGCGAACTCGATGCCTATGGCGGGGGTCTTGCGGAAAAGCCTGAGATCGTCGCCCTTTCGAAGATCGACACGGTCGATCAAGCGACCCTGCAAGCGCAGCTGCAACGCCTCAAACGGGCCTCCAAGCAAACGCCCCTGCGGCTTTCCTCGGCGAGCGGCGCCAATCTCACCGAGACCCTGCGGCGGCTTTTGGCGATGATCGACGAAGCCCGCAAAGCCAAGTCGGCGCAGTTGGACACTGTTGCGGAGTGGCACCCTTGAGCGTGGCCAGCCAAACCATGGCGGCGGCGACAGCCCGGCAGCCCAGCCTCAAAACCTTCAAGCGCATCGTTATCAAGGTTGGTTCATCCCTGCTCGTCGATCGCGGGCAAGGCGGCGTCAAACGGGCCTGGCTCGAATCGCTTGGCGAGGACATCGCGGATTTGCACGGGCAAGGCGCCGATGTTCTGGTGGTATCTTCCGGTGCGATCGCACTGGGGCGCACCGTGCTCGGCCTCCCCGAACGCGAGCTGAAACTCGAGGACAGCCAGGCCGCCGCTGCCATCGGCCAGATCGCCCTGGCGCGCATCTGGGCGGAGGTTCTCGCCGACAGAAAGCTGACCGCCGGCCAAATTCTCGTCACACTTGGAGATACTGAGGAGCGCCAGCGCTACCTCAATGCGAGGGCGACGATTGGCCGCCTTCTCGATCTGCGTGCGGTGCCGGTGATCAACGAGAACGATACGGTCGCGACCAATGAAATTCGTTACGGCGACAATGACCGGCTCGCCGCCCGCGTCGCCACCATGGCCAGCGCCGATCTGTTGATTTTGCTCTCCGATGTCCAAGGCCTTTACAGCGCGCCGCCGGGTGAAAACCCCGCGGCAGAGCTCATTCCCGTGGTCGCGCGCGTTGACGCCGCGATCGAGGCGATGGCGGGGGGCGCCGCCTCGCGGCACTCGCGCGGCGGCATGCGCACCAAGATCGAGGCGGCGAAAATCGCCACCGCCGGCGGCACCCATATGATCATCGCCGATGGCCGCGTCGCCCACCCGGTCGCGCGCCTCAACGAGGGCGCCCCCTGCACGTGGTTCCTGACCGGTTCGAACCCCGTCACCGCGCGGAAAAAATGGATCGCGGGGTCGCTCGAACCGCGTGGCGCCTTGCATGTCGATGCGGGCGCGGCGCAAGCGATCGCCAATGGCAAAAGCCTCTTGCCCGCCGGCGTGACACGGGTCGAGGGGAATTTCACCAGCGGCGATTGTGTGTTGATCCGCGACTTTCGTGCAAACGAGATCGGGCGCGGTCTCGTCGCCTATGACGCGGCCGACGCGGTCTTGATCGCTGGCCGCAATTCTCAGGATATTGCAAGTTTGCTCGGCTCGCCGGGGCGCGCGGTGATCATCCACCGGGATGATATGGTCCTCGCGCGCGACAAGATTGCCGCATGGGAGCCGGACCCCAATGGGAAATCCTGAATACATCGAGATGAATGACGCAGGGCGCGACATCGCCGGAATGATGGCGGCGATGGGGCGCGCGGCCCGGGCATGCGCGCATGAGCTATCGCTCGCTTCAACCGAGACAAAAAATTTGGCCCTCCGTTCCGCCGCCGCGCTCATCCGCGTAAGGCGTGCGACGATCCTCGCAGCCAATGCACGCGACATGGCGGTAGCAAAAGCGAAGGGCACGGCCAGCGCCTATCTCGACCGGCTGGCGCTCGATGACGCCCGCATCGAGACCATGGCCGAGGGTCTCGACGCTATCGCCGCTTTCCCTGATCCGGTGGGCCGCGTGCTCGCACGTTTCGAGCGTCCAAACGGGCTCGTGATCGAGCGCGTCGCAACGCCGCTCGGTGTTATTGGCGTGATTTATGAGAGCCGGCCAGCGGTGACGGCGGATGCCGGCGCGCTGTGCCTTAAAGCCGGCAATGCGGTTATCTTGCGTGGTGGCTCGGAGAGTTTGCGTACGAGCCGCTGCATTCATGGTTGCCTGGTTGCCGGATTGGGGGTCGCTGGCCTTTCGACCGAGGCAATTGCTCTTGTTCCAGTTCCGGACCGCGCGGCGGTCGGCGACATGCTCGCCGGGCTCGACGGCAATCTCGATGTGATCGTGCCGCGCGGCGGCAAAAGCCTCGTCGCCCGCGTCCAGGCCGAGGCGAGGGTACCGGTTTTCGCGCACCTCGAAGGTATCGTGCATGTGTTCGTCGAGCGTGATGCCGATCTTAGCAAAGCCGAGGCCATCGTTTTCAACGCAAAACTCCGGCGCACCGGCATATGCGGCGCGGCCGAGACCTTGCTCGTTGATCGCGCCTGCGCGCCGACTCATCTGGCGCCGCTCGTCAAAATGCTACTCGATGCCGGCTGCGCGGTGCGCGGGGATTCTTTCACGCGCGATGTTGACCCACGTGTTACGCCCGCGAGCGAGGCCGATTGGCGCACCGAATATCTCGATAAGATCATTGCCGTGCGGGTCGTCGATGGCCTCGATGTGGCCATAGCGCATATCGAGAGCTTCGGCTCGCATCACACCGATTGCATCATCACCGAAAACCAGGCGGCGGCGGAGCGCTTCTTGGCGGAAGTCGATTCGGCCATTGTGCTGCACAATGCGTCAACGCAATTCGCCGATGGCGGCGAGTTCGGTTTCGGCGCCGAGATCGGCATCGCGACGGGCCGGATGCATGCGCGGGGGCCGGTCGGTCTTGAGCAATTGACTTCTTTCAAATATCGGGTGCGCGGCACTGGACAGATTCGCCCTTGAGCCTCGCGCCATATGCCAAAGTTCCGCCGTTCACGCGCGGCCTGCGCATCGGCCTATTTGGTGGCAGTTTCAACCCCGCCCACGAAGGGCATCGTGCCGCGAGTCTGCTCGCGTTACGGCGCTTGCACCTTGATCGCATCTGGTGGCTTGTCTCCCCCGCCAATCCATTGAAGGATCCGCGTGCGCTGGCGCCACTCGCGTTGCGCGTCGATGCGGCACGCAAGCTTGCCCATCACCCGCGGATCATTGTCACGGCGCTCGAAGCAGCGATTGGCGCCACTTACACTTTCGAGACAATCATTTATTTGAAGCGGCGTTGTGCCGGCGTCCATTTTGTGTGGCTCATGGGGGCGGATAATTTTCGCGGCTTCGATCGCTGGCAACGCTGGCGCGACATCGCGCGGCTCGTGCCCATCGCCATCATCGACCGTCCCGGCTCGACGCTGACGGCGCTGCATGGCCGCGTGGCGTCGGCACTGGCGCCCTATCGCCTCGATGAATCCAGCGGCGCTTGTCTTGCCACAGCGGCGCCCCCGGCGTTTCTCTTTCTGCATGGGCCGCGCTCGCCGATGTCCTCGACCGCGTTGCGCGAGCATCCGCAAGCGATCACTGCCACACCCAAAAGAGCATGACCCAGCTTGCCACGCCGATCGAAGCG
>CAYTRB010000226.1:0-5057 GCA_964440215.1 uncultured Methylocapsa sp.
GTGGTTCATCGCGCGCGTCGAGGAAATTCTCGATCTCGAAGCCAAGGTTCGCGCGAACGGTTTGCCGGGAGACGCGGCCAACTTGAGGCTGTTGAAGGCGGCGGGCTTTTCCGATGCGCGTCTTGCGAGCCTCGCCGGCGTGCAGGAGGCGGCGGTGTCCGGCTTGCGCCAAAAGCTCGGCGTGCGCCCGGTGTTCAAGCGGATCGACACCTGCGCGGCGGAAATTGGCTCGCCCACGGCCTATATGTATTCGACCTACGCGCCGCCTTTTGGCTCAGCGCCTGCTTGCGAATCGCGTCCATCCGCGCGGCAAAAAATAGTCGTGCTCGGCGGCGGCCCAAACCGGATCGGGCAGGGCATCGAGTTCGACTATTGCTGTTGCCATGCGAGCTTTGCCTTGCGCGAGGCCGGCTTCGAGACGATTATGGTCAACTGCAATCCGGAGACGGTTTCGACCGATTACGATACCTCCGACCGGCTCTATTTCGAACCTTTGACCGCCGAAGACGTGTTGGAAATCCTAGCCAAGGAAGGCGAGGCGGGGGAACTTAAGGGCGTCATCGTGCAATTCGGTGGCCAGACGCCGCTCAAACTCGCGCATGCGCTCGAACAGGCGGGCATCCCCATTCTCGGGACATCGGTCGATTCGATTGATCTTGCCGAGGATCGCGACCGTTTCAAGCGGCTTCTCGACAAAATAGGCCTGAAGCAGCCGATGAATGGGATCGCCTATTCGGTCGAGCAATCGCGCCTGATTGCCGCCGACCTCGGGCTTCCGCTTGTCGTGCGCCCATCCTATGTGCTGGGCGGGCGGGCGATGGCGATCATTTTCGACAAGGCGGCGTTCGACAACTATCTGCTCGGCACGCTTCCGGGCTTGGTTCCATCCGAAATCAAGGCCCGCTATCCGAATGACAAGACCGGGCAGATCAATACGGTGCTGGGTAAGAACCCGCTTTTGTTCGACCGCTACCTGTCGGACGCCATCGAGATCGACGTCGATGCGCTTGCAGACGGTCGCCAAGTCTTCATCTGCGGGATCATGGAACATATCGAGGAGGCGGGAATCCATTCGGGTGACAGCGCTTGTTCGCTGCCGCCGCGCTCGCTGACTAAGGAAAAGATTGCCGAGCTCGAGAATCAGACGAAGAAGCTCGCTTTGGCGCTCGGCGTCGGCGGCTTGATGAACGTGCAATATGCGCTAAAAGGCGACGACATCTACGTTCTCGAAGTCAATCCGCGCGCGGCGCGGACGGTGCCTTTCGTCGCTAAGGTCATCGGCGTGCCGATCGCCAAAATCGCGGCGCGGATCATGGCCGGAGAAAGCCTTTCCAGTTTCGGGTTGCGGCCACCGCATTTCGATCACATCGGTGTCAAGGAAGCGGTGTTTCCATTTGCCCGGTTTCCCGGGGTCGATACCGTGCTCGGGCCGGAAATGCGTTCGACCGGCGAAGTCATGGGGCTTGACCGCTCTTTTCCGGTCGCTTTCGCCAAAAGCCAGCTCGGCGGCGGCACGAAGGTGCCCAGAACAGGAACCGTCTTTGTTTCGGTCCGCGATATCGATAAGCCACGCGTCCTCGAAACCGTGCGATTATTGGCTGGGCTCGGGTTCAAGATCTCCGCAACCGGCGGCACCGCACGCTATCTCAATAGCGAGGGCGTCAAGGCGCAGCGCGTGAATAAGGTTTCCGAAGGCCGCCCGCATGTCGTCGACCTCATCAAAAACGGCGATATACAGCTGGTGTTCAATACGACCGAGGGTGCGCAAGCGCTCTCGGATTCGCGGTCGTTGCGCCGCGCCGCCCTCTTGCATAAAGTTCCTTACTACACAACCCTAGCAGGGGCGATTGCCGCGTCGCAGGGAATTCGGGCCTATCTCGCAGGTGATCTTGAGGTTCGCGCCTTGCAGGATTATTTTGTCTAGGGGCTAAGCTTAAAAAACTTGCAGACATTTTGGATAAGATCATGCGAAAATCAAAATGAAAGAGACCATGAACGATCGAACTTGAAGCGAGCATGGTCTTGAGCCCGGCTGTACCACGGCAAAATCGTGGATCGCGGTGGTTCAGCAAAACAGCGCCAGTTGCGGCCGGTTCCGCGAAGGTGTCTGGTTACACTCTGGCTCCAACCGGATTGGCCTTTGGCGGGACCCGCAGCGTTGGCGCGGCGGATCGGCGAATGTATTGCGATAGAAAGTAAACGAGTGCATTTTCAAGTAAAGCGAATACCGGTGCGCGTCACGTCAATGCGATAAACCAAAGAGCTAGAGCATGGGTATAATTTGCACCAATGAAGTTCGGTAAAGCTAGGGTATGAGATTGGAAATTGGTTTTCATCCATGATCATGCAAATTCGAAGCGCCTGGAGGACGGCCCGATGGAAATGTCACCGGGTCGCGCCCAGGCCGCGTTAAGAGAGAAATAAAAGAGCAATAAGAGAGACTTGAAAGAGAATGAGCATGGACAAGTTTCCCATGACGGCGGGGGGATATTCCGCCCTCGAAGAGGAGTTGAAGCGGCGCCAGCAAATCGAACGTCCGCGCATCATCCAAGCGATCGCGGAGGCGCGCACGCACGGCGATTTGTCAGAAAATGCGGAATATCACGCCGCCAAGGAGGCGCAGTCCTTGAACGAAGGACGCATAGCCGAACTCGAGGACAAATTATCGCGCGCCGAGGTTATCGACGTATCCAAACTTTCTGGAAGCACGATCAAATTCGGCGCGACGGTAACGCTTGTCGATGAAGACACGGACGAAAAGAAGATTTACCAGATCGTCGGCGAGAGCGAGGCCGATGTGAAAGCCGGACGCGTATCGATTACCTCGCCGACGGCACGCGCCTTGATCGGCAAGAAAACCGGCGATTCGGTGGAGGTTAATACGCCCGGAGGCGGCAAGAGCTATGAAATTGTGAATGTCGCTTTTCAGTAGCAAGCCCTTGCTGGGCGGAATCACGTTGATGGCGCAAGGCTGTTGGTGACGAAACGCCGAGAGCGCTCCTGGCCGCTAAGCGAGCCGAAAGCGCCGGGTTTTACACAATAGGGTCCGGTCAAATTCCGCCGCCGTCGACGAAGATGTCGCTGCGCGCGAGCGCTTGAGTGATGTTGCTCTTTGGCGGCACGCTGCGCGTGAGCCAGACATTGCCGCCTATCGTTGAGCCACGGCCGATGGTGATCCGGCCCAGGATTGTCGCGCCCGCGTAGATCACCACATCATCCTCGATGATGGGGTGCCGGGCCCCTCCCTTGAGCAAGGCGCCATTGTCATCCACGGCGAACCGCTTGGCCCCCAGCGTCACACCCTGATAGAGCCGTACATTCCGGCCGATGACGGCAGTCTCACCAATAACGACGCCGGTGCCGTGGTCGATGAAAAAGCTGCCGCCGATCTTGGCGCCTGGGTGAATGTCAATCCCAGTGTCGGAATGGGCAATCTCTGCAATAATGCGGGCGAGCAGAGGCGCACCCAATTCATAGAGCTCATGGGCGAGCCTGTGACGCGTGACCGTGACAACCCCGGGATAGCAGAAGAGCACTTCATCGATACTCTGCGCCGCCGGATCGCCCTGAAACGCAGCCAGAATGTCGCTTTCGAGAAGTGCCCGCACCTTTGGCAGATTCGCGGCGAACTCGCGCGTGATCTTGCTCGCCTGCTCCTCTCGCTGAGCACTGCCGTTATCCGGCAATCCGGAGGCAAGCTTCAGTTCCCGGCGCACTTGTTCGAGAAGGGATTGAAGCGCGCCATCGAGCGTACGTCCAATGAAATGATCGACACCCTCCTCGGCGAGGGATGGGGGACCGAAATGCCTTGGAAAAAGCGACGCGGACAATCCTTCGAGGATATCGGACAGCGCCTCGTGCGATGGCAGTTCGTAGGTTACGCCATCGGGTTTTATGTTTTGCCGCCATTCGCTGCGCAAAGTACGCAGCTCCAAAACAATGCGATGCAAGTCCCATTGTGACTCGGCGCGGGCACCGTCATTATATTCCTTGAGGCGATAATCCATGTCGCGATCTACTCCGCGTAAATGGCCTGATGGAGCGGACCGGAGGAGTTTTGCGTTGAGGGGTCATTCCGGGGCATCGGCTTTGCCATTGTTTTGATGTGCAGCCTGTCGACCGGTTTGTCACCAATGCCGGTCTCATTGACCATTGCTCTTGCCCGTGCTGTCTATCCAGCGAGCACAGAGCCTTTTCTAGGGGTGATTTATTAGCATCAAATCAAGAGAATATTTTTCCATTTTTATGTCGAGCGGAAGAATGTTTGACTTGTATCTCTATATAATATTGAGGTTTTTAGTTCCAAAGACGAAATGGAACACCGTTGTTCAATTGAAACCGTTCGAGACATCCGTGCGGCAATAGCGCATCGATCCGTCCACGCTTGCGACGCCGGAATGGCTCGGGGCTTTCTGGGAAAGCCGATGGCCTCGCGCCTGGCCGGCCCATCGGCGGTTCAACTTATCGCGCGCGATAGCTCTTCTGTGTCTCGATGCGGTGCAAAGCGGCAACGAGCGCGTCGATATCCTCGTTTGTGTTATAGAGCGCGAGGGAAGGGCGCACCGTGGTCTCGAGCCCGAACCGGCGCAGGATCGGCTGCGCGCAATGATGGCCGGCGCGGACCGCAATGCCCTCCCGGTCGAGCGCCGCGCCGACATCCTCGCTGCGGCAGCCATCGAGCACAAAGGAGATCACTCCCGCCTTTTCCTTCGCTGTCCCGATAATGGTGAGGCCTGGCACGCCAAGCAGCCCCTGCGTCGCATAGTCGAGCAGCCCATGCTCGTAGGCTGCGATATTCGCCATGCCGATCCGGTCGAGATAGTCGATTGCGGCGCCAAGCCCGACCGCATCCGCAATATTGCCGGTGCCCGCCTCGAAGCGAAGCGGCGGCGCCTGATAGACCGTCTTCTCGAAGGTGACGTCGGCGATCATATTACCGCCACCTTGCCAAGGCGGCATGGCGGCTAGCACCTCGGGCTTGCCGTAGAGAACGCCAATGCCTGTCGGGCCGAAAACCTTGTGGCCGGAAAAGACATAGAAGTCGCAATCGAGCGCCT
>CAYTRB010000227.1:0-5056 GCA_964440215.1 uncultured Methylocapsa sp.
TGTTGCCGGCGATGTTCCAATTTGGGCAATCGGGGAGGGATGCCTTTCGGCCAGAGCGGTGGCCCACATCCCGAATGCGGTCAGGCCAAAAACAACGGCCGGGATGAACAGGATTTTGAGGATCGTCTTCATGTTCGGTTCTCCGGGCTCAACGGCCGGTATGCGAGACCCCGGGGGTGATTGTTTGGGGTCTCGGACCACCAGCGCGCATCATGCGATGTCGACGTGTCCATTGCCTTCCGGCGCGGCGTAGGAGGCGGTGTCACCGACATGCCCATTGCCTTCTGGCGAAGCGTAGGTCGCGATGTCGACGTGTCCGTTGCCTTCCGGCGCGGCGTAGGAGGCGGTGTCACCGACATGCCCATTACCTTCTGGCGAAGCGTAGGTTGCGATGTCGATGTGGCCGTTGCCTTCCGGCACGGCATAAGCCGCAACGGCGGCACCCGAGAAAAGCAAGGTGGACCCAAGAAATGCGAGTTTGAGGATAGTCATGATCAGTCTCCTTTGGTGCTGCCCGCGGGTGTGATCCCGAGAGAGGCTTTCCATCACAGCCGCGGCCTTGTGCCGTTGCTACTGAGGAGACTTGGCGGGGTGCCCCTTTATTCCCCGGCCTTGCAAATATTTTGTCGGCTTTTCCGTCTCGCCGTGCCGAAGCACCAGGAACGGAAGCGGATCCGTATTGCTTTTCCAGAACATGTCCCGAAAAAGTTGCTCGGCTTTTTCTATAAGGAGATGCTCCAACTCCTTGAATCGAAGCAAACAATGTAAGGCCTATGCTGCTGCGTAGCGACGGCCCCGCTGTGATCGCCATTCCGCAGCCGAGCCATGCCTGGCTTTCCGGTGAGATCGCGCGCGCCTGGGGCAACGCGCACTTCGCCGCGCTGGTGCTAAACTATGAGGTTTGCCTCGCCGCCGAGCAGCACGACATCGGCTGGCCCTCATGAGAAATAGCGCCTGCGCTCGATGCCGAAACCGGCCTCCCGTTAGAGTTTTTCAAGGTGCCGCCGAAACTGCACGACGGGCTCTGGCGCGATCACGCGGGAATAAACGAACTCCCTCCGGAGTCTCCCCCATTGGTGGCGTTCGGACGCCAGAAGGAGGCGAAGAGATGGACAACAATCAAAATGGCGGCGTCGACCGCCTAATGTGGCCATTTCGCTCGTCGCCCAGCTAATTGCCATTGATGTCGTACAATCCGGAGCCGGCCACAAACATTGAGAGTCACCTTTCAACTGGTGTACGGACCGCGGGCTGGACTAGCATTCATGATCATTTGCTCCTGCAACTTCCTGACTGATCGAGAGGTGCGCACGATGGTCACAACCGTCGTCCGACCGCCAACCACACCCGGCCAGGTGTACAAATGCTTAGGCTGCCGCCCGAAATGCGGTCGGTGCGCGCGCAGCATCAGCCTGATCATGGATGAAGCGCTTGGGTGCTCTCGAACCGGTCTTGGTCAAGAAGTTCGCGCTTCGTCTACCCAAGTGCGCCATCAAATGGCGACGATACCGCCGATTGGCTGTCCTCCCGCTTCGCTCGCATGCACGTGCGCCCGTTGAATCGCGATAATCACCTCGCGGAGTATCGACTCGAGTAGTCGCTGATCGAATGGTCCAAGAGCAAGGACGAGTCGATCAATTACTGGCTCTCAGCTCTTCTCCGACTGCCTTCCGGTGGAACCGCCTTCCATGGATGAAATTGTGAGACGCGTACCACGGAGCGGCGGTTGCACGGCGATGCCTTGCCCACAACAGCTTCTTGGCGATCCGGCCTCACCCCTACGCGATGGCGTGCCTACCCTTCAAGGATGGCCGTCCGCAGGGGTGGGGTGAACTCATGCCCGATGCGACGTCCCGCTTCATATGGGCCATCGAACGCGGGAATACGAACAAGTTTTTGTGAGTCTGGAATAGCGGTTAGTCGAATCAAGTCTTCACATCGAGGCAAGAGTTCCTCGTTCTTGCCGCACCCATCAAGGGAAACGGAGAAAGCATCATGGCTACAAAAATCACGACGGCGCTCGTTGCCGCGCTTGTCGTCGGAGCATTGATGACCCCGAACCACGAAGCACTCGCGCGCGGCGGCGGAGGCTTTGGCGGCGGAGGTCATGGAGGTGGTTTCGGCGGCGGAGGCTTCCACGGTGGTGGTGGCTTCCACGGTGGTGGATTCGGGTTCTACAGGGGATTCGGACGCGGCTACGGATTTGCACACGGCTTCGGATATGGACGCCGCTTCGGATTTTATGGCGGCTCTCCCTACTTTTATGGCGAGTATGGGTATGGCTGCAGTCCGTATTACTTCGGCTCCTACGAATGCTATTGAGCAGCACGGCGCGTTGGTCCAACGGCGGGCGGCCGCGGCGGCGCACATCCACACGGAGCCACACGCGGTAGTGTCGTCATCGCAGCCGGACTGCCCCAATCACCCACCAGAGTATACGAAGGAGTATTGAACATGACACGCATTGACCTGATCCTCTTCGCGTTGTCGCTCGTGATAGCGAACCTGCCACTCGGCATCACATACGCGATGCTCCTGGCACGATGATCTTCGAAGCAGCGCCCCCGGCGCCGTTACGAAGTGCGTTGCAAACATGCATAGCTCCTCACACAGAGGAGAAAAAGAGGAAATGACATGGGTGCGAATTTTCAGACGACTGCCGGGCCCCACGCGTCGCGATGCAGTTACAAAGACTTTCAGTAAGGTGCAGTATCAGGGCCGTAGCCGAAAAAAATGCCAGATCTGAGCCGAATGTTCGTTCGCAGAGATTGTGAGAAAGGTAGTTTGTCGGCGACACGATCAACTTCCATTCGAAGGCCCTCGACACGGACGAAAACTTCGCTTTCGTTTTCGACATGCCCGGCGAGATTGTCTATTTTTGCGGCCTGCATCCGCAAATGAAGGACAAGATCACGGCTATGCCCTGACAAGCCGATGGTGACATGTGACGAGCGAAACCGCGCAGCGGCGCTTCACGGAACTGGTGCTGCCGCATCTGGACCGACGCGTAATCTCTGGCGCGCTGGTTGGCGGGCGGCGTCACGGACGCCGAAGACATCGTGCAAGACGCTTACGTGCCCGCGTTGAAGGCGCTCGACAGTGCGCCCGGGGAGCACCCACGCGAATGGCTGCTCGCGGTCGTCCGCACCGCCGCTTAAACGTGGCTCGCCAGAAATCGTCCAAGTGCAGTCGCCCTGGTCGATGGGCGCGCTCAACGCGGCGATGCAGGTGAGCCAGGGTTTGATTCTATGCTGGCCGCTGGAGACCACGTCCGCCGGCCACGAAAGTCGCGCGGACTGGCAACCATCGGACAGGTCCGGTGTTGCGGTTAGGTCGCAACCTGCATCCAATGGGGCTGTGGTCAAGCCTGAAGGCGACCCGCCGGGCGGCGTAATGTGTGGAGCACGGGTCGTCGCGCCGATGGCGCACGCTATTTCTTCAAGCAGGCGATTCATCTGAAATCGCGGGAGACGGTGTGCTCGCATACGTTTCCCGCATTTGATCGCATAGGAGCGAACTAATGGAATCCCAACTGACCAACCGCGGAAGCGGACGGGAATTGGCCATTGTGTTGCATGGCCCCCATGGCTCCCCAGAAACAATGCAGGGGGTTTCGAAGGCGATCGAGGAGCGATCCGAGGATATCGACATCCTTGCCCCTATTTTGCCTTACGGCGGGTTTTTCGGTCTGCTCAGGACGACTTCGGTTGAGCAAATCGTCCGCGACGTCATCGAGGAAGTTGACAAAGCGCTCGCCGACCGCGAGAGGCGGGTCGACGGCGGTACCTACGAGCGTCTCATTTTGGTTGGTTACAGTTGTGGGGCTGTGATCGCGCGCAAGATCGCCATTGTCGTGTATGGCGAGACCGCCGAGGCTCCTTTCGTGAAGGATTTGAAGGGGCTCGAAAGACCATGGGCTGGAAACATCGAGCGGATCATTTTGCTGGCTGGAATGAGTCGCGGATGGGCGCCGGAAATCGCGCGCGATTGGCTCCAATCGGCCTTTTGGACGTTCGGCTCCTGGTATTGCGCGATCGTCGCGATGCTGCGGCTTCCCGTCCCAACGTTGTACGCTATGCGGCAAGGCCAGCCATTCATCGTACAAACCCGTCTTGAATGGTTGGCGCTGACGAGATCGAACCGGCTAGCGGAAAAGCGTCTTACGCGCGCTGAAGAATTGAAGGGACGAGGCAGGCGATTCTCCATGTGGGAAGCCCTGCCTCCGATTTTCGTGGTTCAACTACTGGGCGCCGTCGATGATCTGGTTTCCCCCGACGACGCGGTCGATATCGTCGTTCACAAAGGCGACAATGCGTCCTTCGTGCTGATCGAGATGCCGGACACCACGCATCACGCGGCCATAAAAATGCGGAAGCCGGAGGCGGATCAGCGCAAGATGCTGGAGGATGCGCTCGGCGGCGGTTTCGCGCCGGACGCCAAATCCCTTGCGAATGTTTGTCGAGAATCGTCTCTGACTGATCAGGCGCGATTTCTGTTGCTGGCGAAAGCCGCCGGCGACAGTCGCGACAACCTCGAAAAGATCGCTATCGCCCGCACCCACATGGCCGATACGCTGGCTGCCACGCCGGACGAAAAAACGACCGACGTGGTTTTTGTGATCCACGGCATCCGCGACAAGGGGTTCTGGACTCACAAGGTCGCGCGCGCCGTCAAACAACAGGGCGAGCGCGAGCAGCGCGTGTTTCGCTCCTTCACGAGAACCTATGGCTATTTCGCGATATTTCCTTTCGTGTTGCCATGGGTACGCCATTGGAAGACGGGTTGGCTCATGGATCATTACGTCTTGATGCGCGCTCTCTATCCTGGCGCGAACTTTTCCTATGTCGGGCATTCGAACGGCGCCTATCTCCTGGCGCGCGCCTTGCTGCACTATCCGGCGGCGAAATTCCATCATGTCGTTTTCGTTGGCAGCGTCGTGCGTTGCGACTATCCCTGGAGCGTGCTGTTGCCCGACAAATCGAAAAACCGGCCTGGACAGATCGACAAGATTCTCAATTATGTGGCGACCGAGGATTGGGTCGTCGCCATTTTCGGG
>CAYTRB010000228.1:0-5038 GCA_964440215.1 uncultured Methylocapsa sp.
GCGAAGGGCTATAATAAAGGCGTCGAACTGAAAGGGAAATTCACCAGCGGCAATTTCCAGGCCTATGTCAACTTCGCGGCAGCCCAGCAGAGAGCCACCGACGTGGTTTCGAACCAATATTTGTTCGATAACACCACGCCGCTTGCCGATCTCGGCGGCCTGACGGAATACCAGTACATCCAAAGTCACTTCATCTATACGGATCATACCCAAATTTTGACCGGCTCGGCGGGCCTGACCTACCTCTGGTACGGCACAAAGTTCAGCACCGATATGTTCTACGGCAGCGGCTTGCGCAGCGGCGACGCCAACATCGGCCATGAGCAACCTTATGCGCAGTTCAATGTTGGACTGACACATGAGTTCACAGGCTGGAACATGAAGCCTCTTACGCTGCGCTTCGACGTGGTGAACGTCTTCGACACGCTTTATCAGATCAGAAGTGGAACCGGCATTGGCGTATTCCCGCCGCAATACGGGCCAAGGCGAAGTTTTTTTGCCGGACTGGCGCAGAAATTTTGATGGAACGTCGCCGCCGAAGCAAAATCCCAGATCCGCTATGGAATTTCGGATGACGCAGATGCTTTGGACAGATAGTTAGGGAGATCGCCGTAGTGGTTCATCGCTATTATCCTTTCGTCGCGATCAGTGGGTCAAATGGCTTTTTGGGCGCCCATGGATCGCTGAGCGACGGGGATCGATTTGATGGTCTCAAGTGCCAAATCGGGGGCAGGCCGGTGATTTATGCCGTCAATCCCGGGCGTACCCCCCTAAACGCGGTTAGAGAGGTCGTGTAGCCCGCAAAAAGGAGGCGTAAACGGGGGGGTGGAAGGAAAACGGCGTATTTTGATAATAGATGGGATTCTGAATCCGTTATTTGGCGGAATTTTTTAGTCTGGAGCGTCCTGGCATATCGAGAGGTTGTTTCGCACGCACGTCCCGGTCTTCCGCTCTCCCAGACAGCCGTCGCTAGATCGTCCCTGAGCAGCCTCTCACCACGATCCATGAAAACCGAACGGGAAACTCTTTGCCCTACGGCCGCGGCTCGCCTCATTTTCGCGTTGACCGGCTCGAGATTGCCGTAACGATACTTGCAATCTCCAGGCAGGCGTTATTCCTGGTCAGCTCGCGCCTCTTACTGGATTACGGCACCTTCGGCAATTTGATGACTTGCCCTGGTGCAACCGGCGGGATCGATGCCGGGATTTGCTCTCATGATGTCACGCCATTGCCTGGGGTCTCCATAGAGCCTGGCGGCGATACGATGCAGGGTGTCGCCAGCCTTTGTACGTAGCGAGGAGGAGTGAGATGCGTTCAAGCTGATCGTGGCTCAGGGTGCCAACGTTGCCCCGCTGCCGATGGCGATAAACCTGACATCGACCTTGGGTAGGCGGCATAGGACCCTAACAAAGCGATCGGGTCTCAAATTGTGTGGCGACCGGGAGAAGTGCTGAATCTATCGAAATTCATCCTCCTCGCGATTGGATCGAAGACCCAGATCGGCATCGCCGCATAGATCGGGAGCTAACGCCTTTTCTTGTCAGTCACTGCGAGCAACTGACTCGACACCAGCCGGCGGAGAGGGACACGACGAAGACACAAAAAGGTTACTTGATTCAGATCAAATTGGGTTGCCGAGTTGCGCTCTATTGTGCTCCAAAGCAACGTCACTCTGCATGGAGATTCAGCGGTAGCCATTATCGAAGCCTTCTCTACCGAGCAAATCTGGCGTCGGCCACGAATGAAGGGGCGTTTTCAGCGTCGGGCGGGAATCTCATTTCGTCAATGCGTGTCATCGGCCCACACATTCTTACTTAATGCGTAGCACGGGCGGAGCAACACGCCCTTTGTCAGCGAAGGGGGAGGAAGTGCTAATGAAAGTTGGAGTGTTCACATTCGTTTTAGCCGCCGTCCTAGCAATCGGTGTTTCCTTGCCCGGATCAGCGCATCAAGTGATTGTCGGCAAGTTGAAGATCGGTCATCCCTGGGTGCGCGAGGCAGCAGAAGGGGCGCCTGGCACATACTCCTGCATCATCGAAATTCAGAATGACGGGGATGAGCCGGAGCGTCTTCTCGGCGCCACCATCGAGGGCGCAGGAATCGGCGTATTGTATAAGTTGACCGAGAGAGACGGCCATTTCACGTCACGGCCCTTTGAAGAAGGTCTCGTCATCAAGCCGCATGGAAGCATCGAACTGCCGCCGACCGAATATCAATTCAAATTTGGCAAAATTACAAAGGCTTTAGAGGCGGACACGATGGTGAATGGGACTCTCGTTTTCGAGAAGCTGCACAGCGTGCCAGTCGAATTCATGGTCGAAGAAGATGATACGGCACCCAAGGAAGACCCGATCTTGGCCAAAGATGGCAAGCACCAACAACACGCTCCATAAGGTGGAATCCTAGACAGCATTATTGTCATGTGAGGCATAGACGGATGCAGCACTGAATCTAAGCCTTCAGTGCGCGTAGGAGTTCGGCGCGGACTATGCGATTCGACGAGGACTTTTGAAGTATTTGGATTATTTACTGTGATCCCGTGGGGTAAGACCGATAAAAATGCCATGACGCCGGCGGCCAGCATTGGCGACAGAAGGATGCCGAATGCAGGGTAAAGCGCTCCAGCCGCGACCGGGATCAAGATGATGTTATAGGCGAAAGCCTAAAACAGAGTCTGCTTGATTTTGCGCAGCGTGACCCGCCTGAGTGCTACTACTGTCGCCGCCGCTCTGAGGTCATTCGTCATCAGCACGACGTCGGCCCGCTCGATGGCGACATCGGTTCCACTGCCGATCGCGAGACCGACATCGGTTTCCGGCCAGCGCCGGCGCATCATCGATGCCGTGCCAGAAGCTCCAGGAGGGACGCGAGTTTGCCTTCCGGTAGCACTTCGGCGACGACGGTGTCGATCCCAGCCGTCTTGGCGACGGCCGTTGCCGTGCGGTGATCGTCGCCCGTCACCCTAATGACTTCGACGCCCAGTCCCCGCAGCGCCTCGACGGCGTGCCGCGCTGTCGGAGCAATGGGATCGGCGATCGCGAGAAGGCTCGCGAGCTTTCCATCGATCGATGCATAAAGCGGAGTCTTCCCATCCGCTGCGAACCGTACCGCCGGGTCGGCGAATCCCTTCACGTCGATACCCTGAGCCTTCATGAAGCGATCCACGCCAACCGCGACGTGATGCCCCTCGACAAAGGCTTCCGCGCCAAGGCCCGGTCGGGTGGCGAAGTTCTCCGCCTGCGCATCGGGCGGACGCGGCGACGAGGCTTCCAACAAAAGGGGTATAAAGCGCGAACGCGCTGATCGTGTCATGCCTTGCATTCGAACCTTGGCGGAAACTCCCCGTCCTCAAAGCCAGCACCCGGCGCCGCTATCGCGGTCTCATTCATCGAAACAGTCGAAGCATAATGGTTAGGGAGTAAAGAAGCCTCTCGAAACCAATGCCTTAGACTGTCAAACCGTGTTTGATCGCCTCATGGAATAATTTTATGGGCTTCGCTGGGAACGTCAAACCACAGAGGTTTCTGACATGGCGAGAGAATTCCGCGTCATCGATGGCGAGAATTGGCTGGGCAACCGTTGCATTGTGCGGCTTCGCCAGAACCTCCCCGGCGCCGCCGAGAACGGTGCGGCTCGAGCAGCTAGATGAGTCCCACGCTTGTGACCACGCCTTTAGCGCGGCAGCTGCCTCGACTAGATGAGCCCGACGAACTCGGCCGCCGCCTCGGACATTTGCGGCAATTTTCGCAGGGAAGTAAATTGCGTCATCCGTCTAACTCCGTTTTGACTCGCCTTATGTGGCAAATTTGGATCAACCGGGAGACATTGCCGATTGTTTGTTTTGACTTGGCAGGTTAGTCCTCCATGGCGCGTCTTAACAATTAGAGAGGCTGCGCCGGGGTGCGTCATGCATGGGGGCGTACTCTCTCCCAGGGGCTTTCGTTCGTCGAATCGACACCCGGCGCCGCCTCTCTCCGAGAAAGAAAGATGAAGCAGTGTCGAAGAAGGCTCCCCAGCAACGGGCTTCCCACCAGCTTCGTGCCATTGTCATTGGCTTCGCGCTTGGCCTCGCCGTTCTTGGTGGCGTAGTTTATCCCGTTATGCCAGGGCGCCCAAATCCCGATTCACCCGAGATCGGCGGTTCCTTCACCATGATCGGGCAAGATGGCCGCGCGGTGACGAACGCAGATTTGGCCGGGCAGCCTTATCTGGTGTTTTTCGGCTACACGCATTGTCCGGACTTTTGTCCGACGGCGCTCTTCGATATTTCGGCTGTGTTCAAGGAGCTGGGGCCGGACAAGAAGATTGCGGCGCTTTTCGTCACCGTCGATCCTGAGCGCGACACGCCGGATGTTTTGAAGACCTATCTTGAAAACTTCGATTCCCGCATCATCGGGTTGACTGGCGATAGCCAGAAAATCGAGGCCATCGCCAAGGCCTTCCGCGTCTACGCAAGAAAAGTGCCTGGCGAAAATCCCAGCGACTATACGGTCGATCATACCGGTGTCGTCTATCTCATGGACAAACGCGGAAAATTCGTGAACGCGTTCAATCTGCAAAGGCCGCCGCAGCAAGCTGCACGCGAACTTGAAGCGTATCTCTAGTGAAGCGTGGGGACGCCCCACCGTTTAACAAGGGGCCTTTTCGCCGGCTAGCGAAGGATTGAACGTAGTGCCGTTACGGAGCATGGCGCAGGCGATGTTGAGGAGGCGTTCGACGACAAGACCGGTAAATTATTAATCAGAACAGAAGTATATAGACACTCAGCTCGACTTTGCGGATTTTTTTCCGCCTGCTTCAGACGCAGGCCCAAAAGATCGCCGCGTCTGCGTTAATGCGCACGGCCTGTTCGATGGGAGCTGCAGTGCGTCCAGGGGGACCAGTCGATGGCGCGCGACCTCGATGGCTTGCCGGTCTTCATGGCCGCCTCGGCCTTCGACCCGCAATATGAGCAGGAGATGGTCGGAGACCGCCTTCACAGATATTAAAGATTATCAGAAATCAAAAGGCTAGCAAAGCTCTGAAGAGATTAGTATAT
>CAYTRB010000229.1:0-4953 GCA_964440215.1 uncultured Methylocapsa sp.
AATACAAAAAGGGGTTGCCGTGGCATTTGGACCGAACCCGCCGCCTATCCAAGTGCATCTCTGCGTGAAAGGCGGAGACGCCGCCATCGCCTTCTATGAGAAGGCATTCGGCGCATCCTGCACGTTCAAGAAGATGGCGGAAGATGGCAAGCGCGTGCTGCACGCTAATATCGCGATGTTCGGTGGCGAAGTCATGCTCCACGACGAATTTCCCGAGTATCATGGCAACGTGCTGTCGCCGATCAGCCGCGGCGGCGCCAGCATAGTCACTCACATCAATCTTTCCGAGCCGTCCGGCGTCGATAACGCTGTTTCGCGCGCCGAGGCTGCGGGGCGCGGCGGTGATCTTGAAACCCGACGACATGTTCTGGGGTGCACGCTATGGCCAGGTGCGCGACCCGTTCGGGCATGTGTGGGCCTTTAATGCGCCAAAGCGAGCATCGTGACGCGACTTGGAGTACAGCCCAGGTCGGAAGAAGAGTCCGCTATGCTGCAGGCTAAGGATTACATAATTCGCGGCGGCGCCGGAGGCCGTGAGCGGCTAAGGATTCTGGCCCGCGTTATGTATGCGAGCACAGCGTCCTTGTTTGACCGTCTCTCCATCAGCGGCGGGCAACTCTGCCTCGATGCCGGTTGCGGCGGCGGCGACGTTACCTTGGAGCTTGCCAGGCGCGTCGGCCCGGGCGGCAAGGCCATCGGTTTCGACATGGATGAAGCCAAACTCGACATCGCGCGCCGCGAAGCCGATGCGCTCGGAATTCGCAATGTGGAATTCCGTTATTTCGACATCCGGTCCACGGACACTGATATTGGCTCTGTCTTCGATGTTGTTTATGCCAGGTTCCTGCTCACCCATCTCGACGACCCGTCGCGCGCGGTTGCCGCGTTTTGCAAACATCTGCGTCCCGGTGGGCTCGTCATTGTCGAGGATGTAGACTTCGATGGCTATTTCACCTATCCCGATTCTGCGGCCTTTCAGCGATACAAGGACCTCTATTGCCGATTGGCCCGCAAACGCGGCGGCGACCCAAACATCGGGCCGCGCTTGCCATTCTTGCTGACCGATGCAGGCTTGGATGATGTTACAATGAATATAGTCCAACCGGCGGGAACGGCGGGCGAAGTCAAGCTTCTCAATCCCATCACCTTGGAAAATATCGCGGATGCCATCATCGAGGAAGGTCTTGCCTCGCGGCAAGACATCGATAGATTGATCGAGGATCTCACGCGCTTTGCGGAAAATCCGCGAACCGTGGCGGGCGTTCCGCGCGTCGTTCAGGCCTGGGGCCGCCGCCCGGCGAAATTGGATAGACCTCATGGCCTATGATCTCATTGTTATCGGAACCGGTCCCGGCGGCTATGTCTGCGCGATCCGGGCGGCGCAGCTCGGCCTCAAGGTCGCGGTCGTCGAAAAGCGCAAGACGCATGGCGGAACCTGCCTCAACATCGGCTGCATTCCATCGAAAGCGCTGCTCCAGGCATCCGATAAATTCGCCGAGGTCCTGCATGATCTCGCGGGCTTTGGCGTGATCACCGGCAAGCCGGAACTCGATCTCGCCTTGATGATGAAGCACAAGGACGACACCGTTGCCGCCAATGTCAATGGCGTCGGCTTTCTCTTCAAGAAAAATAAGATCGACGCTTTTTTCGGGCATGGAACGATCAAAGCCCCGGGCGTGGTCGATGTGAAGGCAGAGGATGGTTCGACGCAAAAGGTCGAGGCGAAAAACATCGTGATCGCGACCGGCTCCGATGTCGTCCCGCTTCCCGGTATCGCAATCGATGAGAAGACGATCGTTTCCTCGACCGGCGCGCTGTCGCTGGAAAAGGTTCCCGGCAAACTTCTCATTGTTGGCGCGGGCGTGATCGGTCTCGAACTCGGCTCGGTCTGGGGCCGGCTCGGCGCCGAGGTCACCGTCGTCGAATTTTTGGATCGCATCTTGCCGGGCACGGATACCGAAGTCGCCAAGCAGTTTCAGCGCATGCTGGAAAAGCAGGGGTTTCATTTCCATCTCGGCCATAAAGTGACGAAGGTCGAAAAAACGAAAGCGGATTTGGCGGTGAGTATCGAGCCATCCGGCGGCGGCGATGCTTCCGTCCTTGCCGCCGATGTCGTGCTCGTCGCGATCGGCCGGCGGCCGGTCACGGATGGGCTTGGCCTGGACGCTCTCGGCGTTGCGCAGGAACGTGGGCGGGTCGTGATCGACGAGCGTTTCGCGACCAATGTGCCGGGCCTTTATGCGATCGGCGATGTCGTGCGCGGGCCCATGCTTGCCCACAAGGCCGAGGATGAAGGGATCGCGGTTGCCGAAATCATCGCGGGCCAGCATGGCCATGTGAATTACGAGGCCATACCTTCTGTCGTCTACACGATGCCGGAGATCGCCTCGGTCGGCGCCACCGAGGAGGATCTCAAAGCCAAGGGCGTTGCCTATAGGGTTGGAAAATTCCCTTTCACCGCCAACGGCAGGGCGCGGGCGAACCGTCGCACGGAAGGCTTTGTAAAAATCCTCGCCGACGCCGCAACGGACCGGGTGCTTGGTGTTCACATCATCGGCGCGGGGGCTGGCGAGCTTATCGCCGAGGCCTGTGTGCTAATGGAGTTTGGCGGCTCGGCCGAGGATCTCGCCCGTACTTGCCACGCGCATCCGACGCTCTCCGAAGCGGTCCGCGAAGCCGCGCTCGGGGTCGATAAGCGCTCGATCCATATTTAGGAGTAAGCGCGTGCCGGATACGGGAATCGAAGCGATACGCGCGCTTTTGCGATCGCAGCCAAGGCCGTCCGGTCTCGGCGAGCGGCGCCAGCGGCTCGATTCGATTGCTTCAACCTATCCGGTTGCCTCCGATATTTCGCTCGAACCGGCGGATGTCGAAGGCATTCCGGTTGAATGGTCCTTGGCGCCTGGCAGCGATCCTTCGCGTGTCCTGCTTTTTTTTCACGGGGGCGGGTACTCTTCCGGCTCGATTATAAGCCATCGTGGCATGGTCACTGAGGCAGGCCGCGCCGCGGGCGTCCGCACGCTAGCGGTGGGCTACCGGCTGGCGCCGGAACACCCATTCCCTGCCGCGCTCGATGATGCCCGCGCGGCCTATGCCTTTCTCCTTGAGCAAGGCATTGCTCCACCGCATATCGCACTTGGAGGAGACAGTGCGGGGGGTGGCCTTTCGCTCGCTTTGCTGCTCACTCTGCGAAAAGCCAATCAGACATTGCCCGGCTGTGCATGGCTGGTATCGCCCTGGGTCGATCTCGAAATGACGGGCGAAAGCCTCGCGACCAAAGCCGATGTCGATCCGCTGATCCAAAAGCCTTATTTGCAGGACCTTGCCGCAGCTTATCTTGGCGGCACGGATCCCGCAAATCCGCTCGTCTCGCCGCTGCGGGCGGACCTCTCGGGGCTGCCGCCTCTGCTGGTGCAGGTCGGCTCGGCCGAGACATTGCTCGACGACGCCGCCCGGATTGCGTCGCGTGCGGGCGGCGCCGATGTGCCGGTGACTCTTGAGATTTGGCCGCACATGATCCATGCATGGCATCTTTGGGCCGCCACGCTTGAAGAGGGCCGCCATGCGCTGCAATCGGCCGGCGCCTTCATCAGAGCCAGGCTCTTCGCCACCCATTAAGCGCGATCGTTTGTCCGTTTTGGGAATACAGTGCCGAATCGATGCTCTGCGAAGCCGTCTCCGGAAGCCGTGCCAGGCCTCGACGAGCACTTGAGCCATAATTGATTGGTGCCGGGTGAGCTTCGCTCGCCGCGCCGCCGGCGGGAACGTGGAAGGCGTGAGTCTCAAGACTGGGGCCATCACCGCTTGATGATGCTGCCTTGGGCCGCTGTTGTTTGGCTTGCCGGTAAGGTTGCCTGCGCCAGTTGAAGGTAGAGCAGCTGCTCGGCTACGCCGAGGCTGCTAAATGTATTGCCATCGGCTAGCGCAAGCGCCGTTGCCACGGTGATGATTTGTTGACCCGTTGCTATTCCCATCTTCAGTTTCTCCATTCCGAAACATCTGACGGTTTTACCACCACGCCATGTCAAGTGAAAGATAACGTCACGATAGAAGAACATACGCTCGCAATGCGCGAAACTTGTCTTTTGCGCGAAATCCTTTGCTCGATCCGAGAAGCGGCGGCGGATGGACTTTTGCCCAAATAATAAGTTGGTGCCGCGTCCCGCGCCTATTGTAGCAATCCCGCAAGTCCAAGCGTGAAATTCATCAAAAGTATTAAACTATAACGCGACAGGTGGATCGTTCGCGGGCGCGGCAATTGATTGAGAGCCCGAATTACTCTACCAATTTGGTCGATAGCATTTCCAAGAAAAATAAACCTCACCAAATTCGGGGGGCAAGTGAGTGTGGGGGCACTTTATGGGCAATCGGCCGGACTTAAGAGTCAACTCTAAAGAGCCGCCGTCCTTCACAAAGAACTGGATGAGCGAAGCTGTCCGGGAAACAACGGGGGATTTTGGTTTGACGGGCTTCCCCGCATGCGGACTTTGCCCATTCGATCCGTTCATCAACACGCAGGAAGCGGGTTTGGCGATCGAAGACTTTCGCCCATCAGAATCACGCGAGCCAACGCAACCGCCGGGAGCTTTGCCTGTGGCGCGATCTGGTTCGGCTGCCGGTGTGATGTGGCGTTCGACGTGCGCTATGGTCGTAATGGCCGGATTTGCATTCTTTATCGCCGGCATGCCTTGGACGAGCGGGACGAACAAGAGCGGAAGCGAATCCAGTTCATTTTGGTCTCTCTCTTTGGAGCGAGCAAGGGCCGAGCCTGCAATTCATAGAAACGCAAAGCTCTTCGTCAATGAGCAGGCGCCGCAGCCGATGGACGAAGCTGTTCCGCTCGGTCTGTCGGTTCCTAATGCGGACGATGACACCGTATTGGTATTTACAGGTATCGCGAAAGGAACGACATTGTCGTCGGGCCGTCTATTAGGCGATCACGCATGGTGGCTC
>CAYTRB010000230.1:0-3235 GCA_964440215.1 uncultured Methylocapsa sp.
ACAACTCCATTTGGGCGTTGACCGAAAGTTTAATTCGAAGTAAATTCCGCGTTCGTTGATGTGGGGTTTTCGCATGACGCTTGCCGAAGTCAGCCCAATTGATTGGCCCCGCGGGATGGTGGCAGAACTTGAGCGTCGATAAGGTCGCCATTCTCATTCCATGCTACAATGAAGCGAAGGTGATTGGATGTGTCGTAGCGGACTTCAGGCGCGCATGCCCAGCCGCGGACATCTACGTTTACGATAACGGCTCTACCGACCAGACAAGTGCACATGCGGTAGCAGCCGGTGCCATCGTTCGCGGCGAACCTAATCAAGGCAAGGGCAACGTTGTGCGGCGCATGTTCGCCGACGTAGACGCAGATGTTTACGTGCTCGTGGATGGTGATAGCACATACGACGCGGCGGTCGCGCCCGCACTTATCGATAAGCTCATCTTGGAGCGCCTCGACTTTGTCAATGTCGCACGCCAACCGGCAAGCGGGCTGGCGTATCGCCAGGGGCATCACTTTGGCAATCGCGTGTTGACCGGTTTAGTGCGCAAAATTTTTGGCCGTCAATTCACTGACATGCTCTCCGGCTATAAGGTACTCTCGCGTCGTTTTGTGAAGTCTTTCCCGGCCATGTCGAGCGGCTTTGAGATTGAGACCGAGATTTCTGTCCATGCTCTTGAGTTGCGCGTCCCTTGCGTCGAGGCCGCAGCAGAGTATCGCTCACGCACGGAAGGCTCGACGAGCAAACTGCGGACATACAGGGACGGACTTAGAATCCTCTTTCTTATCGCTCGTCTGATCAAGGATGAGCGGCCATTTGTCTTCTTCGGGCTATTGGGCATCTTTCTAGTCGCAGCGGCAGTAGGGCTCAGTTTCCCGATCTGGGAATTCTACCTGCAGACGGGCACGGTGCCGCGCTTTCCAACGGCTATTTTGTGCGTCGGCATTGCTTTGTCAGGGATCCTCAGCTTCCTCGCCGGGTTGATTCTTGAAATGGTGACGCGGACACGCCTCGAGATGAAGCGGCTTTTCTACCTTAATGCTCCGCCGGAGCGGAGCTGATGCAGCCAACTTCGGTCTACGCGTTGCTAGCGCGAGAGCAAGCTAGGTTCGCGCGCTTCTTTGTGGTTGGCTGCCTGGGGTTTCTGGTCGATGCTGGCGTGCTGCAACTCGTGATCACTGTGACCGGTCTTGGTCCCTTGTTGGCGCGCATCGGTTCGTTTGCTGTTGCCGTATTGGTAACGTTCGGGCTGAACAGGTACTGGACATTCTCCGGTTCGCAGCGTCGTTGGGCTCAGGCGTTCGTTGCCTATCTGACGGTCCAAAGCACGGGGTTTGCCGCGAACATGGCAGTGTACACGCTCATCATAGTTATTCTGCCGCACCCACTCAGCCAGCCGGTCGTCGCCCTCGCGGCTGCTTCGGCATTCGCTCTGAGCCTCAACTATGTTGGCGCGCGCAGTCTTGTGTTTTCCTCGCCGCGGGCCTCAAAAAAAGCCACCGCTTCAATACTACGCTGTCGATATGGCGATCGATTGTGGCCTGCCAAATTGCTCCCCCCCACGGATCAAGCGCTGCCTATGGCCTTGTGTGTTTTCGTTGTTGGCATGATCATTCTCTTGGCGTGGACGGCGTGGGTTCGCGCGTTCAACGCTGACGAATTTCAGCATTTAGAAATGGCGTGGCTAATCGCAACGCGCGCAGTTCCTTACAGAGATTTTTTCGAGCATCATACTCCTCTTTACCATTTCTTGATTTCGCCCCTGCTCTCCAGTCGCAATGTCATGACCGATGGCGATGATGCCATCCGGCTCGTTCTGGAAATCAGGGTCATGGGCGTTGCCCTCTGCGCATGCATTCTTATGCTCGTCAGCATTATAACGCGCAAAATCGCGGGACAGACAGAAGCACTGTTTGCTAGCGCCCTCTTGGTTACTTCCGTCGTGTTCATTGAAACAGGAGTCGAAATCAGACCCGATCAACTGGGGGCGTTGCTGTTGCTTATATCCACCCTATCGTTAATGTTGGCTAGAGTGTCGAGCAAATGGAGATGGTACCTTGTGCTATCGGGCGCTGCGGTTGCACTTGCGGTACTAACGACCCAGAAAATTGTCCTTGCCGTCCCAGGCTTGGCCGCAACATTTTTTATAATCTTCGCACAGCGGCGGATGCCCGCCCACCACCTTGTGCAGGGATGCGGTATTTTTGCTGGAAGCGCCGTGATGGCGGCAGTTCCGGTGCTTTTCTATTTTTGGTCGCATGGAGCATTAGCCGATTTCGTCAAAGACAATTTCCTCTTAGGGGCTAAATGGAAACACGACGCGACGACAATTGGCCCGATTATCACCCAGATCTGTAGGAACGATGGCCTTTTCATCTTTCTTGCCGGCATCGGTCTAATTGAATGCCTAAGGCTAAAGCCGGATTTGGCTATTTGGCGGCTGGCGATCTTGGCTCCGCTGTTTTCTATGGTGCTTTTCATGCCCGTCTTTCCGATTGTACAGCGACAATATATCTTTTTATTTCTGCCATATGCTGCGATCCTTGGAGGAATTGGCATGACATTTGTGACGAGGACGCTCGTCTGGCCAGAACATAAAATCTTACAACCTGTCGTGGTCCTTTTTCTGGTTGTTGTCCTGCACGGCGTGTCGCTGGCAAATTTTGAAAAAAATGCATTGGGGCGAAACAATGTTGCTCTTGAAACCTTGCGCTACGTCGTAGAACAAACCCCGCCAAACGCAACCGTCATGCGTGCATGGTCAGCCGGCGTCGCATTCCGGAGGCCTGCATATTTTTACTTTTCCCTGAATAGCGAAATTCGCCACCTAATTCCCGATACGTCATTCGCAGAGCTGCGCGATGGTCTTCGCAGCGGCAGTATCGCCCCGGCGGTCATTGAAATGGATCAGGATATGGAGGATATGCCGAAGGAAATCGTCGATGCCTTAACATCCGGATGGGAACCAACCGGTATGGGCATTTTATGGCGGCGCAAGCCAAAAGTTGGTGACGGCGCGCAATGAGGCGGGAGTTGCGTAGATTATCCAAGGTGACGACCACCTCCGGCTTTTCACTGCCAAACCTGGACCGTTATCAACCCGTGGGAACGGTTAATCATCCAATAATCACAATTATACCTTAATTATGGAGTTTAAACAACTAACTGCGCAAAAGCATTCAGAGATTTCCGTGGTCAGGGACCATCCCATATCCGATGGCGATCCTTATTACCCAATACC
>CAYTRB010000230.1:3335-4936 GCA_964440215.1 uncultured Methylocapsa sp.
CCCAATACCGTTACTACAACATGGACCAAGTCGTGGGCACCGATTTTGCCTTGCTCGCAAAACAACTCTGTTTCGCTGCCGACTGAACACGGAGGCTGGTTCACGCGAGGAGAATAGGCCCTCTTTTCCCCTATTTGAAAAAGGGCCATTCATAAACGAACGATAAGACAAGTTTATTATGACCACCGCAGAAAGCAATGTCATTAATGTATTTGTTCACTTGGCATATGGCCGGGGCAGCTGGAATCAAAGATATGAAAACGGCCAATTACTCGGCATCAACGAGCCGTTCCCCTATGGATTTCATCGCGCCGGAATGGACAATTGCCGTGTTGTCTTCGCGGTGGATAAAGCTGAAAATCTGGTGGAGAAATTTCTCCGTTTAAGTGTTCGCGCCATTTTAGGCTTCGATTTCGTTCATTCCTGGCATAATCGTAAGGGCATATATGACGCCGATGTCATTTGGACTTATACCGAATCTCAAAACCTAGCTGTCTTATTGCTGTTTCTCCTGACGCGGCCGAAGCACAAACCCAAATTGATCGCCAACATGGTGTGGCTGTTTGACAGATGGCGAAAGTTTCCGGCGCCAAATCGCTGGCTGTTCCGCAAATTACTCTCCAAGGCCGATGTAATAACCGTTAACTGCCCCGCGAGTCTGAAAGCCGCTCGAAAGCTGCTGCCGCATGTCCGTTCGGAGCTCGTCCTTTTCGGCATCAAGGCGGAAGACATGGTCCGGCGTCAGCCACGCGCGTTGTATCCCGCTATCCGGCTCGTCTCATTGGGCAACGACGAAGGTCGGGACTGGCAAACCTTGATTGACGCGGTCAAGACCATGGAAGGCTACGAGCTTCGAATCGCGTCTCAAAAGGTCAACAAAAAACGCGTTGCCAGGATCAAAAATATCGAAATTGTAAAGTTGAGATCGAATAGCGAGTTATTGCAGCTTTATGAATGGGCCGACATGGCGGTGCTGGTTATGAAACCGAATATCCACGCGTCGGGTATAACGGTTGTCGAGGAGGCGGTGGTTCGCGGGGTCCCTGTCGTGTGTAGCGACTCGGGCGATCTCAATTCGTATTTCTCGGACGCGGAGGTCAAATATATCCCAACTCAAGACGCAGAGGCGATCCGCCGTGCGATACGAGACCTCGCTGCGGACGGTGAAGCGTTACGTCTTCAGGTTGAACGCGCGCAAGCCCGGATGGGGCCGGATGGCTTGAGTTCGCACGCTTACGTCAAAAAACATGTCGAACTTTCCAGGGAATTGCTCGGGATCGCGGCGCATGCAGACTAAAGGCCCGTCAGGAAACAATCGCTTTCTGTGATTGGTTTGCAGGAGCGATGGTATAATTCCATTGGCCGTGGAAGGCGGCACGCTGGATGTTGAGGCTTTCCATTTCGTCATCGGAGACGACAACGCCTTTGGGATATTTGTTGTCGTCGAATTCACAGTGAACATTCAAGCCGGTTTTCGTGGTAGTGGCGGCGATGAGATCGACGATGACGCGATAGCTGATCAAGGGTTTGGCGGACATCGTCAAGTTGCGCTGAGATCATCGAGAGTGGCCAAAGGGCGGCATGAACGACACCCGGTCAAC
>CAYTRB010000231.1:0-4922 GCA_964440215.1 uncultured Methylocapsa sp.
GATTGGGTGAAGGCGACGCGTGGAAAAGCCAATTCTCTCCGGAAAAGTGCGTTGCCGCCGAACTAAAGGCGACATCCTTCGTTTGTACAGGCATCCCGAGCTGCCGCCTCTTTCGGCTCTGAGAAACAAGGACAGCAAGCTTGGTCCAAGGCGCTCTAGAAACTCATCAACCTGACGCTGTGCGCCCAAAGTTGCTGGTGACGAGCCTGACAGCGCTTGGAATCGTCTTTGGCGACATTGGCACGAGCCCGCTTTATACCCTCAAGACCGTTCTCAATCTAACTGGCGGCACGCCGACCCCCGATGTCGTCCTCGGTGTCCTCTCGCTGATTCTGTGGACGCTGATCGTCATCACCTCGATTAAATATGTGATCTTTGCGATGAGTATCGACAATGATGGCGAAGGCGGCATTCTCGCCCTCATGGCGTTGCTCGGCATCAAAAGACATCAAAGGCCGGCGATTGTCGCTATTGGATTGTTCGGCGCCGCGTTGATTTATGGCGACGGCGCGATCACCCCTTCCATTTCGGTCCTTTCTGCTCTTGAAGGCCTCAATATCGCGACACCGGCCTTAAGGGCCTATGTCCTGCCAGCCGCGGTCGCGATTCTGATTGCCTTGTTCTCGATCCAGCCGCTCGGCACATCGCGCATCGGCAAGGCCTTTGGCCCGATCATGGGTCTTTGGTTTGTGTCGATCGCGGTCCTTGGAATCTGGGGCATTGTCCGGCACCCTATTGTGTTCGCCGCCCTAAATCCGCTTTATGGGCTGACCTATCTGTTGTCCAATGGCTATGCGAGTTTCATCGTTCTGGGCGGCGTCTTCCTCTGCGTGACCGGAGCTGAGGCGCTGTATGCCGACATGGGGCATTTTGGCCCGCGCCCAATCCGGCTCGCCTGGACGGTTATCGTCTTTCCGAGCCTCATCTTGAATTATGCGGGGCAAAGCGCGATCGTGCTCGATGGCGCATCAACCGCCGACAATATTTTCTACCGGCTGTGTCCCGAGTCGCTGCTTATTCCCTTCGTTATTCTGGCGACGCTTGCGACGATTATTGCCAGTCAATCGATCGTGACGGGTGCGTTCTCGATGACTCGGCAAGCGATCCAACTCGGCTGGCTGCCGCGTCTGTGGATCACCCAGACCTCTGAAAAGGGCTACGGTCAGATCTATGTCCCGGTCGTCAACTGGTTGCTCATGTTTGTCACGGTCGGCCTGACGCTCTTTTTCGAAAAGTCCGACAACCTGGCCTCCGCCTATGGAATCGCGGTTTCGGCGACCATGCTTATGACCTCGGCGCTTTTGTTCATCGCCATGCGGGAGGTTTGGGGATGGAGCCTTATGGCAAGTGGAGCGGTTGCGGGTGCTTTTCTCTGCGTCGATGCCAGCTTCTTCCTCGCCAATCTCGTGAAGGTCGCCGACGGCGGCTATGTTCCGCTGCTCCTCGCCAGCATGGTCTATGGCGTCATGTTTGTCTGGCATCGCGGTTCAGCAACGGTCGCACAAGTTCTCAGCGCGCGTTTGATCCCGGTCGCCGAATTCATGCGCTCGCTCGAGTCCCGCGAGATTCCGCGAGTTCCCGGCACTGCCGTATTCCTGACCCGGACTTTGGCCGATACGCCGCCGGTCGTGGTCTGGCATGTGAAGCACAACAAGGCATTGCATGATCATCTGTTCATCCTCAGGGTCGTGGTCGAATCTGTCCCGTGGATCGACGCGTCCAAGCGCCTGGCGACGATTGAGGTCGCACCCAATTTCTGGCGTGCGACGGCACATTACGGATTTTTGGAAAGGCCGGACATTCCCGCGCTTTTGAGGGAGGCGCACGAGCAAGGCTGCTCCCTCGATCCCGACGATGTCACCTATTATGTGGCCCGCGAAACGATCATTCATCGTAGCGACGGAAAAGGTTTGGCTTGGTGGGAAGTAGCGCTGTTCGCCGCGATGGAGCGAAATGCTTTGCATGTCAGCGATTACTTTAGACTTCCACGCGACAACGTCGTTGAAATCGGCCGGCAGGTCGCGATTTGATTTTCCGCGACGTCGGCTCGGCAGGCTACGAACATTTAAAACGGCATCTCAATGTTTTTAAAACCGGTGGAGTTTACGTCGGATCCTCCCGGTGCAGATCGTGGACCGTCACGCCGCGCGTGATCGCCGAGCGCTCCAGCCATTCGGGATGGCGAAGCGTGCGCAAAGTATCTTCATAGCCCGAGTCCCAATGCTCGCGCATCGAGGTGCCGGAAAATTCATAGTCCCGCGCGTGGCCTTCGTAATTTTTGTGCTGATAGATGAGATGCACGATATTGACGATCGCTGATTTCGAACATTCCGCGACGAATTCCTTTTCGCCCGGCTTCAGCGCCTCGGGAGGAACTCTCGACAGGGCTTCGGCGAGCCGCATTTTGATATTGTGGGCGCGGGCGAAGGCATCGGTATTCTGGCGGGTGCGGCTCGAATACATGATCTCCTTATGGCGCGTGAGGACATCCGACATCTGGCGGGGAAGGGCGCCGCGCGCGCTGAAGAGGTCCACTTGAAACACGAGCGACGATTGGTGCTCGTCCTGTTCTAAGAGATATTGCAGCGGCGTGTTGGAGACGATGCCGCCGTCCCAGTAATATTCCCCATCGATCTTCACCGCCGGAAGCGCCGGGGGTAGGGCGCCAGAGGCCATGATGTGCTCGGGTCCAATTCTTTGCTTCTGGGTGTCGAAATAGGCGAAATTGCCGGTTCGCACATTGACGGCGCCGACGCTGAGCCGCTTGCGGCCATCGTTCAGAAGATCGAAATCGATGAGCTTTTCGAGCGTGTCTTTTAAAGCGCCGGAATCGTAGTAACTGGTTGCGCCAAGCGCGCCAGGAGGTTGCAGCCAGGGACTGGGCCTGCGCGGTTGAAAAAAACCCGGCTGGCCATAGAGCAGCGTCATCAGCGAGCTTGTCTGATTGCGCAGATCGCGGAAAATGTCGCCTTCCGGCGTAAAGGCCCAGATCTTGCGGCCGGAGACGGTGGACCAGAACTCTTCGAGGTTCTGCTGCCGCTTTTCCGGTCTGTTGCCAGCGATGAGCGCCGAATTGATCGCGCCAATGGAGACGCCCGAAATCCAATTTGGCTCGCATTCGGCTTCAGCGAGCGCCTGATAGACGCCGACCTGATAAGCCCCCAATGCGCCGCCGCCTTGCAGCACCAGCGCGACGCGGTCGTAGCGGCTGGTGATCGCCGAGATGTTGTTTTTGTGCGCCTTGACGCGCGGCGGACGCATTTCATTCATTGCGCCGGCTCCGCTTCGAGAGAAAGGTTTTGAACCGGCACCCCATGGTTTTGGGACAAATAATCATGCACGACCTCGCCGAGGCCGAGCGTCACATCGGCGATGAAATGGGTGCCGGAGATCACTTCGAGAACCGGAAGTTTCGAGACATTTCCCGTCGCATGGGCAAAGAGCTGAAGCGCCGCTGGTCCGCCCCAGGCTCCTTTGAGCGCAACGTCCTGCCAGCGATAGCGAACAAGCTCGCAAATGCGCGGCCCGCCATCGACGTGCGGGATGATCTTGATGAGGAAATTAGGCTCGCCAAGTTCGCGCAGGATCGGGCCGTGATCGAGCTCCTCGTGCTTATACCCCATGCTGCCCATGGCGCAGAGCACCGAGCCAAATTGCAGCCTGCCGACAAGCACTTCGCTCTCGTGGGAGAGCTTGGTACGCGCCAGTTTCTGCGGAAACCCCCAAATCTCGCGGCCCCCCGCGATCGGAGCCTCGTTGTCGAGATACATCGAATGAACGTAGATTCCCTGCTCGCCTTGGAAGCGGACAGGGATCATCTGGCCGCATTCGGTGAAATCGCCGAAGCCGGTCGTATCCGGCAGGCGGATGAATTCAAATTTGACGATTGGATCGGAGATTTCGAGCGGCTCCGGCACGACGGCGCGCAAGGCGCCCGGATCGGTCAGATATTCGACCACGAAATATTCGCGATCATAAAAACGATAGGGTCCGGGCGGATAGGAGGGATTGTTGAGCGGCATGGCGAACGCACGTGCGCGCACATCGGCGATTTTCATCTCTAGGTTCCTTCAGGCATCAGGAATCCGGCAAAACGAGTAATTATAATATCACTGCATGACAAATTTAAAACCGCATTAGCCGAATGACACGTCGAGTTCTTGCGTGATAGTCACGATTATTCTATAAAAGCTTACAGGAATACCGGTTGAAGATATCGCGACAGATCAGCAGGTGAATGGGGGAGAGATCAGTCATGAAAGCTTGTCTCAAAATTGCAGCTTGGGCCTGTGTCGTTTCGGTTGTTTCGATCGGAATAGCGCCGGCAAAGACGACACGAACGGCTGCTATAAAATTGTGCTGGGGTAAGGCCCACAAGGAATCGCCGGCGGGTACTGGTAACGATTACAACACGAGCGCGCTCAATAGAGGGGCGCTGTACCTCTACATGGCATGTATGCAGGCGCAGGGTTTGCGACCGTAGGGCCTAGTCCATATCGTTTTACTCCAGTGCCATTCTGCGGGGACAGCGAGATAAGTCTGCTCATCGTTGCCAGTGATCGATTGCAATTGTTCCGCAAACGCATGGAGGGAGGATCGCAGCGGGCCATTGACGGTCATGCGAGCGTCTTCGCGGGCCAATTTTTTCTGCAATTAATGAGCGCTCGCTAGCTCACATGAAATCGATCGGTCCTTCCCTTCCGTGCGGCCAGGTGATGATGAATTCCGTATCCAGGCTAGGGACGAATGACCGCTAAAACCTGCTTCAAGCCGGCATTTCAAGAACGCCCGCCGCGCCATCCGCCGTGCCGAACAAAAGGTTGCGGCCCGCCTCGTCCCAAGCAAGCGCGCTGATCGCCCGCCCGCCTTCCGGCGGGGCACGCACCAAAATCTCGGCGCCATCGGGAATCCGGCCAAGCAGC
>CAYTRB010000232.1:0-4898 GCA_964440215.1 uncultured Methylocapsa sp.
TGGTCAGCGTATCGATATAGGGCTCGAGCGCGTCATACCCATAGCCGAGCGGCGGGACCTTGAACACGGGTTCGGCCGCCGCGCGCGCTGGCGAGAAAAGGCCTGGCCTCGCGGCAGCCGCAGCGGCGAGTGCCAAACTCCATTTCAATCCTGTGCGTCGTGTGATCATGAGAGTCTCCTCGGATCAATAAGGGCGAGCCTGCCTAAGCAAAGCAGCGGTTAAGTTTGGCGCTCAAGTCTTGCGCTGGTGTAGGATCACAAATTGCGACAGAGCCTTCGGACAAGCTCACGGGGCTAGGCGTCAGCGCACGATAAGGCAGGTAACACCATAGAGTATATCATATTTACAGTGGCACGCACTCATCGACAGGCCGCCGGGCCGGCAATGAACCGTCACGCTCACGATGCCACGGAGTGAGGAGCCCTTTTGTGTCGTTTCGCACAGACCCGAGCGGGATGAGGAAAAGCGGAAACCGGATTTCCGCCCGCATCCCGCTCTAAACTCAAAGTATCGGTCGCGATGATTGGGCGAAGCGGCTGTGGGTTTCCTCTATTTCGTTTGACGGCAAAGGCCATTGCTCCGCAATTGGGCGAGCCAAGAGAAGGATGCCCAAAGGTGCCTGAACTGCCCGAAGTTGAAACGGTCCGCCGGGGGCTCGAACCGGCCATGACCGGAGCGCGGTTTATCGCGATCGAGCAAAGGCGTCCGGACCTGCGGTTTCCGTTTCCGGAGCGGTTCAGCGAGCGTCTCACGGGCCGGCGCGTCGAGGGGCTCCGGCGCCGCGCCAAATATCTGATCGCCGATCTCGACGGTGCGGATCTGCTCATCATGCATCTCGGCATGTCGGGATCTTTTCGGGTCGAGCATAGCGGGAGCCTCCCGCGTGGCGCGCCCGCGCTTGGCGGCGGCTTAAGAAATTCCCAGCATGATCATGTCGCCTTCGAGCTCTCGAACGGCACCCGCGTTGTTTACAACGATCCGCGACGTTTCGGCTTCATGCAGCTGATTCCGCGTCTGGACTTCGCCGCGCATCCGCTGTTCAAGAACATCGGAATAGAGCCGCTCGGCGAGGACCTTGACGGGGCGGCCTTGGCGCGGCTTTTCGCGGGGCGGACGGCGCCCCTCAAATCCGTGCTTCTCGATCAGACCTTGATTGCCGGGCTCGGCAATATTTATGTCTGCGAGGCGTTGCACCGGGCGGGACTCTCGCCCCGCCGCCCCGCCGCAAGCCTTGCGCTTAAGGATGGCAGCCCAAGCCCACGCGCCACACGCCTTGCGCATAACATTCGCGAGGTCCTCAACGAGGCGGTGGCGGCGGGCGGCTCGTCGTTGCGCGACCATCGGCGGACCAATGGCGCGCTCGGCTATTTCCAGCACAATTTCCGGGTCTATGACCGTGCCGGAGAGCCTTGCACGCACTGCGGCGGCACGGTGCGGCGGATCGTTCAATCCGGCCGCGCCACATTTTATTGCGGCGGCTGCCAGAGATAACGCCAATTATTCCGCTCGATCAGGATGATTTTGGAATGCCTTCCAAATTCATCATCGTGACCGATTTTAAGAATTGAGAGCGGGATGCGGACGGAAAACCAGTTTCCGCCCGCTTCTTCCCATCCGTTCTCGTCTCAGCTGTGCGCAACCTTGGCTGGTATCGCTCCCGGAGACGGGAGCACCACGACCCGGGTGCCGACCGACGTCTTCTGATAGAGATCCATCGCATCCTGGTTGATCATGCGAATGCAGCCAGAGGATTGGCTCGTCCCGATCGTCCAGGGCTCGTTGGTGCCATGGATGCGGAAATAGGTATCGTGATCCCCTTGCCACAGATACATGGCGCGAGCGCCGAGCGGATTGGCGGGGCCGCCGTGCATGCCCTCGCCGCTTTGCAGCTCAACCATTGATTTCTTGAGGTCCGGCCGGCGATCCATCATTTCCTTGGGAGGATACCAGTCCGGCCATTCCTGCTTGCTCTTGATCGTCGCGTCGCCATACCAGACGAATCCTTGGCGTCCGACCCCAACCCCATAGCGGGTTGCCCGGCCGCCACTTTCCACATGGTAGAGATAGTGATTGGCGGGATCGATCACGATCGTGCCTGGGGCTTCGTTGGTCGCATAGGCGACGTTGGCGCGTATAAACGCCGAATTGACCTGAGACAATGGGACGGCGGCGACGGTGAACTCACCGTCTTTGATTTCACCGTAGATCGAACCGTCCATCGGCTTGGCTGAATCAGCCAGGGAGTCGACGTGCTGCGCAGGTACAGCCGGTGAAGGCGCCAGCGCGGCGGCGTTGACGCTGGCATCGGGGCTGGTGTTCACGCATCCTGCAACGGAAGCTGCGGCGGATGCGGAAACACCGGCGATCATCTTGCGGCGGGTGAGATAAAACATGTCAGGACCATATCAAAAAGGAGGTGGCGTTAATTTTAATTTGTAAAGGAGAAACATACGCCGCGATATGGCGGATATGTCACGCTCACGGACTTTCTTTGGCGGAAGTGAGGCTAGGGGTTTCCGTTGTCTCGGGAAGACCCGCCATCAGCGATTTTAAGTGAAATAAAAAACTTGCGGCCGCTCTTGAGATTGTGTCCAGATATATCTAAGTTAGATACATCAAAGATAGAGCTAAGGAGTTTTTGATGCACTTTCACCGTTTTTCACACTCTTGCGCGCAAGGCGATGGCGCGGCCGGGGGCGGCCGCATGCACGGCCGTTTTGGCCATTTTGGCCGTTTCGGCGGCCGACGCCGGATGTTCGATCAGGGCGATGTCCGTTTCGTCATCCTGAAATTGATCAGCGAAAAGCCGTCGCACGGCTATGAAATCATCAAGGCGATCGAGGATCGTTTGGGCGGCGCGTATGCCCCGAGCTCTGGCATCGTCTATCCGGCCTTGACGCTGCTTGAGGAGCAGGGGCTAATCCGCGTCGAATCGACCGACGGCCCGCGAAAACTCTATGCGATCACGCCGGAGGGCGAGACGGTTCTGGAACGCAACCGCGGTCTGATCGAGGCAATTTTCGGCCGTATCGAGGAGATCTACGCCCGCCATGGGGGCGGCCCGGCGCCGCAAATCCTGCGCGCGATGCAAAATCTGAAACTCGCCTTGCGGCTGCGCATGTCGCAGGGCCCGCTCAGCAGCGAGCAGATCGCCAAAATCACCAATCTCCTCGACGACGTCGCCAAGGGGGTGGAGGGAAGCTGATGGCCCGGCCCGCGCGAAAGATTAATCGCGCGGGCAAAACCAATTCCTCGCTTGAAAATACGCCGCCAGAAATGATAGCCGGGTAGAAGGCCATGAGCCAAACGACCGGTTTAACCAAAAACCTCACCTGTTCTGGCACTTGAAGAGTAAAATTCTTTCAGGCGGGGCAAACCGCAGGCACCACTTCGAAATGCGCAAGGGCCGGGCGTCATGACATCAATGCCCGAAAGCCGCATTCTCCTCATCATCGGCGGCGGCATCGCGGCCTATAAGGCGCTTGAACTGATCCGCCGCCTGCGCGAGCGCGGCGTTTTCGTCCGCGCGGTGATGACGGATGCGGCCCAAAAATTCGTCACAAAGCTCTCGGTTGAAAGCCTCACCGGCAACAGAGTCTATGACGATCTTTTCGCGCCGACCGATGAGTCCGGCATGGGCCATATCGAACTCTCGCGCGACGCGGATCTTCTTGTCGTCGCGCCTGCAACGGCGGATCTTCTCGCCAAAATGGCGCATGGCCTGGCGGGCGATCTCGCCTCGACCCTCCTGCTCGCCACCGACAAAAAAATTCTCATAGCACCTGCGATGAACCTGCGGATGTGGCTGCATCCAGCGACGCAACGCAACTGCGCGACCCTACTCAAAGGCGGGGTGGTTTTTGTCGGTCCCGATCATGGCGACATGGCATGCGGCGAATATGGGCCTGGCCGGATGAGCGAGCCCGCCACGATTCTTGCCGCGATCGAGCAAGCGCTCTTGTGTGAGACGCAAATCCCATTGCCGGCGGAGCTTCCCCATCCGCAAACAGCCGAAGGCCGGCTCGCCGGGCGGCGCGTGCTGGTGACCTCGGGGCCGACGCATGAACCCATCGACCCGGTGCGCTATATCGCCAATCGCTCGTCGGGCAAGCAGGGCCATGCGATTGCTGCCGCTGCCGCCGCTGCGGGCGCCGATGTCGTGCTGATTTCGGGCCCGGTCGCGCTGGCCGACCCCGCGGGTGTCAAGACAATTCATGTCGAAACCGCGCAGGACATGCTGCGGGAAGTCGAGGCCGCTCTGCCCGCGGATATTTTCATCGGCGTCGCCGCGGTCGCCGATTGGCGGGTCGTGGAAACGGCTTCCGCGAAGATCAAGAAAGACCCGAAACAGACCCCGTCTCTGGCGCTCGTCGAAAATCCGGATATTTTGGCGTCAGTCGGGCGTCGCTCGAAGGACCGCCCGGCCCTGGTTGTGGGCTTCGCGGCCGAAAGCGAAAAGCTCGAAGAAAATGCGCAAGCCAAGCTGATTGCCAAAAATTGCGATATGATTGTCGCAAATAATGTGGGCGCGGCGAGCGTCTTCGGTGGCGAGAGCAACAAAGTGTTTATACTGACGAAGGAGGGCAAGGACAGTCTGCCCTTGATGAGCAAACAGGACGTCGCGGCCCGCGTCATAGAACGGCTTGCCGCCCTGCTTGGCGGTCGCAGCCGGTGAACCCGCCCGCGAAAACTGTCAGGGTCGGATTGAAACGCTTAGCTCATGGCGAAGGCCTGCCGCTGCCCGCTTATCAGACGCCGGGCGCCGCTGGAATAGATCTCCTCGCCGCCCTGCCGCACGGCGCCAAAATCGTGCTCGAACCCGGCGGCCGGCATTTGGTTCAAACCGGCATCGCGCTCGATATTCCGCAAGATCACGAAGCCCAGGTGCGGCCACGGT
>CAYTRB010000233.1:0-4896 GCA_964440215.1 uncultured Methylocapsa sp.
ACTCGCCCCTGTGACCAGCGCTACGCGTCCCCTCAACGTCATGCTCAGACCTTTCACTTATGGGCTTTCTATTGCGAGTTTTTGGAAAAAGGCGGCAAGCCTTATGTACGAGGTAGCGGCTGCTTAAGCCGGTCCTGATAACGGACACGCGGGGCGGCGAAGAGCCTTTGCCACGAGGTTGATCTTTCTGCCATCAGTTTTGTCCGGTTTCAGGGTCCAACCGGACAAAACTGTTTCACGTGAAACATTTTGGTCCGATTGACGGTCCGCGCAAATGCACCTTTGCAGAGCGGTGCGGTGTGCGGACCGGGGCTTTGGTGCGAGCGAAATTCTGCGGCAGGATTAAGCTTTGGTCCTCTAATTTTTTGAATTTTCTTTCGGTCTTGCCTAAACTACTTACTCTATAAGTTGGGGCTGAGGCGGAAATAGCGCGTGCGCGGTTTGCAAATGTTGGGCATGAAAAATTCAAAGAAGCGATAAAACGCGCCCGCCGACAGCGGCGGCAACAAGGGCCGGCGCGCGATCGGCGGTGATGGCGACGAGCTGGTTCATGGGCTCATCGCTTTGTTCCAGTCGATCTCATGACCTGCACCCTTCAGCTCCTTGGCCAAGGCCGTTTTCCATGCCCCATGCGCGTCGAACGGGGTCCACACTACGCCGATAATGTCGGAAGGTATTTCAAGATCGCCTAGCTTGATCGCACACACATTTTGTCGGCCCAGTTTGCCGATGAAATAACCGAGCTCAAGAATGACGTTTTGGCGCGCTCGTGGTTGCTGCGTACCATCCTTCGGACCGCCAACATCATCGGGCGTTAAGAGGACAACGGCAAAGTCGACGTCCGTATGTGCCTCGAATTTCTCGACGATCGTGCGGCCCAGGTTCGACTGCTCATGAAGAATGACGGGCGTGAAGTCGATTTTCCGCAGAAAACCTGCGACGGCTTCGCGTGGCTCCCCTTCGTGACCATGAACGATGAACACTTTGCGGGATGGAGTGCCTTTCTCGCGAGCACCGACCGACTGTGCCGGTTGTTCTTGATCGGCGATTTCATCTTCGAGTGTGCGGATCGCTTGTTGCAGAAGAGTGATCGATTGCTGCTTGCCGTCGGTAAGATATTTGCGCGCATCTTGCGCCTCTTGCGCGTCGTAATCTGTGGCCCCGCGACCAAATGCTATACGTGCAAACTGAGGCCCATTATCTAGCGATGCGGCACGCTTGTATCTACCATATGCTGGGGTGCTATGCCCAAATGCCGCCGACAGCGCTCCGTCGATGGCCGCTTCAAGCGCCATAACTTCAGGAATGCTATATCGCTTTTGCACTTTTTGAGGATCGAACGCCTCAAGCTCTTGGATACACCTTTGGAATTTCTCGATGTGCCGCCGTATCTGGCCGGGCGTCAGAACTGGCGATTGAAGTGTTGGTTGGGTCGGGCGGCGGGCCATGCGAATCACTTACAAATGTGTATGATGAAGGATATTATCATACATTAAAATCACGGGTTGCGGGCGGGGCGCTGGTGAATTAGACTAGTCAAATCAACCGGTCGAAACGTATGCGCGAAATCCAGGCTTCCGAGGCCAAAACCCATCTCCCTCGGCTTCTTGATGCGGTCGAGCGCGGCGAAACCATCGTGATCACAAGGCACGGAAAAGCGATAGCGAGGCTCGTCCCCGAGGTCAGCCAGCGGCAAGAGGAAATCAAATCCGCAATAAAAAATATCAAAAGCCTGCGCCGGTCCGTAGCGAATTTGTCCTCCTCGGAAATCAAATCGCTGATCGAGGAAGGCCGGAAATACTGATGGCTTTCGTCGTGGACGCCTCCATCACGCTCACCTGGGCGTTCCCGGATGAGGCGGAATGAAAGAGCGGGCTTTGCCCTGGAGCGCTTCGAGCGCGAAGCTGGATTTGTCCCGGCACTTTGGTGGTTTGAAGTGCGCAATGCGCTGATCGCCGGAGAACGGCGAAAACGCATCGATGCCGATGCGACTACCGCATTTCTGCGGCAACTGGCGCGCCTGCCCATTGTAATCGATCGCGAACCAGATGAAGTGACGGCACTTGCTCTCGCACGCAAATATAAGCTTAGCGTCTATGATGCCGTCTATCTTGAACTCGCCGGCCGGCTCACTGCGCCGCTCGCCACATGTGACGCAGCGCTGGCAAAAGCGGCCCGCGACGAGAGTCTAGCTTTGATCTGAGCAGCGGTAATCATCCAGCTCCCCAAACGTCCCCATTGAAATTTGACTGATTCTGATGCATCTTACCTGAGTACCCATCCCTCGGTGGGACCCAAGGAGGATCGACACACTGATACCCGCGATTCGTGCGGAAGCGGCGCTACCGCCGCTCAAGCTGGCCGATGGCCCGTCAGGACCCGACGCCGCTGAACTCGTGCAGACTGTCTTGACTTGCCTCGATGATTCGAAGGCGGAAGATATCGTTTCCATCGACCTGCACGGCAAAACCTCTCTCGCCGACGCCATGATTATCGCGACCGGCCGCTCCAACATTCATGTTGGCGCGATCGCCGAGCGTTTGATCGTCGCGCTCAAGGGCAGCCGGCGCGCACCGCGCGTCGAAGGATTGCAGAACTGCGATTGGGTTCTGGTCGATGCGGCCGATATTATCGTCCACATCTTCCGGCCCGAGGTGCGGCAGTTCTACAATCTCGAAAAAATGTGGAGCGCCAACCGGCCAGGCGAACGCCGCTTGGGTTAAACTCAACACGCCGGTTAGAGACACGATGCGTCTCCTGCTCGTTTGCATTGGGCGGCCGAAAGCCGGCCCGGAGCGGGATTTGGCCGCGCGCTATCTCGAAAGAGCCACAGCCGCTGGCCGGGCGATCGGTTTTTCCGGCGTCGAACTGCGCGAACTCGCGGAGAGCCGCGCGGCGCGTCCGGATGATCGCAAGCGGGAAGAGGCGAAAGCCCTTGGCCCCCGGCTTCCGCCGCGCGGCAAAGTGATCGCGCTTGACGAGACCGGCAAGCAGATGACGAGTCTGGGGTTTGCCGCGGAGCTTGGCCGGGCGCGGGACGAGGGCCTTGCTGACTTGGCTTTCGTGATCGGCGGCCCGGATGGATTGGAACCGGCCTTTTTGGCCCAGGCTTCGCTCACGCTCAGCCTCGGGACGATGACTTGGCCGCATCAATTGGCGCGAATCATGGCCGCCGAGCAGATTTACCGGGCGATAACGATTCTTTCCGGGCATCCCTATCATCGTGACTAAAATTTAATTCGCGTGTTTTGCGGTCTTGCCGCGACTGCGCCACTTTTTCCTGTCGTTTTTGCTAAATCATGGAATTCGTACCCGTGGCCAGGCTATTTGGCTGCCGGCATAAAGGCCATCGTGGCATTTCGAGCATCGCAAATTAAGAAGTCTTCCAGCGGGGCTTTGAGCCTCGCCGCGCTCGAACTCTGTCTGGGGCTCTTCGCCGCGGTTTGTGCTGCCGCGCAAGCCGGTCAGCCGGCCGGGCCGGACATGGATGACAAGGGCGCGGCGCTGAGCGGCCACCGGCTCGAACTGCGCGGCATGGAAGACACGCTCGAGGCGTCGCAAGAGCAGCGGAGGCAGATCGAAGCCGAGATCGCCTCGATCCGCGCCGACCGGGCAAAGCTCACGGCAGCCCTTCTGGACGCTACGCAAAATGTCAACGCAAGCGAACGCAAGATCGGCGAAACCGAGGCAAGGCTCGACACCCTGACCGGAGCGGAAGATGCCATCAAGCGTTCGCTCGCGAGCCGCCGCGCGGTAATCACCGAGGTCCTCGCCTCGTTGCAACGGATGGGGCGCAAGCCGCCGCCGGCGCTTCTGGTCACGCCGGAAGACATGCTCGCCGCGATCCGGAGTTCGATGTTGCTCGGTTCGGTGCTGCCGCAGATGCGCAGCGAGACCGAAGCGCTCGCCTCCGACCTTTCCGATCTTCTGCAGCTGCGTCAATCCATCGCGGCCGAACGCGAGACGCTTTCGACCGGGGTCGCCAAGCTTCGCGCCGAACGGCAACGTCTGGCGGCGCTCGTGGAGGCGCGCCAATCGGCGCTGTCCGCCGCCGAACAGGCTCTCGGCGCCGAGCGCGAACGGGCAATCGAACTCGCCAAGCAGGCGGCAAGCCTTAAGGAACTGATCGGCAGAATGGAAACCGAAGTCGCCGCCGCCGCGCGCGGTGCCGAGGCGGCGCGCAAGGCCGACGAGAACCGCAGCCGCGCGGCGGAAGCGGCGGCGTCCGCAGGAAGCATGAAGACGGCGCTGGCGCCTTTCAAGGATCCGGCAAGGCTCGCGCCCGCGACCTCCTTTATTGAGACAAAGGGGCTCTTGCCGTTGCCCGCCAACGGCACGCTTCAACGCGGCTTTGGTAACCCTGATGGGTTTGGCGGCACTGAAAAAGGCATGCTAATCTCGACCCGGGTCGAAGCCCTTGTCGCCTCCCCCTGCGACGGTTGGGTGTCATTCGCCGGCCCTTACCGTAGCTATGGACAACTCTTGATCATTAATGCTGGTCAGGGTTATTATATAATTCTTGCTGGAATGGACAAAATAAACGTAACTGTAGGGCAATTCATTCTTGCTGGGGAGCCTGTCGCCATTATGGGTGATGGCTCCGTGAAAACGGCTGCAGCCATTGCCATCGGCGCGGTGCAGCCCATCCTCTATGTCGAATTTCGTAAAGACGGGGTGGCGATTGATCCGGGCCCATGGTGGGTGAAACCGGAATTTCAAAAGGTTCGCGGATAATGCGCAAGGTCTTACCTTTACTACTAGGAACCGTGCTGGGCGCGGGACTCGTCACGCTCGCAACGAAGACACAGGTTTTCCAGGAGGGTACGGCACACGCCGCCGCTTCAGATACCTACCGTAATCTCAATCTCTTCGGCGACGTTTTCGAGAAAATCCGCT
>CAYTRB010000234.1:0-4882 GCA_964440215.1 uncultured Methylocapsa sp.
CAGAAGGGCATGGCGATCATCGGCGAATTCCGCACCGATGCGCTCGCCAAAGCGCTTAGCGAAAACAGCTTCGACGACATCACTCTGATCGGCTTGTTGCTCCTCGCCTTCAACGCCAACAACGTCGAGATCAAAACCAGTGACTTCACCCGGACCAAGCGCCAGCGCCTCTTCCAACGCATCACCGAAGGCGGCCACCTCACACAAGATCTCGGCCTTCTCCGAGACGCCGCACGCGAACTGCTCGCTCTTGCGTTCACCTGCCGCCCCGGCTTTAATTCCAGCGGTATCGCAGCCCTCTTCGCCGGCGACGCAATTGCCGCCGACGCCCATCTTCCCAACATGGCAACGGAGGAATTTCTTTCCTCTCTTTCCAAGACAGCGCTGGAACGCGCTGCCTCCAGTCTCGGTGTTCCGGCAGGTCAGCGCGCAAAGGACACCCGCGCCGCCCTGATCAAACACACTGCAGGCACCACCTTCGTTCTCCCTGCCGCTCAATTCGCACCGAGCGAAAACCAGCTCGCAGCCCATCAAAAGGCCGCCGAGTCTTACGATGAAGATGGCGTGGGTGATGATGGCGACCTAGAAGATGACAACACCTGCGCGCCGGCTGCCTCGCTCAACGGCTCAACTGAACTGGACGATGAGGACTCGGCCGACGACGAGGAATCTGAGGACGAAAACCGTCACCTCGATTCAGATCCTCACTCTTCCGCATATCTCTAAATCACGCTTCCGGCGCGCCGATAGTCATGTTTCCGAACAACGACTTATCGGCGCGGCCCCCTACATCACTAAACACGGCATTCTTTGTTCCGTATTGAGCAACAATGACTACAACGTCACCAGATGCAACAATTTCCGGCTTTCCGGAATCCATTATGCGTTTTGATAGTGGACGATAGGAGGATTGAGATGCACAATGCTTTGATAGGCGGAGTCATCGCCAGCATACGAAAGCGCGTCAACGAGGGCCAATGTCCCGCGGAAATGCCGCTTTCCATCGACCAATATGAAGAGACGGTTCTTCCGCTTATGACCCGAAAAGAGTCGTCCTACAGGCCGATCATTGACATAACGATACAGAATATCCGGCGTAACTTTCACAGGAACGCCAGGTTTCCCGAGGCCGAAAATAGCAATGTCAAGGCCACCGCGCCGGCAATTTCCCGCGCTTACTCGCCCGAGGCTTAACCGATGGAATCCGTGCAACATAGCTCGACCATCCGCCGGATCATCGGCCCAACCATCCTGCTGAAAAGCGGCGCATATTTCGATTTTCTTGACCCTGACAACTCGCCGTTCACGATCGGCGATATCGCTCATGGCCTGGCGATGACCTGCCGATTTGCAGGCCAATGCGACCGTTTTTACAGCGTTGCTGAACATAGTGTTCATGCAAGCCATTACGTCAATCAGCGCTTCGCTTTCCAAGCATTGATGCACGACGCCGCTGAAGCCTTCATTGGTGATGTCTCAAGGCCTTTGAAAGACCTGCTTCCGGAATACCAGACCATTGAGCGCCGGATTGAGACTGCTGTCCTGGGACGCTTCGGCATCAACCTCCCATTGGCGCCAGAGGTCAAAGAAATCGATCTTGTGATGCTCATCACCGAGCAGCACCAGATGATGCGCTCTCGTGATGCCTGGGACTATACGAGAGGCAAGAGGCCGCTCGAAATCAAGCTTTCGGGTTGGACACCAGAAGTAGCAAAGGAGCGCTTCTTAGCAAGATTCTCTGAACTGTGGGCCGCCTCGCATCACAAAGACTCCTTAACGAAATCCGCCTGACATTTGATCCGCTCCCCCAATGGATCGGACATGCCACACTCATTGGGCCTTGCAGACTGGACCGTGGGGACAAAGGAGATAGTTGACGGCGTCACCGAGGTCTCCACGACCTTCAACCTACGGCCAGAGTCCTGCCTGTACATGAACCTCCTCTGCCGCATTGTGGCGCATTTGCCACATATGTGGTGAATTTGTGGCGCGTCATATCGCCCGCCCCAGATAATGGTAAATTACAGATGCGGCGGGTCTGACCCACACTAATACTTGTTTATCTGACCGAGCAGTTTGGCCATTCCCGCCGCACTTGATGTGTGGTCCTCGCCATATGGATACAACAATTGAAGACAGATCCTTCTTGCAACATCCTTGAACCTCGAACGCGGTATTCACAAATACCCCGGCCCAAGAACGCGGCCGTCACGGTCTGTATTGACCAAAGTGCCAACCCATGAAGACCAACGCAATTGTGCAGAACTGCTTCTCACCCGGAATTAAAACCACTACGCCAAAAGCATCAATGCTCTTCCCGCGAATACCTACGCTTTCCCTCACGCCTTCCTATAAGAAACTTTTCATAAAACAAAACGGCGGCCCGTAGACCGCCGCCCTAGTCAGCCTAACCGTTCAACTAACCCTTACCAAAATCAAACCCTATCTTACCATTGGACATCATCGAAGGCCTGCAGTGCTTAGTCTTCTTAACCGATGTGCCATCGGGTTTTACAACCGTCCCATAAGGAACTAACAAACTACTACTAACCCAACCGCGCTGCCCATTTATCCTCAGCACCTCCGTAAACCCATTTACTTCGTTCAATGGCTCCTTCACGATCACTGGCGAAAAAGTATAGCCAAGCCGAGCAGATGCCTCAGTCGGTCCTTCAAATACCGCAGGATTATTGGGTCCCCCTTGGGGAGGTGGCAGAGAACCAGGCACCCAATCATTCACCTCTTTATCAGCCTTCAATCCCATACAGAAATATCCATCCAGCGGCTTTACAACCTCCAGAGCTTCTACCCAACCCGCCCAGACGCATAATAAACATCCAGACACCAATACGAATATTGTCCTTTTAAACATGCCCTCATCCTCCATTAACGAAACCTACACTCCAACAGCCTGATTAGCCACCGCGCCTACTTGATTCGCATACGTCTGACGCCACTGACCGACAGTCGTTGTCGCCGTGATGCCATTCGCAGCCATCTGGGATGGAGTTAAATTCACGAGCCCTTCAAGATTTGCCGAATCCGGCGCTAGCGCCACTTTCGGTCCCGCCCCCCCACCAAATTGATAATAGGCACGAAGATCGGAATTTGTCGGATTCGCGTCTCCGTTATTTTGCAGCGCCGCCACGCCGTCCGCCAGATATTGCGCGGCGGCATACGCTTCATTTGTTGGATCCATTTTACCTGCAAGACTCGTATCAACAGGGATGTCCGGATTATTCGCGGCAAACTCGTTGATCATGGCCGTATAAGTCGAATTGATCATCTGAAATTCACCTGAGGCCGTGCTCCCGTTGGCGGCTCCCACGTTTTGACAATTGCTCTCCGCCATGCAAGTCGCCGCCAACGCCGCTGGCGTAACACCCGCCGCTGCTGCCGCCGTTTGGATGTAATCTTGCTGCGCTACCTGGTCCAAAGTCGCGTTGGGCGGCAAGTTACTTGCACTCCCACCGCTGCCTGTAGTGCCACTGCCGCTGCCAGCCGTTCCGCTACCATCTCCGCTCGTTCCAGTACCAGCACCAGTCGCACTCGGGACCCCTGTCGGATATGTGAATTGAGGCAATCCCGGCTCGTTTGCTGTTGGCTTTACCGTAACCGGCAAACCACTTTGCGACACAAGCCCTGGATCAGCAGCCGCCCATTCCCCCAGGCACGCTAATCCCGCGAATGCCAGAGCAATACACGCTAGTTTAACCTTCGCTCTTCCCAACAATTCTGTGACCATGGATCTGGGCCTCCTTTACCCAGACCCAAATCGTCACTCAGAATTCCGCGAATAGGAAAACTGGCCTCGGAGCATCATTCAATAAATGGAACCAGCTCCACCTGATCCCCCGGCCGCAACCCAATCCGCGCTACCGTCCCCGCACTCACCGCCACCAACCCGGCTGTCCGGTACGGACGTAACAATATAATCCTCCAACAAAGGCTCTGAATTCGACGCGGCGCTGACAACCTTCCAATTCGCGACAAAAACCATGTCAAGCGGCATGTCGCTGTCCTTTATCCACAGCGAGCCAATTTGCTCACGCGGATACTCAAACACCATCCCCCGATCTAGCCCCAATCTCCGCCGGAACATCATATCCTCGGCGAGGTCGCAAGGACGGCTCTTCATTTCTACGACAAAATCATGACGCCCGGTTCCCGTGACAAATGTCAATTTCCCCAAGTCCGATAGCGCCGTCCGCGTCTCCCTCCTTGCCTCTTCGCCCCCGCCTGTACACGCCTCCCGGCTCACCGTGCCAGACCCGCCCGCTGACGCGCACAAGGCCAGCACTCCACTCACCAATACCAACCCCACACCCGCGAACAGGCGCATCCTCTTATCCAAACGATATAAAAATGACGGCGGCCGCTCTATGCTCATTGCGCCGCCTCCATAACTTTCACATCTTCAACAAGACGAAATCCAAACCCATAAGACGTCTCGATCTTTAGTCCGATCCTCACCAACTTTCCCCGAATGTGGCTGATATGCACGTCAATTATCTTCTCCTGCGGCCAATCCGCCTCACATGACCGTCCTGACACAAGCGCTTGATAGATAAGCTCACGCGGCACGGCCCCCGGATAACCCTTTAGCAACCGCGCAAAAATCGTTGCTTCAACATTGGACAGCCGAACGCTCGCCCCGTTGGCCACAACGTACCCGTCCTTCAACCGAATACCGACCACCGGCAGAACCGAGCCGCAAAGCGGACAAGAACATCTTTCGATCGTCCCGCCATCGGCCCCATCCCCATCCGCATTCTCCTGCCCCCCAACGCCCAATTCCATCGGAACCTCCATTTCAAGATGCCCCGAGTCTCCCGCAATTGTCCGCGAACACCCACGCCAGCCCGCAATTTTTTGCTAAATA
>CAYTRB010000235.1:0-4854 GCA_964440215.1 uncultured Methylocapsa sp.
CTTCTTTCTGTCTGATAATCAGGCCGCAGCCATTTGATAAACCCCTGCGGTTCTTCAGCTACCTTTCTCGTAGAATCCATTCAGTCGACTCTGAAGGTCTCGCGCAACCAACTCACGAGGCGCGCCTGATCGCTGAGGATATCCAATTCGGGTTCCCGGACGCGGCGGAACCCATGTTTTTCGAGCAGGTCCGCTATTCGCAGCCCGCGGTTAGCCGGGTTAACGACGGCTATGGTCTTCGTGGCGATTTCGACGGCAAGAGTGCGCGACATTGGCTTGGGAGTCTGTGGCATTTATTAGGGGCCTACTGCTTTAACGCATCTCACGGCGATTCGATTCGGCGATTTTCACCGGTTCAAACTAGCACACTCGAAGGTGTTGGGGGTGACGCCAACCGATGTCGCCAGATGCTGGAGATGGAAGTTATATAGCATTGGCCTTCCCTCCCATGACTGCCTAAGGCAATATGGCCGACTTTTATGTCCGCTTTTGGGAAACGAACCGCATTAGCTAAGCGACCGACAGTCATTTGCCACGAGAATACCAAGCGTGAAATTTCATCCATTAGGAAGCTGCTGAAAGTGTGAAAGATTGGCCCGCCCTGGCCAGACTTTTCCATTCATCGCACGGCCGACCCTCCGGCTGTGCGATCCTTGAGTACAAAGTTCAGATACGCTTTCCGGCCGCCATGCGATGAATGGATTTTTCCGTGCCACGCGTGCTGAAAAAAATACACGCAAAAGCATAAACCTATCGCAAATTTCTGCTTGCGCCAAATCCCAGATTTGCACCGCGACGTGACGCGCAAAAGTGCTTTTGCATAGAGCGTCAATCGGACAAAGATGTTTCACGTGAAACAGTTTTGTCCAGTTGGAGGGCAATTCCTTACAAGACTCATGTTTCAGATATCACGGGCCGATGAAAACGTCGCCCTTATCGCTTTTCAGCCTGATTCGGGCAAAGCTGCAAAGCCCCTTGCCCCGTTGGAAGGCGCTGACCGCGATGAGCCAGACCGCTACGATGCGTTTCGGCAGCGCGCCGCCAATGGCGCGCTCGTAATCGTCGAGAACGGGCTGCTCTTCCTCGAGCCATTGGCCCAATTTGGCGAGGTCCGAGCGCACCACTTGATGCGTCTCCCGCTTGTCCCACCAAGGCAAGGGACATTGAAAGACCTTGCCTTCCGGCAAGGCGGCGCTCCACATATAGGTGAGATCGCGGCCATTATCGAATTCGACCGCGATCGAAAGATAATCATGCGTCGGCAGGGAATCCTCGCGCAGTTTCGAGGGCAATTGCTCCGCCTTCCAAGCCCAGGCGAACCGTGTCGATCGATCGAGCGCCACATCGACCGGATATTGCAGAATGCCAACGTCCTGCGAAGTCTGGCAGCAGATCCGCGCGGGCTGCGGTCCGGCAGGCTCAGCGCGAAAAATCTGGCTTTCGCCCAGCCGCCACAAATGCCGCCAGCCCGGCACCGGCGGCACCTGGTCGCCGAGCCGCGCGATCTCGCGGGCCGCGGCGCCGTTCTCGTCATGGGTCCGGAATTTTGCCAGCCCTTCCTTTGCCGGCCCCGGCCAGACCAGCACCACAACCGTCAACCCGCCGCTTGCCCCCTCGTGCGGATAGTCAGGGAGAAATGTCCCGGTCTCATCGAGCCATTCGCCAGGCGGCTTGGCGATCAGCTGCAAGCGCCCATTGCGGTCCGCCCGGAAGCTTGTGGTGGTGCCGATCGATTTACCGATGGTGCCGCCGGGCTTAATGCGATGCCATAAAGCGACGCCGCCATCGACGCCGATGCCAAGCGCTTCCGCAAGCCACACCGTGCCTGCCGAAAACAGGCTCACCTCCTCGCCAGCGCTGAGATCAAGGCCCGTGTCGATCCAACCGGCGGAGACGGCCAGCACCTCGACGAAGGCGTGCTTGCGTAGGTGCGGCGCGCTCAATGCGATGGCTTTGCCCCAGGCCCGTCTAGCCGTGGCAGGATCGGGTCCGGCGTGCTTATGGAAGACCAAATTTCTCTCCTGTTGATGCCGGTGCCAGCATGGACGGCGGCGCTCTCCCATACGCGGCCAAATCGCCGCGTTCAAGTCACCCCCGTAAGCCGCCCGCATTTACAAATTGTTTACCTTAAGCTGGGATGTCTCCTCGAACCGCCCGAACGGCGCGGCACACTTTAGAATAAAGTTATATAATGTTGCCGTTGCCCGTCCCGATCGTTCCAATAGCTCCCGAACAAGAAGCCGAATGATCACACTGTATCATCACCCCCTGTGCCCGCATTCGCGTTTCGTCCGCCTGCTACTTGGGGAATATGCTATCAAGCCGGACCTCATCGAAGAAAAGACCTTCGAGCGCAGACGGGATTTCCTGATCCTCGATCCGGCCGGGCAAACGCCTGTTCTCGTTGAAGAATCCGGCATTGTCCTCGCGGGCCCCGGGCCGATCGCCGAATATTTCGACGAGACGCGCGGCCTTGCCTTGGGCAGGCACCGGCTGTTGCCGGATGACCCCGCCTCCCGCGCCGAGGTGCGCCGTCTGTTCGAATGGTTTTCCCAAAAATTCTTCCATGAAGTCACCAATTGGCTCGTCACCGAAAAGGTTTATAAGCGATACATGTCGCGCGAGCAGGGCGGCGGCGGGCCCGACATGGATCTCGTGCATGCGGCGCGGGTCAATATCCGCACCCATTTGCGCTATATCGGCTATTTGGCGAGCCACCGGAATTGGCTTGCCGGAGACCGGCTTTCGCATGCCGATCTCGCCGCCGCGGCGCATCTCTCCTGCGTGGATTTTCTGGGCGACGTGCCATGGGAAGAGAACGAGACGGCAAAAGCCTGGTACGCGAGGATAAAATCGCGGCCGGCCTTCCGTTCGCTGCTCAGCGACCGGCTGCCAGGCCTCTCCCCCCACCCGGTCTACGCGGATCTCGATTTCTAGGCGAGGCTTTCAAGGCGCGTTTGCAGGCGAAAGCGCGGGCGCTCGGCTTCGATGTCTGCCGCGTCACAAGCCCCGATTCCATTCCAAAAGCCCCGCAGCAGCTCGCCGCCTGGCTTGCCTCCGGTGCCGCGGGCTCCATGGACTGGATGGCCAGGACGCAAGCGCGGCGCTCCGATCCACGCAAACTCTGGCCGGAGACCGCGAGCATTATTTTGCTTGGCATGAATTATGGCCCGGCGGCCGACCCGCTGGGGCTGCTCGCGCAAAAATCAGCCGCGAATATTTCCGTCTATGCGCGGGGCCGCGACTATCACGGCCTGATCAAGGGAAAACTCAAACTGCTTGGTTCATGGCTCGCATCGGAAGCCAAGGGAACCGAGCTCAAGGTCTTCGTCGACACCGCGCCGGTGATGGAAAAGCCGCTGGCGCAGGCGGCGGGCCTCGGCTGGGCCGGCAAGCACAGCAATCTTGTTTCAAAGGAGTTCGGCTCCTGGCTCTTTTTGGGCGCGATCTTCACCAATCTGCCGCTCACGCCCGACCCGCCGGAGACAGACCATTGCGGCAGTTGTGCGGCCTGTCTCGACATCTGTCCGACGAAAGCCTTTCCGCGTCCTTACATGCTCGATGCGCGCCGCTGTATTTCTTACCTGACGATCGAACATAAGGACCACATCGATCGCGAATTCCGGCCGCTCATCGGCAATCGAATTTTTGGGTGCGACGATTGTCTTGCGGTTTGTCCATGGAACAAATTCGCGGTTTTTGCGCATGAGGCCAAACTGCAAGCGCGCGAAGAATTTGCCGCGCCGCAAATCGCCGATTTGCTCCGCCTTGACGATGCCGCCTTTCGGGTTCTTTTTGCGGGCAGCGCGGTCAAGCGCATCGGTTTTGACCGTTTTACCCGCAATGTCTTGATCGCGGCTGGCAATAGCGGCGATCTTACGCTCGCCTCGCCGGTCGCGGAAAAACTCGAAAGCGCTTCGGCGCTGGTGCGGGCGATGGCGGTTTGGGCGCTTGGAAGACTCGTTGCGCCGGAGCGCTTCAGCGCGTTTGAAAAGCGCTTCCGCCCCACTGAGACGGACGCAGCGGTTAAGGCCGAATGGGCGCTGGCGATAAGCGCGGATGGGAAAGAAGGCCAGCTTTTATGAAGCTCTTCGCATTCGGTCTGGGCTATTGCGCGCGTCATTTTATTGCCCGCTCGGGCGCCTCGTTTGAGTCGATCGCGGGCACCGTGCGCGATCCCGCCAAGGCGGGCGAGCTCGCGAGCGAAAAGATCGAGACCTTCGTCCTGAGCCCAGAGCATGAGGACCCTGCCATCGCGGCGAAGGTCGCCGCCGCCGATGTGATCCTCGTCTCGGTTCCGCCCGGCGTCTCGGCCGATCCGGTTCTGGCGCGGTTTGGCTACCGCATCGCCTCGCAGAGGCGCAAGCAAACGATCATCTATCTTTCGACGATCGGCGTCTATGGCGACAGGCATGGCGAATGGGTCGATGAAAGCATGGCGCCAGAGCCTGCCTCGGAGCGTTCAACCACAAGACTGCAAGCCGAGAAAGCCTGGGCCGCGATCGGCAAGGCGCCCGGCAAAAAGGTTTTCATTTTGCGGCTTGCCGGAATCTATGGCCCCCACCGCAACGCGCTCGTCAATCTGAAGGCAGGCACCGCGAAGCGCGTGGTGAAACGCGGCCAGGTTTTCAACCGCATCCATGTCGAGGACATCGCCCGGGTGATCGATGTGGCAATCGCCCATAAGGGCGAGGGCGGCGTGTTCAATGTGAGCGATGACGCGCCGTCGCCGCCGCAGGATGTGATCACCTTTGCCGCGATGCTGATGGGGATCGAGCCGCCGCCCGAGGAGTCGGTCGAGACGGCGGATTTGTCGCCGCTGGCGAAAAGTTTTTACGCCGAGAACAAGCGCGC
>CAYTRB010000236.1:0-4836 GCA_964440215.1 uncultured Methylocapsa sp.
CATTTGCCGCCCAAATTGCCGCTTTTCAACATGGCGGCGATGTCGCCCGAGCCGCAGCCTCGGGTTTTGGCATCGCGGAACGTATTTTCGACCACCCATGCATAGATCACGCGCGCCTTGTCGAAGTCGCTCGTAGCCGTGCCGGTTATGCGGTCCGACGTCGCCTTGACGATTCCATCTGTGGGAATCAATTCCGTCGCGCGAAGGTAATGAGCGCGATCCTTTCTTGACAGAACGGCGGCGGAAGGCTTGACGAAATCAACGGCGCGGTCGCGGACGGCGACCCGGCTTGTCACCTCGACACCAGGGGCTGCTTCGCCAGGCTTCCACTCGACATAGAGCATCTCGGCGCCATCAGACTTGCTTTGTATAATCATGGCCTTGGCGGCGTTGGCCGTCCATCTGGTCTTTCCTGGCCGGTTCCAATCGTCAGCGGTGAAGCCAGGCAACGGCACCCAAGCGCGGACCATGCCGTCGCCCCCAGCGAGCTCAATGCGAGTCACTATGTCGTAGCTGCGCCATTCGCCGGGGTCCGGCGCAAAAAAAGTACCCGCACGGGCGAGCCCTGGCATTGCTGCCACCGTGGTCAGCACCGATCCCGACTTGAGGAATTCCCGGCGATCAATCATGATTCGCTCCTAGATTTCGTTTCCGGTTGCATTGGTGACAGTTGGTCGAGTAGCTAGTCGTCGCGGCACGGTGGTCGCGATGCTCGGTTTCTGGAACCGTGCGGATGCTGCCGGGCAGGATCGGAAGCGTTAGCAGCTGCGGTTTAAAAGATTCGGTCTCATGGGCGAATCGCAGACCGCCCCCTCCCGGAGGTCCAAAAAGGCCTTGGCAGACGTTGCGCGTCAGAATCGGCAGCGGTGCAAGCGCCGGAAATTTGCCCCGAACCTCGGGAGCTATCGATGAGACCACGGTTAAATTCTGATCTCATATTTCCCGCGTGTCAATTCAAAGATACTATAAATATCAAGTATTATTGAATACACGCAATAGTCGGAATCTTGTTGCTATTCAATTATTATGTATAACTAATACATAACGCCTCCGCCGCCACAGTTCAGTATTTACACGACAACCCATAGCTGCGCGGTACACTGTCTTTGGACGCAACGACAAGCCGGCAAGAGAGAATATTTTTCTACTATTATTTTGACATCACGTTAGGTTATCGTACCATAATTCGCTCATTTGGCGATGGAGATTTCGCGCGGTTGTCTTGATCGAGCCCATCAAGCGCGGCAACCGCAATAGACTGATCAACGGAGGTATCTTGCGATGAACTTGGAGCTCTCGCGACGCCAGTTCCTCGGAACGGCTGGTGGGGGTCTTGCCGGCACAGCGCTCGGAGCCTTCGGCTTCGGCGAAATCGAGGCGGCGCACGCCGAAACGATTCGTTCCTTCAAGCTCGCCCACACAACCGAGACCCGCAACACCTGTCCTTACTGTTCGGTAGCGTGCGGCATCATCATGTACTCAAAGGGCGACCTGAAGAAGGGCGAGCCTGCCGAGCTCATCCATATTGAAGGCGATACCGACCATCCGACCAATCGCGGCACGCTGTGCCCGAAAGGGGCCGCGCTGCACGATTTCGTCAAAGCGCCGACGCGGCTCAAATACCCGATGCTCCGCCGCCCTGGGGCGAACGCATTCGAACGGATCTCCTGGGAGCAAGCGCTCGATCGCATCGCGCGGCTGATGAAGGATGATCGCGACGCCAATTTCATCGCCAAAAACAATGACGGCGTAACAGTGAACCGGTGGATCACCACGGGATTCCTCGCCGCTTCCGCGACAACGAATGAGACTGCGTTTGTGACCTATAAGGTGGTGCGCAGCGCCGGGATGCTGGTCTTCGACAATCAAGCGCGGGTTTGACACGGCCCCACGGTGTCCAGTTTGGGCCCAACATTTGGCCGTGGCGCAATGACGAATGCTTGGACCGACATCAAGAACACGGATCTCGTCGTCATCATGGGCGGCAATGCCGCCGAGGCGCATCCTTGCGGCTTCAAATGGGTCACGGAGGCGAAGGCTAGTCGTGGCGCCAAGCTGATCGTCGTCGATCCGCGTTATACGCGCTCGGCCTCGGTCGCCGATGTCTATGCGCCGATCCGGCAAGGCACCGACATCGTCTTCCTCTTGGGCGTGATCAACTATTGCATGTTGAACGACAAGGTGCAGTGGGAGTACGTCAAGGCGTTCACCAATGCCGCCTTTGTGGTCAAGGACGGCTTTGCTTATCACGATGGCTTGTTCACTGGCTACGACGAAAGCAAGCGCGAGTACGATAAGTCGAGCTGGGACTATGTGATCGGCGAGGATGGCTATGCGATCATCGACGAGACCATGGAGAACCCGCGTTGCGTCTGGAACCTTTTGCAGGACCATGTCTCGATCTATACGCCGGAACTTGTCGATCGCATTTGCGGAACACCTAAAGAGAAGTTTTTGAAGATCGCGGCGATGATCGCTGAATGCTCTTCGCCAACGAAGACCATGACATCGATGTATGCGCTCGGCTGGACACAGCACTCGATTGGCTCGCAGAACATCCGTTCGATGGCAATGTTGCAGTTGATTCTCGGCAATATCGGGGTTCGCGGCGGCGGCATGAATGCATTGCGCGGCCATTCCAACATCCAAGGTTTGACCGACATCGGCCTGATGTCGGACATGCTGCCGGGCTATTTGTCACTGCCCACCGAGAAGGAGGTCGATTTCGCCACTTATATGGAAACCCGTGCCTATAAGCCGCTGCGGCCGGGCCAAACGAGTTATTGGCAGAACACCAAGAAGTTCTTCGTCAGCTTCCAAAAATCCATGTACGGAGAGGCGGCGACGCCTGACAATGATTTCGCCTATGATTGGCTGCCGAAGATGGATGTCCCGACCTACGACATTCTGCGGGCGTTCGAGCTGATGCACCAAGGGAAGATGAACGGTTATTTCTGCCAGGGCTTCAACCCGCTGCAAGCATTCCCGAACCGGAAGAAAATCTCCGACTCACTGTCCAAGCTGAAATTCCTCGTTGTCATAGATCCACTCGACACGGAGACTGCGCGGTTCTGGGAAAAGCATGGCGACATCAATGATGTCGATCCGGCGGCGATCGAGACTGAAGTGTACCAGCTGCCTTCGACCTGCTTTGCCGAAGACGAGGGATCCTTGACCAATTCCGGCCGATGGCTGCAGTGGCACTGGCCAGGAGTAACCCCTCCCGGCGAGGCCAAGCGGGACAACTGGATTATGGCGCAGCTCTACCTCCGCCTGAAAGAGCTTTACAAGAGGGAGGGCGGCGCCTTCGCTGATCCGATCCTCAATCTTACCTGGCCCTATGCTGATCCGGACGAACCGACCGCCGCCGAACTCGCCAAGGAGATCAATGGCAAGGCGCTCACAACTTTGATGGATCCGGCCGATCCCAAGAAGGTTCTCGTCGAGGCGGGAAAGCTCGTGCCGAACTTCGCCGTCTTGCGCGACGATGGTTCGACCGCGTCCGGCTGCTGGATTTATTCCGGCTGCTTCAATGAGTACGGCAATAACATGGCCCGGCGCGACACCACGGACCCGGACAATACCGGCGCCTATTTGAACTGGGCCTTCGCCTGGCCGTTGAATCGCCGCACGCTCTACAACCGGGCCTCCGCCGACATCAATGGCAAACCCTGGGACCCAAGCCGCAAGCTGATCGAATGGGACGGCACGAAATGGTCAGGCTATGACGTGCCGGATATCGCGCCAACGGCAAAGCCGGCGGAAGTCGGGCCATTCATCATGAATGCCGAAGGTGTCGCCCGCCTGTTCTCGCGCGGCCTTATGCGCGATGGACCTTTCCCGGCTCATTACGAGCCGTTTGAAAGCCCGGTCGTCAATCTGGTCTCACCGAAAGTCCAGAGCAATCCCGCCGCCCGAGTCTTCCAGGATGATTGGCAGCAGTTCGCGGATGTTGAGTCTGAAGAGTTCCCCTATGCCGCGACCTCGTACCGGCTGACCGAGCACTTCCACTACTGGACCAAGCATGTCTGGGTCAATGCGGTGCTGCAGCCGGAATTCTTCGTCGAGATTTCGGAGGAGCTCGCCGCGGAGAAGAAGATTACGCGTGGCGGCTGGGTTCGCGTCTGGTCGAAACGCGGCTCGGTGCGGGCGAAAGCCGTTGTGACGAAACGCATCCGGCCGCTGATCTGCGACGGAAAGACCGTCCATATCATCGGCATCCCGCTGCACTGGGGCTTCACCGGCGTGGCGAAGCAGGGGTTTGGACCCAATGCGTTGACGCCCTTTGTCGGTGACGCCAACATGCAGACGCCCGAATTTAAGGCGTTCCTGGTCAATATCGAGCCGATCAACGAGCCTGTGGCATAGGGAGGCAAAGCATGTTCCCCCCAATCCCGAACCCCACGACCGCTCCGCAAGCAGAACGGTTTGGCACGCAAGATTTGATCCGCCGGTCGGCATCCAATGTGACGCCGCCAGCGCAGCGCCAGACGGAGGTCGCAAAGCTCATCGATGTCTCGAAATGCATCGGCTGCAAGGCGTGCCAGTCGGCCTGCCTTGAATGGAACGATCTCCATGAAGAGATCGGCATCAATACTGGCGTCTATGACAATCCGCATGATCTAACGCCGGCGAGCTACACCGTGATGCGGTTCACCGAATGGGTGAACCCGCAGACCGACGATCTCGAATGGCTGATCCGCAAGGACGGCTGCATGCATTGCGAAGACCCCGGCTGCCTGAAGGCCTGCCCGGCGCCCGGCGCGATTGTGCAATATTCGAACGGCATCGTCGATTTCGACCACGACAAATGCATCGGCTGCGGCTATTGCGTGA
>CAYTRB010000237.1:0-4808 GCA_964440215.1 uncultured Methylocapsa sp.
TGATGGTGCGGACGGGGAGCGCGAGAGCGGCGCCAATCGCGTCATCAGTCCAATGATCGGAGCTAAGAGCTTCGATGCTGCGCCATTGGTCCACGGGCGAGAGGGGACTTCTCACAACATTTTCGGAGACGGCACGGACGCTGTCGGCACCATCGTCAGAATCGCGGAGTAAGACAAGGATTTCTGGAAGAGCGACGGTGATGGCGGCTCTGACGCGGCGATGCCCAGCAATGATGATGAATTCGCCGTTTTCTTGGCGCACGACGGGGGGCTGAAGGATGCCGAGAGCGCGGATATTGGCGATGAGTTGCGCGTCGGCGTGATCGCCGGCTGTTGTGTGGCGGGGATTGGCAGGATTCGGTTGGAGGATCTTGGGGTCGAGCGTGCGTAATTCCATGGTGTTAATCTCCATTGGGGGATTTGGTTCTCTTTTTTTAGACCAGGCCCGGGACACCACGGGCGGTCCGGCGGTGCAAAGGCGGCGCGGCGGGCCCCGTCGCGCGGGGCGCGCGATGGGTGACGTGCCGGGATCGACGCGGCGTGCCGCGGAGACCCCACCCTTTGTCGGCGCCGAGGCCGGCTGTGGTCCGTGGCTTATTCTCTATGCTTGCATTGCCGCGTGTTCGGCTGGTTCTTCTGTCTTCTCTTCTGCAATGAAAGTTATGGGTGGCGATGTTGGATCGTCGGGGCTTAGGATTTCAGGACTGGGCACAATGAATCGTTGGCGAAGGGCTTCGATTCGGTTTGCGAGCAATTCGTCGGTTGCCATCAGCCGTTCGATTTTGCGGCTTGCATGGAGGACGGTGGTGTGATCGCGTCCGCCGATGCGCCTTCCAATTTCTGGAAAAGAATTTTTGGTCAGGGATTTTGCGAGGTAGCAAGCGATTTGGCGGGGTCTAACGAATCTGTGCTGTCGATTTGGCGATCGGATGTCGTCAGCGGTGACGGCGTGGAATGCCGCAACCTCGGCGATAATATTGCGGATGGTTGCTGGCCGTGGAGCGGCAGGCGGGAGCAAGGAGGGGTTCAAGGAGCCCTCTGGCAGGGCTTGATCGGTTTGTTGAGTGAGAAACGCAGGCGATGTGTAGGGAATGCAGTTTACAGTTCGTGGCATGATCCGTGCGACCGCTGGGGGACGCGGGGATGACTTCCATATTCTGGCACGGATTGCCTTGTGGCGAGCGTGGAGGGAGGCAAGTGAGATATTGGTGATGGGTTCAATTTCGAGCATCATGGGATCGCTCCATGTGTTGGGGTTTGGGAGTCAGGATGAGTATGGGTTTGCTCTGCGCGAATGGCATGGGAGCGTTCGCGCCAAGATGCGGTCGTCAGGAGCGGGTGACTCCGGGATTAAGCAGGCCTGTGCATTTAGGAGGCGAGGTCAAAAAGGTCGCCTTGTCTCAAAGGCTGCGGCGGCTCAGAAACGGGAGGAGGCATCGCAGGTGTGTTGGTGCGTGATGGCTCGTATTTTGCTTTGAGCTGTGCGAGCTTTGCGCGTTCGGCTTGTTCGATTGCCGTATTCAGCCGCATCTCGTAAAAATGGATGAGGCCGGATGTTTTAACGCGCGCAGCGATGGCTCGTTCGGCATCGCTGAATGTGTGGTGAGGATCGCCGTAGAACGGCGATTGAATGGTTTGACGCAAGAATTCGAGTTTTCCTAAATCGTCTTGAAAGAAGGTTTCGTAGAAACCAAATTTATCCATGTGAGCGATATGGCCGAACGTCAATGACAGGCGGCGATAGAGGGGGGATGTAAATCCGGATTGGGGACTGTCGTTGGCGAGGAATTTAAGGAGCGTATTGGCGAACCATGCCTTATCTTCGGTGGTACTGCATTTCGTAGGTTTGAAAGTGCTGGGTTCGAATGGAGGTGTGCGGAGCTTGCGGGCGGTGGCAGGGGGAATCATGTCGTGTCTCCATTCCAAGCGTCGGCGGTGTGATCCAGGGCGCGGATCATGGCGCGCGCCTTGGCAGTGGTGATCAGCCTCGTGGAGGTGAAAACCTGTTCGGGTGTCGGCCTGAGTTGGCTCTTTGAACCGCGTAGGGTTGTTAGCGGCTTGACCCGCCAGCCGATCGGTCGGTACGCCGAGCCGGTTGTGGTTCAGGAGCGCGAAGGCGATTGCGCCATAAGGGGGTGTCGCGCGGTCGAGGCGGAGAACGTTGCCGGTGATGCGAGTGATGGTGTAGGCCGGGGTCATCTACGGGCCTTTCTCGGGGTGAGGGTCGATGATGCAAATGCGGGCGATGCCTATGGCGGCTTATTGCCGTTCGGCGATGTGTCAGGGGTGGCCTGCGGGTGGGTTCCGCGCACGATGACGGGATGGTTGCTGGCAGCTTGGGCAAGCCGCTCGATCAGGCGCAAATCACTCTCGGAGCACGGGCCGTTGACCTGGATATCGAGCGCTTCGGCGGCGTCACTAGTGGATAAAATCTGACGCTTGGTATCCGGCCGTAGGTCCGCGCGTGGTGGAAAGCATCTGTGGCCTCGGTGCGTTCGGATGCGGCATGGTCTACGGGCGGAGGTTCGAACTGGCCGGCACCACTCTGCTTGCACTGAGGCCCCCCAGTGAGCCAAATGCAGCTAGTCTCCATTCACTCGAAGACGCCTGAGGGAAACGATGCCGCTTCAACGCCTTGACCACATCCAGCTCGCGATGCCCGCCGGCCGAGAGGACGACGCCAGGGCTTTCTATACGGGGATGTTGGGCATCGCTGAGGTCGTAAAACCCCTGCATCTCGCCAATCGTGGCGGATGCTGGTTCGAAGATGGACCTTTGAAAGTCCGCCTGGGGGTCGAGCTAAACTTCATCCCAGCGCATAAAGCCCATCCTGCCTTTATCGTGGATGACCTTCGTGGACTTGCAACAAACCTCGAGCGAGCCGGTTACCACGTTGTTGAAGGTCAACCTCTTGAGGGTTACGACCGACTCTATGTTGATGATCCTCTTGGCAACCGGATCGAGCTGATGGAGCCGAAGCCCTAAACTATTTAAGGTCAGAAAGATCGAAACCGGCTTGAGTTTGGTAGGGAACCAAGCGTCAGTTTTTATCCACTAGCGGGTTCGTCGAGCGCCCGATCGTGCGAGGACTCCGAGAGGTATTTGCTTGGTGTGTCCGGGCATGTTCGTGCGGTGAGGAAACTCATGCCGCTGCCGAAGTGCCGAGAAATATAAATTCTTCGGCTGAGTTCGTTTGCGGGTGCCGGCCTGCGTTGTGTTGACCTATCTGGTGGAACGCCTCCTCGAAGCTGAGTGGATTTGGTGTAATGCGCGGGGTCAGAGGCTTGTGGTATTTCCAAGGTGGTTTCGCGGGGTCAATCTTTCCGGTATCGATGCTGCGGAGAAGGTCGAGGAGGTAGCTTGGATCGGCCGGATATGGGCACTCGCGCCAGAGCGTGAGAACGATGGCGCGAAGATTGTTGTCATAGGCCGCGAGGGTCTGGCGTGCATGGCGCCAGGCGCGAGCGCGGCGATCGCGCTCGGCGCGCTGCGAGCCTGGCCAGATGTCGGCGCGGCGGGCCATCTCATCGTCGGCGCTTGGTTGCTGCCTGTGATCAAATCGGCAAGGAGCGGCAGTTTTTCACGTTTAAGACGTTGGCTACGGGCTAATGCGGAGCGTTTGCGGGGCGTGTCTTCATAGGCCGTCACGCGGGGCCATCGGCGGATTCGCATCGTTGGTTCTCGAGGTTTTGCAGGAATTGGACGGGCCCATAGGCCGGGTGCAGAGGGATGAGACGGCGATCCGCATCCGATCGCGGTGATCAGGCGGCGCCCCGTTCGTCGCCGGAATTATTGGCGGTGAGCGGCGCCCGGGTCACGCCGGCCGCGCGCCACTTGGCGGCGATCTCTTTGGTAAAGGTAAAGGGTGCGCCGGGGCGGTGGAGACCGTTAGATGGGCGCGCACGAATTAGGGTCTGCCACGAAGTGCCGTGATGAACTCGTCGAGTCTTGGAACATAGTCCAAAATTTCTTCGGTTCTTCCCGAATCGAGAATCAGGGTGCCATAGCCGAACATCAATCCTAAAACACTGGTGTTTGTGCGAATATCTTGAATCGCTCGTAGCGGAACAGTGTTTTGCGCGAAAGGGCCGGTTCGGTAGGTGAACGCATAATCATCAACTTCGAAGAAGGAAATAGACCAAACACCCCAAGTGGTTAGGATCATAAGGGCGGCAAGGGCGAGAGGGACGCCGGCACAGAGAACCCTGTTCTCATAAAATGTTCTGAGGATCTCGAGAATAAATGCCGGACTCGCCCGGGTGATATGAAGGAGGGTCGAGACGCTCGCGGGGCTAAGTGCAGCCCAAGTCAAGATCAGCCCCGAAAGGACCATAGTCATAGGTCCGGGGCGTACAAAAATCATCCAATGCTGACGCGCTCTTATCATCGTAGGGCTCCATTTTGAGACCTGCGAGCCTCTTATGAAACTGCGCGAATGGAAAATCCGGACTTTTGGGCGATGGCCTTTCTACGGGCGTGAATATGTCCATGCCGGTGAAATTGCACATTTTTAAGTGGATGAGCGGAGGCTGAATGGCGGTTCGACTGGCCCGATCCGAGACCAATCGGGCCGCGTTTAATTTTTTGCCGGTATTGCTGCGGGTGAACGATAGGTTGTTCTCGCCGGGCTTGCCGGGCTTGGCGGCAATATCGCGGTCGAAGGTAATGGCCGGGTCACGACTCTGACGATAGGGAGGAAGGCGAGACGCGGCGGTCAAGCGGCAAATAGGGCGGTTCGGTAATTAGAATCGGAAGGTGTGCGAGCATGGTGTTCCAGTCAGCGGAAAAGGTGTCTTGCGTCCAGCCGG
>CAYTRB010000238.1:0-4801 GCA_964440215.1 uncultured Methylocapsa sp.
CCGTCATGATGGCGCTGCGCGGCATGCCGTCATAGCCGGCCTCGCCGGGGTCCTGCGCGATGACGAACCCGCCTTTTTCCTTTATGACTTTTAACCCAAGGCTGCCGTCGGCCCCAGTTCCCGAAAGGATCACGCAGATGGCGCGCGTACCGCACTCCTCTGCCAGCGAGTGCAGCAAAAAGTCGAAAGGCAGCCGCGCACCGTGACGCGCTTGGGGTTGCGAGAGGTGCAAGGCGCCGTGACCGACAGACAGATAGGTTCCGGGGGGTATGACATAAAGGTGCTCGCGCTCGATCAGCATTCCATCCGTTGCTTGCCGCACGGTCATCGACGTGTGGCCGGCCAGCAGGTTCACCATCATGCTTTCGTGGGTCGGATCGAGATGCTGCACTAGGATGAAGGCCATGCCGTTGCCGGCAGCCAGCGCGTCCAAAAGCCTTCTGCATGCATCAAGGCCCCCCGCCGAAGCGCCCATTCCGACCACCTGGAAGTCCCCAGGGCCGCGAGAAGGCCCGCGCGCCGGCTGGGGGCGCTGGCTCGATCGCGGCTTGGATGCTTTGGCCTGACGCGGACGGCTTACTGGCATTTTAGAATTATTCTCAAATGGTTGCTCACCAATGGGAAACGGGACTCAATCGTACCACAGCTTCTCGTGTACCACAGCTTCTCGGCTGCTGAGATGCTTGGGCTCATCAATTCGGCATGATACGTGGCCTGGCGGCACAGGCGCCCGCTCAGCCCCAACGGGAGTGGATCTGAGTAGTTTCCGAGTCTGCACTTAGCGATCTTCCGTCAGCTATGCTTGAATCCAGGGAGTCTTTAATCGGAGCGTTGGCTTCACGTGCGCGGCCTTATCCGGCGCAATACCCTCGCCGTCACGGTCAAAATTAACGTCCGCCTTCGCCAAAACTTGGAGATCATACCTTGCAGCCGACACACAACACACTATCCCAGAACGTCCGGGTGAAGTCAGTCGAACTTCTGAACAAGCACCTGGCAGCGGCAATTGATCTTCATGCCCAGGTGAAACAGGCGCATCGGAACGTGCGCGGACCAGCATTCATCGCTGTCCACGAACTGTTCGACAAGGTCTCCACGGAGGTCGAGAGCTATTCCGACCTTATCGCCGAACGCGCCGTCGGACTTGGCGGCACCACATACGGCACTATTCAAGTTGCTGTAGAGCGCTCCTTCCTGGTCCCTTATCCTCTCGGTATCGCCGACGAAACTCAGCACATATTCGCTGTTTCCGGGAGCCTGGCCGCGTTCGGCCAGTCCCTACGAGAGGTAATTGATCAAGCGACAACCTTTGGCGATGCAGATACCGCCGGTCTGTTCACCAAAGTTTCACACGGCATCGATCACCAGCTCTGGTTCGTCGAATCTCACATGGCTCCAAAAAATGAACAAAACCGATCGCTGTCAGACTCCGCCTCAAAACCGCAGTGACGGTTCCGAACTGATTCGTATGGCAAAGCGCGTTTGCGATCGGCCGTCCACATTGGCCGAAGCACGCGGCGCTAGGTCGGAACCGTGCGATCGCATCGAAGTCTGGGTAAACGAAGGCGGTGCCAGAGGCGGAGTGAATTGATGAGAGCGCTCCGTGTCCTCGTAGTGGAGGATAACGCTATAATTGGCATGCTATTGGCCGAAGTACTCGCGGGGATGGGCCACGACGTATGCGCAATTGAGGCAACCGAAGCTGATGCGGTGACCGCCGCCGCTCGATGCAGACCAGACCTGATGATCGTCGATGTGCAATTGGGCGATGGAAGCGGTGTCTTTGCCATCGAGAAAATACTCCGCACTGGGTTCGTCCCCCACGTGTTCGTCAGCGGCGATACGTTAGGGGTTAGAGCGCTTAGGCCAGGCGCGGTGGTCATTCAGAAGCCTTTTCGTGAATCGGACCTCGCTCGGGCCATTCAACGCGCGCTCGGCGCCGCCGCCACCTCTTGAGGAGTGAAGCCGCCCCGGCGCGGTCATATCTTCGCTCGACCCGAAGGAGGCATCAACAGTGCCAGTTGGGCACTGAGAACGACACGTGAAGGAAGACATCGGATGGTTGCGCGCAGCGGTATGGGGCGCAAACGATGGCATCGTTTCGACGGCGAGTTTGGTGTTGGGTGTCGCGGCTACGCATGGGACTCGCGGCAACGTATTGGTCGGGGGCGCCAGTCTGGTCGCTGGGGCTATGTCGATGGCTGCGGGAGGTGCACTCACAGGCAGAGACCGAACCGACCGACATCGATCAGGGCGTGAGACTCGAGCATATGGCATCATAATCGGTTTTTGTTGCCCGCCGGTTTGGCGGTGAGGTTTTTCAATATTTCGATCATGACCCGTCTTCCAGCGCGTCGGCGGTTATCCAACAATCCATTGTAGCGCCTCTGCTTCGTGGCTCTTATCATAGGCTCTTACCTCCGGATGCAGGAACATTCTGACCGCGCCAATCACCCAATGCTGCCAGTCGTGAGCGGCGATGACGGCGATGCGCTCTATTTTCTGATGGTGGTTTTTTATGAACCCGGCATGATTTTCGAAAGCCGCAATATTCTCCCAGCCATTAAATCCGGAAGCATCAATCAGCAGTCTGATTTTTCCGTGCTGACTGATGAGAGAATCGATTTGCGGCGCAATTTGGCGGAAGTCGTCGGCATTCAATTTCTCCGGCGCCGTGATCCTCAACGCGTTGGCGGAGATAATTTCTGTCTTGATCATGCGAAACCTCTGTCGTGGTCATAGGCGGTTTACGCGCGAGGCGTCCCTTTTGGCATCGACCGAAATCGCCGGCGCCTATGTCCAAGCCAGCGGGACGAATAAAAGCATCATATATACGGCGGCGAGCGCGCCGACAATCCGAGTGGCCTCCGATATGAGAAAACAGCCGCCAACTTGGCTACTACTTCTCCACTGCAATTTGCCGCGTTCGCGTGCCCGTCCCGAGCCCCCAAAGTTTGAGAAGACTCCCGATGTGCCCGGCGCTGATGTCCTCGGTCGCTTTGCTTGCCAGAACCGGCCCAGTGACGGCAAATCCGGCCGCCGCCATATTGAGCTGGCCAATCTTTTCCTCGACGGTCATCGCCGCGAGGAGCTTGTCGACCCTATCCATCGGCGAGGTCCGATCTTGCTCTTGCTAAGGTGATGGAAAACTCGTGTTGCCGTGAATCTTGAACGCGAAACCGGTTTCCACTTGCAGGTGATCATGCTCTAAACCTCATGCTATGGCGACACGAAGGAAAATGGAATCTGGCGCAAATGGCTGACGAGATCAAAACACCGTCCAGGAGCGAGGCAGCGACCGCGGCGCGGGGCGAGGAGCTAGCGCCGCAGCTGTGGATGATGATCAAACCCATTTTAAATTCGCCGAGCCGCAACATACTCTTTTTGCTCGGCGTCGCGCTCTGCACCGTTGTCGCACTGACGGCCTACGGCCAGATCAAGCTCAATGCTTGGAACAAGCCGTTTTACAACGCGCTGTCGCGCAAGGACGTTTCGGAGTTTGTGTATCAGCTCGCGGTCTTTGGGGTGATTGCCGGCGCGCTGTTGTCCTTGAATGTCGCCCAGGCCTGGCTTAGAGAGATGAGCAAGTTGAAGCTGCGCGACGGGCTCACGCGCGATCTCTTCAATCAATGGCTCGTGCCAAGGCGCGCGTTTCACCTCTCCGGCGCTGGCGAAATCGGCAAAAATCCAGACCAGCGCATTCATGAGGATGCCCGTCATCTCGTGGAACTTTCGACCGACCTCGGCATTGGTTTGCTCCAATCGACCCTTCTTCTCGTTTGTTTTATTACCGTTTTATGGACGGCTTCGGACGGCGTAATGTTTTCCGTCGCCGGATGGCGTTTCGCTCTGCCCGGCTACATGGTCTGGTTAGCGCTGGCCTATGCCGGCATCGGATCCTTTGGAAGCTGGAGGGTTGGGCGCTCGCTGGTCGAACTCGACGCCGAACGCTACGCGCGCGAGGCAGATCTGCGTTTCGCGCTCGTGCGGGTCAACGAGCGGGCCGAGGCCATTGCCCTTTATGGTGGCGAAACAGACGAAAAGGACTATCTGAACCGCGAGTTCGCTCAGGTCCTTTTGATGATGCGGCGGCTCGTCAGCGGAATCACGCGTCTTACCTGGGTCACCGCCGGTTATGGATGGGTCGCGATCGTGGCGCCCTTCATCGTGGCCGCGCCCGGCTATTTCGCCGGCAGTATGTCACTCGGCGGACTGATGATGGCGGTTGGAGCCTTCAACCAGGTCCAGCAGGCGCTGCGCTGGTTTGTTGATAATTTTAGCACGATCGCCGATTGGAGGGCCACGCTTTTGCGCGTGGCGAGCTTTCGTCTTGCCCTTCTCGAGATGGACAAACTCGGCGGCGAGACGGGCCGCATCGAGGTTGTTCCGACGGACGACGACCGGCTCGTGTTCGACCAAATCGGCATCGCTTCGCCCGCCGGCAGCGTGAGGCTCAGCGAGAAGCATGTCATGATCAATGCGGGTGAGCGAGTTTTGATCATCGGCAAGCGGCGGAGCGGCAAGACCATTTTCTTTAGCGCGATCGCGGGCCTTTGGCCTTGGGGATCCGGGCGCATCTTGCTGCCGCCAAAGCAAACCATGATGTTTATTTCGCAACAAGATTATATACCGCCTGGTACGCTGCGCGGCGCGCTTGCCTATCCGTCCCCGCCATCCCAATACGTGAGCGAGGAATACACGGCCGCGCTGGAGCGAATGAAACTTGCGCATCTGTTGCCAGACCTAGATCGCGTCGCGCGCTGGGAACGGGAGTTAACCCGCGAGGACCAGCACAAGCTCG
>CAYTRB010000239.1:0-4787 GCA_964440215.1 uncultured Methylocapsa sp.
GTCAGCCAGGCATCGAGCCGGGCCGGTGCCTCTTCCTGTGTGCTCGATGGCAAAACGCCGATCCTGAAGCCGAGGCGCGCGAGACGAAGGCCGAGGTCGGCATCTTCCGTCACGTTCCAAGCATCCCAGCCGCAGATTTCGCGCAAAACGCCGGTGCGAAAATGATTGGACGAACCGCCGAGTGGCAGCGGCAGGCCAAGCCCGGCGAGGCCAGGGTTCAAGACATCGAACAAGACGGCATATTCGATGGCAAAGAGCCGGGTCAGCCAGGAATCCTCGATATTGTCGATCGCGAGCCGCGCCTGAAGGCAGGCGAGTTCGCGCGGGGAGCGTAAGAACCGTTCCGCCGCCTCGCGCAATTGTCCGGGAGCGGGCGCGTCCTCGGCATCGAAGATGACAAGGTATTCGCCGCGCACCAGCGGCAAGGCGATGTTCAGGGCGCGGGGTTTCGTCCTCGGCCAACCCGCTGGCGCGACGACGATCTCGTAGGTGGCGGGTAAGTGCAAAGCCTCGATGGCGTCCCGCGTCGCATGATCGTCATGCTCGATCACGAGCTTGATGTCGAGCTTGCTTCGAGGGTAGTCGATCGCGTCGAGCGCCGCGATGAGATGGGGGACGACGCGTGCCTCCCGGTGCAGCGCGACGACAATCGAATAGGCCGGCAACCAGCGGTCCCCGGCACGCGGCCGGTACGGCTCGCGGCCGCAAGCGGTACTCGCCGCGCCGGCAAAAAGACGAAGCCAAATCGAGGCCAGGAAGAAACAGGTCATCGATAAGGAGACGAAGGCGAGGGCCGGCGCCGGCATTAGGCCAAATGCAAAGCTGGCCGCACTCGTGGCCGCCATGGCAAAAGCGCATTGCGCCGGACTTGCACCGGCTTTTGCGGACAGACTCGGATCGAGATTGGCGAGGCCGAGGCTCGCCTCCCACAGGACCGTCGATGTCGCGCCCGCGCGCAACAAGCGAGACATATGGGATGGCGTCGTGATCGCGAGGTCCGTCGAAAAACATTTGCCCCGCCGGGCGCGGACCAAAAGCTCCGCCAGCATTTGCCCGCGCGGCGCCGAAAGCCAGCGGCAGCCGCCGCGCCCGTCGAGTGGCGCGATCCCGCTATGAATAGCATAGGGATAACGGGCTCCCGCTCCGAGCGACACCTCGCCTTCGACAAAGACCAAGCCAAGATAATGCGCGAGACAGCGATAATAGAAGCTCTCCAGGACCATCCCGCTCGCGAGCAATGCAGCCTCCGGCGCCACAGCTTGCCGGAAGGCCTCTTCGGCCGCCGAGATCAAAAGGCCTGAATCAACGCCATACGCGCAGAGAAAGGCGAGGGCAGCCGGCAATTTGACCGGGGCGAACTCATGGGGCTTTCCCTGACGCGAGGGAATAAGTGCCGGAACCGGCGGTACGTGGCCAAAGGCCCGAGAGGGTGCGGCTATAATCCCGCTGGGTCTACGCAAATCCATTGGTCCAAAACGGCAAAAAGATTGATTAAGCTTGGCCGGTCCGGATGGATTTACGTATGAAGATTTCTCAGAAATCAGGCATAAAATGACAAATATTTGGAGATAGCCGTTCTCTGGCAGCGCGCTTAAGTCGGGTGCTGATGACGTGCCGCTGCTATTGGCGCGGCCGCACACGATGCTTCACCGGGTTTTCTGAGATACTTGCTTACGGTGACGCCTGAAAGGAGGCCGGTTACGTAACCGATTTGCAGGCTCGTCGCCAATATGCCGAACTCAAGGAGCGCACGCAGCAGGCCTTGCCCGGCATCGATGGAACAGGCAAGAAAAATAACGAAAGTCATTGCACAGGTTGGGGCCAGAATCCAAACGCTAAAAAACCACCCGAAGACTGCCCCAAGCAGCAAGATACCGACAATAAGGATGATCACGCGACATTTCCTCCATCACGCCGCTGCCTACGGCCGCGATATAATTTTTATTAACTTACATTAGACGCCACAAATAAAACACAGTAAAGAAATTTTTTGGTCATCTGTCACCGGTTAATTTCCATCCAAATTGCGAATGCATAAGCCCTGATTGGCGTTCCAAATTAGCCCTATAAAAATCAACATTCCGGACGAGGATTCAGCGCAATTTGATCAATTAATCCCCAAGATTCACACGGATGCGGACCAGAGCGCGCCTCTCAGTTGCGCACAAACGTGAGATAAACAGGCCTCCGGGCAGCGCGTACTGCTTTCGCTTCGTAGCGTGTGCCTGTCCAACCCGCCCAAGGACTTTGCCACTCCCTAGGCTCCACCGCAGCCCAGCTAAAATCCGGCGAGCGCAACACTTGCGCCAAGGTCCAGCCAGCATTGTCGTCGACATCGGTTGCGAAGCGAAGCTCCGCGCCGGAACGCATGACCCTGGCGAGACACACCAGCATTTCAGCGGAAAGGAAGCGGCGCCTGTGGTGGCGCCGCTTGGGCCAGGGGTCTGGATAAAGCAGATAGACACCATCCAAGGCCCCGGCCGGCAGCGATTCGATCACGTCCCGGGCATCGCCATTGTAAAGACGCACATTGCGCAATGAACCGGCTTCGACGAGTGCTAACGCCTTGGCGATGCCATTCAAAAAGGCCTCGCAGCCGATATAACCCATGGTTGGATGCGCCAGTGCCTCGGCGGCCAGATGTTCGCCGCTGCCAAAGCCAATTTCAAGCCATAGCGCGGAGGGCCCGTTCGGAAATAAGCAAGCGGGATCGGCAATGGGCCGCGACGCATCGAAGGAAAGACGCGGCAAAGCCGTGCTCAAAAGCAAGGTTTGATGAGCACGCAGTTTCTTGCCCCGCCGCCGGCCATGCAGTCGCGGCGCATTCCTCTGGATTTCCCGCTCGGTTTCAATGCCGGGTTCCAGCGGCTGCGTGCGGGGATGGGTTTCGCTGCTCATATCCCGCGGCGCGGCGGCTGATCCTGGCGGCATTAGGTGAGATGGGCTTTAAGCTTCTCTGCCAAATCGGTCTTTTCCCAGGAGAAACCGCCTTCGGCGTCCGGCGCCCGGCCGAAATGACCATAGGCGGCGGTGCGGGCGTAAATTGGTCGGTTAAGCTTGAGATATTCCCTGATGCCTCGCGGAGAGAGGCGCAAGGCCTCGAAAAGGGTCTCCTCAAGCTTGGCTTCTGGAACTTGGCCGGTCCCATGCGTGTCAACATAGATGGACAGCGGCTCGGCGACGCCGATTGCGTAGGAAAGCTGGATTGTGCAGCGATCGGCAAGTCCGGCGGCGACGACGTTTTTGGCAAGATAGCGCGCCGCATAAGCGGCAGAGCGATCGACTTTTGTCGGATCCTTGCCGGAGAAAGCGCCGCCTCCGTGCGGTGCCGACCCGCCATAGGTATCGACAATGATCTTGCGGCCCGTGAGACCGGTGTCACCGTCAGGTCCGCCAATGACAAACTTTCCGGTTGGATTGACATGCCAAACTGTTTCCGCTGTGATCCATTCCTGCGGCAAAGTTTTCCGGATGTAGGGTTCGACGATGTGACGCACGTCCAATGAGCTTAAATTCTCGTCGAGGTGCTGCGTCGACAAGACGATTTGGGTCACACCGACCGGCTTGCCATGCGCATAATTGACGGTCACCTGGCTCTTGGCGTCGGGCCCGAGCTTTGCTGCGTCGCCAGAACCGGACTTTCGCGCGATGGCGAGATCCTCAAGAATTTTGTGCGCGTAATAGATTGGCGCGGGCATGAGTTCCGGTGTTTCGCGGCAGGCGTAGCCGAACATGATTCCCTGGTCCCCCGCCCCCTCGTCCTTATTGCCGGCGGCGTCGACGCCTTGCGCGATGTCGGCGGATTGGGCATGCAGCAAGATCTCAACCTTCGCGTTGCGCCAATGGAATCCATCCTGCTCATAGCCGATATTCTTGATCGCCCCCCGGGCGGCCGCTTCGATCGCCTCGAAAGGAATCGCCGGGCCGCGCGTTTCGCCCGCGATCACGACGCGATTGGTGGTTGCGAGTGTCTCGCAGCCGACCCTTATTTGATAGGGATCCACTCCGGCTTTCGCGCCTTCACGGAAGAAGAGGTCCACGACCTCATCGGAAATCCGGTCGCATACCTTGTCCGGATGCCCTTCCGCAACGGATTCACTGGTAAATAGATAATTTTCGCGAGCCAAGGCGTGTCTCCAATATCGTGAATATTTTGTTAACGTTTTTGATATGCCGTTCGGTTTGTCAAGCTATCCTGGCCATCCTGTTTGTTAAAACGAACGCGGCCAATTCACTCAGCCTATACTTAGCCAGAGTCCGGCAGCTTCTCCGCTGTCCCCCCGCTAGAGCCGGGGGGCGGTCCGCCCCTTGGCTGGGCGGTTGCCTCCGGCTCCTCTGACGGGTCCCGTTCGGGTCTTTCGTCGCCGCCCGCGAGCGAGGAAACGAGATCGACGATCCGCTTGCGGACTTTTGGGTCGCGGACCCGCGCGAAGGCCAGGTTCAACTGCAAACCTTCCGGGGTCGACAAGAAATCGGCAACATAGGCCGCGTTCGAATCCTCCGCGAAGCCCAATTGCCCAGGTTCTGGATTTGTCATGGCTTCGAAGGAAGGCGCCCCTTCGAAAAAGAAGGCGGGAGGAACATCGAGGGTTCGTGAAATTTGCTGGAGCCTGCTCGCGCCGATTCTATTGGTCCCTTTTTCGTATTTTTGAACCTGTTGAAACGTCAGACCTAAAGCGTCCCCTAGTTTTTCTTGACTCATGCCAAGCATGACTCGCCGCATACGCACACGGCTGCCAACGTGCCGGTCGATCGGGTTGGGTATTTTTTTCACGAATTCCGTTCCA
>CAYTRB010000240.1:0-4739 GCA_964440215.1 uncultured Methylocapsa sp.
TGCCGGATGGTTCCTCCGGAACAATTTGCGAGCCAAATGAAAGCTCTCCGGTTCGGCGCCGCAACGGCGGCTAACATCGAAGGCAACAAACTCACCATCGATTTCGACAAGGCGGGACGGAAAATGGTGCTGGAGAGTTTTGTGCGAGCTGAGTGAGACTACTCTGCAAGGAGGCGTTAATGTCGGATACACCTACCGTGCTACGCATTCCAGCGCATCAGACGCCTCACCATGCCGATCCGCAAAATGCGAAAGAGTTTTACGCAAGCCTCGGCCAATTCACTGTCGCGTGGGGACGCTTCGAAGGGCACATGATCGGAGCGCTGCTCGTGATCCTCAACCTTCCTGAAGCCAATGTAAAAAAACTGAAACTTGTGGAGCCCTGGACAGAACGAGAGAAGCTATGGAATAACGCGTTTAATACCTTCTCAGCTCTAGAACCGTATAAGGATCGCGCTCTCGCATTCATGAAGCGCATCATGATTGAAGTGAATAACCGACATTTTGCCGCCCATGCAATTTGGGACGACTTTGTCCTAACGGCAAGCGAGCCAACGATTCGTGTGAGAAGGATCAAATCGAGGAACGAAACAAGTATTGATGTCATTGATGATGAGATATCACTCACTTCACTACGAGAAGCGCTAAGCGAGGTAAACAGTCTAAATGTTGAATTGCTAGAATTTTCAACGTTCCTTAATTCATTGCGGCCGCCCCCACCATATGTTCGCACGCTTTAAAAACGTCGGCTAACCCCGAATGACTCACTATATCGCAATCGTCGAAGAGGAAGACGGCAAGGCTTTCGGCGTTTGGTTTCCGGATTTGCCGGGCTGCGTCTCGGCGGGCGACACGCTCGACGAGGCCATGCTGAACGCGGCCGCGGCGCTCGAACTCTGGGCCGGGGCGATGATTGAGAGCGGCCAGAAAATTCCCGCCGCTCGCAGCCTAACGGATCTCAAGGCCGATTCCGACATCGCCCAGGACTTGGCCCGCTACATGGTGGCGCTCATCCCGTTTCCGCAGGGCTTACGTCAGCACGCCGCGGAATGATCTTCGCGCAATCGACGCGAAGCCATTGTCGCGAATCGCAGTCAAAATCCATGCCGCGATAAAGGATAGGGATGTCGTAATGCGTCACGGGATTGCCGGATGAAATCATGACCCCGCCCTTTACCGGCGGGATCATGCTCTCATTTACGCAAGGATACCATTTGCGAACCGAAACGCCGTCAGCGTTTGGTGGTACCGCCAACTCTATAGTGCGTGGAGCCAACACTGCGTCCCGTGTAGAGACCGCTATTGTCAGCCGCATTTTGCCTGCCTTGCTCATAGCCATAGGGGCGCTTATGAGAAGCGGCCGGCGCGGCTGAGGCCGCCACAGTGAACGCGAGCATGGCCGCACCACAAACAGTGGCAAATATTTTCATATCCATAACACATCTCCCATAAAGCCAAGCGAATAGCCGCCTGGCTAACGTGTTGTCTGGTTTAGCGAGATGCGTATGCGCTCTTACTTCGTATAAAAACAATGTGCGTTGCTGCCCTGCTTCATGAAGGGCGTATAAAAACAGGCGCGATCTCTACGTTTGGCGTTGAATTATGGAAAAGCGGCGCCTTGGCATTTACGCATATTGCGCGATACCGTTGCCGAACGACCAGTTTTCCTTCGGCACTTCCAAAAGGTTCACCAGGATGTTTTCAGGACGAATACCGGGTACCTTGGACAGAATCTCGGCGATGCGGGCGAAGAGCGCTTTCTTTTGGTCGGGGCCGCGCGTGTTGTTGACGGTGATTTGAATGATCACGAGATCGTCGTTCCGGGCGATTCCAAGATAATTTTCGCCATAGAGAAAATTGCTTTTGTCATATTCCTCGATGAGCATGAAGCGGTCGCCCTCCGGCACCCCGAAAGCCTCGCGCATCGCTTGATAAAGACCATCCAGAATCGCCTTGCGATATTCCGGCGGCTTGCCTTTCAAGAGTGAAACACGGGTGAGTGGCATGGTTGCACCTCTTTGCTGAACATCTTCGGCGATCAGATTTTTGCGCGCCTATATTTTCGTGGATCATGCCTAGGGCTGCGGAGAAGCGCCGCCGCCGCCCATACTATTGTTTCCCATGCCGCCGCCGCCCGTGCCGCCACCGCCCATGCCTCCGCCACCCATGCCTCCGCCGCCACCGCCCCCGCCGCGTTTATGACCGCCGCCTGAATGATCGCCCTGATGGGCCTCGGACTCGGCCGCGTTCTGATTGATGTCGGCATCAACCGTCCAGTAGCAATCAAGCCCGCCCGTGGGGCGCACGCAGAAAAGCTTGGCGTCCTTGGTATCGATGTCCACCCCCATGTTTTTCGATAGCGTCATGCAATCGCCTTTGATAAGTTTTGGCGCACTGAATTTGTCCAGCCCTGCTTTGTCGTTCTTGCCGAGGAATTCGAGAATTTTTTTCGAATCGGCCTCGTCCCGGCAGGCGACGATCGGCTTGATGACGCTTGCGGCTTCCGCCATTGACGGCAAAAGCAGCGCCAGAATCGTGAGACACCAATATTTGTTCATGAGCTGCACCATAGTTAACAGAACTGCCTGGGCTTCAGTCACATAAGGTCATCATAGCACTTTGCCGGGGTTCAAGATGCCCTTCGGATCAAGCGTTTGCTTGATCGCGCGCATGAGTTCCATCGCGACTTTATCCTTTACCTGCGGCAACAGATCGCGTTTCAATTGGCCGATTCCATGTTCGGCGGAAATCGACCCCTTACGCACCAATACACTCTTATAAACGATGGCATTGATCTCGTCCCAACGCGCCAAAAAGGCTTGTTTGCCGGCGCCGACGGGCTGCGAGATGTTGCAATGAATATTGCCGTCACCAAGATGACCGAAAGGCACGAGCCGGGCGCCGGGGATCGCCTGAATCACGGCGCGGGAAACCTCATCGAGAAAATCCGGAATGTCGGCGATGGGAACGCTGACGTCATGCTTGATCGAGCCGCCTTCATGGCGCTGGGCTTCCGGTATCAGCTCGCGCAGCTTCCAGAAATTCTCGCGCTGATCAAGCGATGCGGCAATTGCCGCGTCCCCGATGATATGATTCGCGCGCGCGGCCTCAAGCACTGCCAGCAAGCGGTCAGCCAGCCCTTCCTTGCTTTGCGAACGCAATTCGAGCAGCACGTACCAGGCATGTCTGCTGGATAAAACCTCGCGCGCGTTGCTGATATGCGCCAAAACGAAATCGAGCCCGATACGCGGAATCAGCTCGAAACTGGTGATTTCACCGCCTGCCATGTCACGCGCGAGATCGAGCAAAGCGAACGCCGCGCGAGGCGTGGCAAGACCAATAAACGCCGTCTCGATGGCGCGGGGTTTTGGAAAGAGTTTCAGGACCGCAGCGGTTATGATCCCGAGCGTGCCTTCCGAGCCGATAAAGAGATTTTTGAGATCATAGCCGGTGTTGTTTTTTTTGAGCTTCGACAAATCCGAAAGAATCCGGCCATCGGCGAGTACCACTTCGAGGCCGAACACGAGATCGCGCGCGCTGCCATAGGCGATTACATTGATACCCCCCGCATTGGTCGCGAGATTGCCGCCGATGGTGCAGGACCCCTCCGCGCCAAGCGACAGCGGAAACAGCCTGTCCGCGCGGCTGGCCTCTTCTTGAGCGGCGGCCAAAACCATGCCGGCTTCGACGGTCATCGTGTTCGAGGCGGGATCGATCTCGCGGAGCCGCCGCATGCGGGTGAGCGAAAGCACGATCGCACCTCCCCCCGCGCCAGGAATCTGGCCGCCGACGAGCCCGGTATTGCCACCCTGCGGCACGACCGGAATGGCGGTCTCATGGCAAAGTTTGAGTACCGCGGCGACCTCTTGCGTCGAACCCGGCCGCACGACGCAAAGCGCGTTGCCATGAAAGAGATCGCGCGGCTCACGCAAAAACCCTTCCATGCCGGCCGCATCGGTGATGACGTGGGTTTTGCCGACGATGGCTTCAAAGCCAGCAATCATGCCGGGGAAGGCCGCTTTTTGCGCGGGCGGAGTGTTCACGTTGAAAATCATACCCCATTTTTGCACAAGGAAATGATAAGAATAGGCTTGGGCTCGCGGCGGTAAAGCGAAATTATCGTGAGCGGCCAAAGGGCGAGGGCTTTGCCCTCGTAAAGTTGAATTCTTCCACCAGATTTGCAATTGAACCCGCGGCAAACCTCTCTGTTGCAAAAAATGTTACTTCTGGATGTGATCCAGTCTACCGAGGCTTTCCGGCGATGATCGACAAGGAGATCTTATGGCGGCGCTCGACACGGTCCTGGCGAAGATCGATGCCAATCTCGAATCCGCTTTGGGGCGGCTCTTTAGTTTCGTCGAAATCCCTTCGATCTCGACCGACCCCGCCTATGCGGGTGAGTGTAAGAAGGCGGCCGAATGGCTTGCCGCCGAGCTTAACAGCATCGGCTGCGAGGCCTCGGTGCGTCCGACCGCCGGTCATCCGATGATTGTGGGACAGGTGAAGGCCAAGCGGCCGGATGTGCCGCATGTGCTTTTTTACGGCCATTATGACGTGCAGCCGCCGGACCCGCTCGATTTGTGGGAAACCCCGCCCTTCGAACCCCGCATTGCAGAGGTCAAAACGGGCAAGCAGATCGTCGGGCGCGGCGTCGCCGATGACAAGGGTCAGCTGATGACTTTCGTTGAAGCCTGCCGCGCCTTCATGGAAACCGGCGGCTTGCCCTGCCACATTACATT
>CAYTRB010000241.1:0-4725 GCA_964440215.1 uncultured Methylocapsa sp.
CTGATACACCATTGGCATATACGATAGCGCTGCCTGTATCATGTGCCGATGTTCCTTCGAGGCGAGCTGCGATCCCCGTTATTGCCGTTATCGCACAATCGCCAACTTTCTGAAGCGCTGGAGGCCGAACTGGGGTTGAGACCTCGCTTGCCTGTTGCACGACAGTGGTGGCGTTACTCGGCCTTGTATAATAAAGATATCCGAACACAGCCACCGCAACGGTAGGCGCCGCAATAATTGCTGCTATTGTGTGCGGTTTCATTAAGCTATTCTCCAGTCCGGGTTTTTTCGAAAGCGTCATCTGAACCCTGCCATGCGTGACTCGGTCATGGGGTCGCGCCCCACGGTCAAACGTCCGGACTTTGTTGAATAGACCGGGTCGTGCGGAGCGTCTGAGCAAAATTGAACTATCCCGCCGGTCAGGCATGACCAATGCAATTCGATGCCGCACTCATGGTTCATTGCGGGTACCTGCCCATGCCCCGGCCCACGCCCGCGTTGGCGAAAAAGATATCGGGTTGAATGACTGTCGGCGATTGTTCGCCATGACACGCCTTTCTGTCTTGCGTGTCTCTGAAAAGCGAACCTTGTGTTGCGGTAAGATTTTTCGCGGCTGATGTTGCGGCATGAGCAATTTTGAACAGATCGCCGCTTGGTCGTCTGTTACTCAAACTTCGAGACCAAAGGAAAAGCCGAGCTACACCGTAACCATCTCGCCCGTTCGGGGGCGTTGCTCGGTCTCGGAGGACGAAATCATGGACAAGGATCGGGCCGTCGGATCGGCAAAGGAAATCAGGGGCGAAATCAAGCAGGCAGCCGGCAAGTTGGCCGGTGACGCCAAGCTAGTGTCGGACGGCAAGGCAGACAAAGTTGAGGGCAAGATTCAGAACGCCGTCGGTAGCCTCAAAGACACGCTGAAGGGGAAATAACCGCTGACGTCGGGCTGTCGTTGCCAGGAAGCCAATGCCTCGGACTGTTGTCGGCACAGGTCGGCAAGAGTGCGGGCAAATGGCCAAGGACAGCGATTGACGACAGGTCATCGGCAACGTCTGGCACTACCAATGGCGTAGTGATTGAGCGCGTGGATGGCCGGAACCCGTAAACTGCATTTTCAAGGTGAGATGGGTCATGAGCACAATTTAGATTCTCCTCCTGCTGGTTCTTGTCATCGCGTTATGGGTGTTTGACGCCTTGCACATCAGCTAAATCTAGCACTGCTTCGTTCGTTTTGCCTCGAACCAAGACCATACGACAATGTCGGCCATGCCGCGCAGGAAGATGATCATAGACCCAGGTATTCCGAGGATTGTCTCGGAGTTATGGTTTGCCATGCCGCACTTCGTTCGTTGCGCCCGCTTTGCAGTCCTCTTAGCCGCGGTCGTCATCGTTTCTCCCGCGTTCGCGGAGGACAAATCGGGTGATCTGGCAACCTTCCTCAGCGGTCATTTGACCGCCTCAGGGCAATTCCAGAATTATCACGATGGTTCAACACGTGGCGTGCGTGTCGACATCCACGGAGCGCCAGTCGGAGGCGCATTCAAACTCGTCGAGGACACGGTCTATTCCGATGGCGAAAAGCAGCACAGGGTCTGGAGATTCTCAAAACTCTCAGAAGGGCGGTACGTGGGCCAGCGCGCCGATTTGATTGGTCAAGCGAATGTGGTGGCGCATGGCAATAGGATTGAGATCGCCTATCGTGCCCGTGTCCCGACGAAGGATGGCAAGATCCACGACCTAAATTTCAAGGAAACCTTTGTATTCACGCCGACCGGGACGGCTGATTACCAACTGCATGTGTCGCTTCTGTTCGTTCCGGTCGGGGATGCGCATCTGACCGTTCGAAAGCAGCCCGGCTGACGAGGCAAGTGTTGGTGCAAGAATAGGTGATTGCGTCCAATTCCGGTTTGGCCGCATATCGCAATCCCGATGGCTTCATCACAGTCCCCTCAATTCATTTCAAAATCATCGACTTGGTGATCGAGGTTGGGCGGTTTTGGCCTCCCCGAGCAGGCTCATCGGTGAACACTTTACGCGAGAATAGCGCTGGTCTTCGTCCAGAACCGACCACAATGGAAGCTCGACAAGGAACCACGCTATATGTTTTAGGATGGGTGTGGCGGAAGTCACCGGTGTAAATCAACGCCTCGCTAGAGCATGTTCCCAAAAAGTTGACCGGCTTTTTCAATTTTAACATGCTCCAACTTATTGAATCGGAGCGTTTCCTTTTCGGAAGCGCACTTGGAATTTGCTGTCGGCTACGATTGCACGGAGCCTGCATTGCCCTACAGCCGCTTTTCCTCTTTGGTGCGGAGTAGAAGAGCAGCGGACTTCGGACGGAGTTCGTATCCCGAGACAAACTCATGAGCGAATTTCTAGGCAGTCCACCTACTCGCCCCCGGCCGCAACCCGATCAAGCGCGCACGCTCGAAATGCTCGCCACTCTTTTTCTGGTCGCGTTCGTTGTGGTGCTGCTTTATATCGGGCGCGAAATATTCATTCCGATCGCGATTGCGATTCTGGTGAGTTTTGTCTTGTCGCCACCGATTCTTCTGCTGCGGCGCTGGGGTCTGGGTCGTGCCATTTCCGTCTTGACCGTCGTCATTGCAGCGCTGGTCATCGCATTTACAGTCAGCGCTGTTTTGACAAGGCAGGTTTCCGAGCTTGCGGTTGATCTGCCGCTCTATCAGGCGACGATCAACGCCAAACTCGACGATTTGCGTGACGCCGCCGCCGACAACGTCCTTTTTGCAAAAGTTTCGGCTACATTGAAAAACCTCGCCGAAATCAATCCGCGCCGGCCCGTGCTTTCGAGCGTGCCGGCTCCTTTGGGCCATTCAAAGAACCAACTGACCAAGGTTCAGGAAAGTGAGCGCCCGATTCCGGTCGAGGTTCACCAGCCGGAGCCTGGGCCTTTCGCGATTGTGCAGACCATCGCCGGAACCGCACTGTCGCCACTTGAGACGACCTTCATCGTCGTCATATTCGTCATCTTCATTCTTTTGCAGCGCGAGGATCTGCGCAACCGCTTCATCAGGCTTGTCGGATCGAGCGATTTGCAGCGCACGACCCTGGCGATGAATGACGCGGCCGGGCGGCTCAGCCGATTTTTTTTGGTTCAGACGCTTGTGAACGCTTCGTTCGGCATCATCATTGCCGTCGGCCTCTATTTCATCGGCCTGCCTAGCCCGATCCTTTGGGGCATCGTCGCCTTTTTGCTACGGTTCGTCCCCTACATCGGCTCGTTCATCGCCGCTGCTTTTCCCGTGGCCCTGGCGGCAGCACTCGACCCGGGCTGGGCCATCGCGCTCGAAACCTTGGCTTTGTTTCTTATTGTCGAACCGATTATCGGGCAGGCCGTTGAGCCTTGGCTCTACGGCCGCAATACGGGGATCTCGCCAATCGCCGTTGTGATCTCGGCGACATTTTGGACGTGGTTGTGGGGCACTGTCGGTCTCGTATTGTCAACCCCGCTCACGGTCTGTCTTGTCGTGCTTGGGCGGCATGTGGAGCGGCTGGCTTTTCTCGATGTCATCTTCGGCGACGCGCCGCCTCTGACTCAGATCGAAAATTTTTATCAACGCATGCTTGCCGGAGACGCCTCGGAAGTCGTCGACCAAGCCGAACGATTCTTGAAAACAGACACGCTCATCGACTATTACGACGAGGTGGCGCTCCCGGCTTTGCTGTTGGCTCAGGTGGACCTTCGCCGTGGCGTGCTTGATGAGCCTCGCCAAAGGCGGATCAAGGAAACGATCGACGAAGTCATCGAAGATCTGTCGGATCAAGTCGATCCGCCTCCCTCAGCGGCCCCGGCGGCCGCGCCTTTTGCTTTGGAGAATACAGGTGGACCTTCTCCGCCTGCCTTTGTGGAAAGTCCTGCCCCAACTCCTGGGCCAATTGTCCAGGCGCCGTTGCCGGACCTGTCGCGCGCCGGACCAACGGCCAATCGGGAGAGTGAAAAACCAATTCTTTGCCTCGCCGGCCGCGGATTTCTCGATGAAGCGGCCGCCACACTTTTTGCGCAGATCCTAGAAAAGCACGGCATGGGGGCTAAGGTCGGGCCGGCCGGTGCACTGACCGCTGGCCGGATTTCGAGCCTTTCGGACGAGGGTGTGCGCCTTGTGTGCCTTTCCTATTTCGATGCCGATGTGAGTACGGCGGGAGCCCGCTTCGCGGTTCGGCGACTGCGACGGCGTCTCGGCGAGGTCAAGATTCTTGCCGGCTTTTGGCAGCTTGGTCCCGGACAAGTGAGCGAGCTTTGCACGGCCACGAAGGCGGATTTCTGCGCGACGAGTTTTAGGGAGGCGCTCGCATTTTGCCTCCAAGAAGCCGTCGAAGCCGAGAGGGGCGAGCCAGGCAAGATCAGCGAGAAGCCCGCGGTGTAGAAGCTCGTATTTGATCTCCCACTATTTGGAGGTAGTGTACTCCATCGTTGTGAAGAGCTTGGTGAGCTTTTCTCCGGCCGGGCAAGAGGGCAGGATGCCTTTGAACGGCGCCCACGCTTCCACGCATGTTGGAGCATCCGTTGATCACGCTCAGTATCCATCACAAAACAACTTATCGCTACCGTCAGCCGGTCGTCCTTGGGCCGCACCGCCTAATGCTTCGTCCGCGTGAGTGCCGAGATCTTCGGCTGATTTCGAGCGATGTGACGATGACGCCCGCCGCTTTGGTGACCTGGGCGCATGATGTCTTCGGCAATGCCGTCGCGACGGCCAGTTTTCA
>CAYTRB010000242.1:0-4678 GCA_964440215.1 uncultured Methylocapsa sp.
TCAGGATGAGGGCGAAGCTCTGGGGCTCGCGGCGCGCCGAAACGTTGATTATCGCACCCATCCGGGCGATTCGCCAAAATTCCGGCGTTCCTTACGGACTTGGGCGGGCAGCACTACCCTCGCCGCCCGCCCCCCTGGCGCACCCCCAACTGATTTGGCCTGACGGTCAGGCCATCGCGACGCGCGGCAGAGTCCATTCCCTCTCTTTGGGTGCAGGCTCTGGCGGACGCTTATATACGAAGCGCTTGCGGGCCTCGTGATAGGCGGGCTCGGGCCCGAAGAAATTGACCCGCATCCGCGCAAGCTCCTCGGCGCGATAAGCGGCGAGCGGCTTGACGGATTCGTCGTCGAGACGCTTTTCGTGCTTGCGGCGGAGCATCACGCGGAATTCCGGATTTCTGGCAAGGCGCCTCGCGCGCTCCTTTAGTTTGGCCATGAAAGCCCCGGCATCTTCGCCGAACGCATCGTCAAGAAATCCAATCTCTTGCGCCGCGCGCGTACCGATTGGCTGGCACGACTCAGTCAGTTCCAGCGCTCGCGTCTGTCCGACCAGCCGCGGCAGTGTATAGGTCCAATATTCCGATCCATAGAGATCGCCCATGCTCCGGTAGTGGGGGTTGAGGACGATGCCAGACCTCGCATAGATATGGTCCGCCGCCAGTGCCAGCATCGCGCCGCCAGCCCCGGCATTGCCGCGCAAGCCTGCGATGACGAGATGCGACATGGTGTTGAGGATCTCGAAGATCAAATCGTCAATCGCATTGATGTTCCGCCAGGATTCCATGGCCGGATCGGCACTGGCCTCGATCACGTTGAGATGGATGCCGTTCGACCAGAAATCATGGCCACCCAGCAGCACGATGACCCGGGTCGGACGCGCGCGGGCGTCGAGGAACGCGTCGCGGAGGCGATAGCATTGCTGCGTGCTCATCGCGCCATTGTAGAAATCGAATGAGAGGTAGCCGATTTCGTCCTCCTCAGTATAGACGATCTCGCGGAATGTTCGATGATCAATTGGCGCGTCGATCGGTATCGGCACCTCGGGCACGCCGCGAAGCAGCGGTCCCAAGATTTGTGCCGCCGGCAGTTTGATCCCGGCGGCCGGGCAGAATTCTGCATCGCAGAGTTCGCAGCCTATCCCCTCCTGGGCGAGGCGGCAGAGCACTTCCTCGGTCTTGGACTCATCCGTGGCCTTGAGATGGGAGATCCAGACAGCGCTATCGATGGTGCCGACACAGATCGCGCCGTCGCGCCTTGCCAAAATTTGGCCTGGCGCACCTTGGAGGCGGTCTTCCTCGTGCGCGCCGTAGAGAAAGCAAGTTCTGCCGAACTGAGTGTCGCGGACGCCGGGAGCACTGTCCGCCGCGCGGATCTTGCGCACGATCACGGCCGTCTTGTCCCGCCCCCAATCGATGGCGCGGTCGTGCTGACGCATGGGCGGGCGCAGACAGCCGCGCATACCGGCCCTGTAATCGTCAAGCGGTTTGGGTTGAAACGTTCGCGATTTGAATTTGGCGACAGCCTCCAAGATGCCTTCCACAGCCGCTTGCGTCACCTCATGACGGTAGAGACTGCTCTTGGCAAACTCAGGCCCGTGCAGCGGGAAAGTGCGTGCCGCCCAGACCGCACCCGTGTCGAATTCGGCCGCGGCCTGCAGGATCGTCACGCCCCACTCCGTCTCGCCCGTCGTGATGGCCCAATCGAGCGAGGATGGTCCGCGATCGCCGATAATTCCGGGATGGACGATGAGACAAATATATTTGGACCAGATCGCCTCCGGGATCGCGATTTTGAGCATCGGTGCAATGATCAAATCGGGTCTTTGTCCGGCGACTGATTTCAACATCGCGTCCTTGCTCGAAGCGAGCGTCACGTCCACCTTATGTCCGCGTCCGGTCAGTTCAATCAGAAGACGCTGGCTAAGGCTGTTATGAGCCGATGTCAGAAAGTGAATGCGCATGGATTTAGTCCCTTATTTTTCGCCTGTCGAAATGAACCATTACGTGCTCTCACGCGGATTGCGGAAGACCATGCAGAGTCGGGCGAGTTGCGACACGGTTTTCTCCGCGCCCATTTCAGGGGCGCTCCTCTGAGCGCGCCTTGTCAGTTGACGAGGGTTGATCGAAACCGCGCCCGGTAGTCGTTCGGACTGACATCGAAAAGGCGCTGAAAGGTGCGCCGCATGCGTTCGGCATTGCCGAAGCCGCATTGCCCGGCGATGGTCTCGACCGGCAGGACGGTTTGTTCGAGTTTGAGGCGGGCCGCATCGGCCCGCGCCCGTTCGGTAAACTGCGCGGGTGTGTCTCCAGTCTCGCTGCGGAAGAGACGGGCGAAATTGCGCGGGCTCATGGCCATGCGATCCGCCAAGGCTTGTACGCTGAGATCCTCCCCGGGGTTAGCGAGCATCCAGGCTTGCAGTTCCGCTATCTCTGGCCGCTTCCCCACATTTCCCAATTGCACCGGCCCTCCTAATTTCACATAGGCGCTGAATTGGGATTGCCCGCCGGGGCGGCGGGGAAAAACAACAACCGTCCGGGCAATGGCCAGGGCAATTTCCCGGCCGAGATCCTCTTCGACCAGCGCCAAGGCGAGATCGATCCCCGCGGTGATCCCGCCCGAGGAATAGATATTTCCATCGCGGGCGAAAATGAGGCTCGAATCGACGTCAATCGAAGGATAGGAAATCGCGAGGGCCTCCGAATATGCCCAGTGCGTCGTCACACGCCGCTGGTGCAAGAGTCCCGCCGCCGCCAAAATGAATGCGCCGGTGCAAATCGACGCCACACGCCGCGCCCTGGGTGCTATCGAACGTGCGCATTCGACAAGGCACTCATCATTGCTGGCCCGCTCGGCCTCTGCGCCGCCCACCACGACCAAAGTATCGAGACCATCCTCTATGTCTGAGTAACTGTGGGTTGCGATGAGCTCAATTCCGCACGTCGTCTTGACCGGTCCGGGGGCCGCGGCAACAATGTCGCATTGGTAGCCTGGTTCGCAGGTTCTCCCAAACCGATGCAGCAAGACTTTCGCATAGAAAAACACATCTATGGGTCCGCACACATCGAGAACATCGCAACCCGGCCAGACCAAAACTCCGATCCGGCGGGACTTGGTGATCTCTTGCGAAGGCTGAATTTGAGTGAGGGTGTTCATGGCGCTCCCGACTTTCACGTTCGCGTCTTGATCCAATACATTTCATTCCACAACCGCGCGGTAGAGATGCCAACTCGCATGGGCGAGGATCGGCAGCATGAATGCCAAGCCAACGAACGCAAACAAGAAGCCGATCATCAGCGACACCGCGACGATCAATCCCCAAAGCACCATTGTAAGCGGGTTCGCCAGCACCGCCCTGACCGAGGTGTGTACAGCCACCGCGACGCCGGTGTTGCGGTCTAGGATCAAGGGAAATGAGACGACGCTGATAGTCAGCACGGCCACGGCGAAGGCGAAGCCGGTTGCATACCCAAGTATGATCAGGGTCCAGCCACGGGTTGTGGTGAGGACCTCGATGAGGAACGCTCTAACGGACTGAGGCTCCACGGGGCCGAAGAGCCGCAGGTAAAGCTGCCCAGCTGCGGCCTGCCAACATATGAAGATCGTCAGGAGCACGGCACCAAGCGTGAGCATCGAGCCGAGCGAGGGCGAGTGCCGTAAATCAAAAACATGCGACCATGAGGTGTCAAGGCCGAGCTCACGGCGACGGCTTGACTCGTAAAAGCCGATCGCCGCGAAAGGGCCAACCAGAGTGAAACCCGACATCAAGGGAAAAAGCAGCGGAAGATCGGTGCTAATGAGCCATATGCAGATAATCGCATAGAACATACTGAGCGAAACGAGATAGAGGGGGTCAGCCAGGAAATCGAGAAAGGGCAAGAAATCTTTGGTGCCTTTGGTCAGTGCGGCCTGGAGATCGGCTGGGCCGACCTTACGCACAACGGGATGGAAGGGAGTGGCATTGCGGCCAGCGATCATATGCAGGTTGATCATGATGCGCTCCTTGGTCACCTCTTGCGATGATCGATCGCATATTGAGTGTGTTCATAGCGCTATCGTCTTCCGTGATCTCTCCTGCAGCAAGGACAAAGATCCCGCATTTTCTGCCAAGAAGCCGCCATGCGATGAATGGTGCATCGCGGCGGCAAGCTTAGTCATACGGAGAACACCGAAGGGCCCATCAACTCTCTTGAGCCAGGGGCGAGAGCGTCCTAAGAGATGCCCGCGCTTACCCGCCAGGAAATCAAAGCTACACTGTACGAACTTCCATGGCGGAAACTCTTTGCGGGAAATCAATCGCGCCGCACCAAAGCGTGCTATGGCTGTCGCCTAGAGCCTGTTCCGAAATCAGAACCTGCTTCGGCTCTTTGAACCTGAGCGCTTCCCTTTCGATCAGATGATTCCTTCTGTAGGGCAAGCGCTCTGGGCACGATTGTTCTGCAAGGTACGAGGTATCAACCCCATGACCAAAGGCACGAACATCAGGACCCTGAGAGACCAGCTTGAATCCGAAACCGCCGCCACGGAGTTGAGCGCCGCCGAAGATTCGGAGCGGTACCATGGCGGCAATTGGTGGCAGTTGAGCGACGCGGAGGAATCCGTTTTCGGCATCGACCGGGGCCGGTACCCGCGCATGATGACCGTCTGGTCATGCTACGAGGCTTTCAAGAATATTGCCTAC
>CAYTRB010000243.1:0-4678 GCA_964440215.1 uncultured Methylocapsa sp.
AGTTCGACATCGCCGCCGTGGGCGCCGAGCATGGGCCGCACCGAGGCCAGCGCCCGCTCGATCCGTTCCTGCTGGCTCGGCTGGATGAGACCATGGTGTCGCAGCACCGCATAGACCAAAGGATCGGCAGCCGTCTTGCGCATGGCGTCGAGGGTGCCCGGCGCGGCCTTCACACCGGCAATGAGATTGCGCAATGCTGCTTTGTGCAAGGCATCGATGGCCTGGCGATAAGCAAAGACGATGCTGCGCTGCGACTCCTCCCAGCCGCCGATCAAAGCTTCGAGGCGTTCCACATCGCCGACGAGCGCATCGAGGCCGGGCTCTTTGTCCGCCGGTGGCTGCGCATGTGCATTCATGGTCGCCCCCCTTTGTCCGCCGCCCGGTTGGCCCAAGCCGGCAAAAAAACGCGTCAGCGGAACTTCAGATTTTTGAATAGCGCAGGCTGCACAGCGCCGCCGATGAATCCGGCGATCGCGCCGGCAGTTGGTAGGCCGGTGAATTTCGCAAAAACGAGAAAAATGAGAACCGTCAGGCCGATGCCGATCGCAAGCTGGCGGATAACGTCGTTCGGATTCTGAAACAGCTTCCCTTGAAAGAATAAAATAATGGAAGCTTTCACCATGTCTAACATCTGAACTTCCTCAAAAGATAAGTGCTGCGATGATGACGCCAATGAAGACGCCAACGAAACCGGCGAGCGGTCCGTAAAAGCTACCCATCAATGCTGCGAGTTCATTGCCGAGCGCCTTGCCGCCGACAGCGACACCGCCCGCGGCGCCGCCAAAAATCGAAAAAATGATCGCGAGCACGATGGCTAGTAGTCCAGGAACGACCGATCCACTCATAATATCTCCAATTCGCATATGGATTATTGGACGCTGGCAACGGCCGATACATGTTCGTCGGAATATCGGACCTGCGACAATTCAGCTTCGATTTCGGCGATCATTTCGCCGACAATGCCGGCTTTCTGCGCTTCGCTGAAAGCGGCAAAAATTTCGGCGGCCTCGCGGTAGTGTTGCAAGGCCTTGTCGAGGTTTTTGCGATTGCCATATTCTGGCCGCGCGACGTCATCTGGAAGATTGCGCAGACAATTCGCGTAATTGGCGATCGTATTGGCATATTCCGCCGGCGTCGTTGCGCGGGTGCGGACCTTGAGGGCTTCGTCATAGGCATCCATGGCCCGCAAACAATTCTCGATTGAATGGCTCGACGACACATATTGCAACGCATTGCCGAGATTGTTCTGCAACATGGCATATTCGCTCGGATGATCGATGAGGTTGACCACCTTAAGGCCCTCTTGGAAAGCCTGCACCGCAAGCGCTTCGCGCATTTTGGCGCGTTCATCCGAAAAAGGGATCGACAGAAAAGCCGTCGCCAGATTGTTTTGCAGGATCGCATATTCCTTCGGAAAAGCCTTGGCGTCGAACGTGCGCAAGGCTCTTTGATAGGCCGCGATCGCAGCAGTGATCGGTGCGGCATTGGCGCCTGCGAGGCTTTGCAGAACAAGACCGAGATTCATTTCGATCTCGGCCATTTCTTCCGGCGCACCATCATGTTTGAGGATGTCGCGAGCAGCTTCGAGATTGCGCTGTGCGTCTTTCAGCGGAGTGAGATCATCAGTGGGCACGGCCTGCAAGGCCGTGGCGAGACGCGCATGCAGGCGGCCGCGCAACAGGTAAAGTTCGGCTGGGCAAAGCTCAAGCGCTTTTTCGTAAAGCAAGATTGCTTGCTGCAAATGGCCGGGGGTTTTCGGCCGGGTCTGCAAACCCATGGCCATCTCCATCAGCATCTCGATCTTTTCGGCCAGAGAAGCGTCTTCCGCTTCGACAGCGGCGAGCGCCGCTCCGACTTCAGATTCGGCTCGCGATGGCATTTCCATCTCCTCCCTTAGGCCCGATCGCTTTATGCCGCGCCATTTGCAAACAAGCTACGCGTCGTCCAAAATCGAGTCTAGTTTATTTTCGTATTGCAAACTTAGTTTACGTATTTGCGAAAAGATCTTGGACGACAAAGCCGGCGATCAACGCACGAGGCCATGCTTCGACATGAATGTCTTGTGTCTCGTCGATACTGTTGAGGCGAAAGAAATCCGCGGCATGAATGGCGCGATCGCCACGCGCATTCACTTGTTTCACGAGAAAGCCGCCGGCTTCGGCTGTGACAATCGGCAAGATCAAAAGATCATCGGACTCGCGCACCAAAGCGACGCTGCACACCTGAGGCATATGCGCGTCGAACACAGCGGCCTCGATGTAGAGATGATCGCGATGAAGGCGTAAGTGCAGGGCACCGCTCTTCGGCGCGATATTGCTCATGGAGCCGGTTCCTTTTCGCAATAGGCCGCAATCAGCGTCGCGATGCGCGTGGTGACGGCATAGGCCGCCTGCATGACTTTCGGCGATAGGTCGAGGCCATAGTCGAGCGTGGCGGCCTCGATGAGAAATACCGTGACGTCAGTCGGAAAATCATCCGCCCATATGCGCCGGCCAGCGTAAAGCGCATGGTCCCAACGAAAATCATGCAGCGTGTAGCTTGGTGCCGGCTGGTTCTCAAGTTCGTGTCCCGGCACTTCGAAGACGGCGCCGGGCTCTGTACCACTCGACGACGCATCGACGATAACGAGTTTGCGTGCGCCGCGGGCCTGGAACAAGATGTCGATCCCGCTTGTCCCAGCATCGAAGATTTTGACCGGCGCCGAGGGTGGCAGAGGCAAAGCCAAAAGGCGGCGGGCCACGACAACTCCCGCCCCGTCGTCGGAACGATTGAGATTACCGCAGCCGATCACCACCAACATGATAGGGGCCTAAGGGTGGCTCTGCCGGAATGACGTCATGCTTGTAGCACCTTCGTTCAAATGCGCCACAAGCGGCACCACCAATCGGGTTCGACCGGCACCGCCAGTTCCGGTAGATCGCACCATTTGCGATGCACCAAATAATACATGCATTCCATGCAGCGATATTGTTCTTCACCATAGGGATGATTTAAAAAGCCCCCTATGACGAGCTTACCTTCGAGATCGTCCGGGCCGAGCTCCCGTAAGTCTTTCAATATCTCGCCGAATTCCTTTTCCGTTTCGGGGAAAGGTTCGGTCTTGGTTTTCAGTCCGTTGGCCAAGAGCTTGGTGATTTTGTGCAGGACGCCACCGGTTTCTGACACAGACATGAACTCCGTCTCCAAAAGCAGATCGACCGAGCCGGCAACCCTTGCAGTCACGCGTCTCCATACCGCATCAAATCATAACAGAGGGTCTCCGGCCGCTCGAGGTCATATAAACAATTTTTAATGCCATCGGGATCTACACTAAAATGCGGATTTTCAATCGTTTCTATTGGGAAGAATTCGTCCCAATGAAGGCTAATGCTAGGCGCATCTGTTTCATCGGGTGAGTTGCAATGATGATTTTCATGCCCGTTGCGTGACCCCAGGCCGCGGCTGCTTCGATGCCGAAATCGCGTCGTGACCGCGATATGTGTCGCGTGCGAATTCGCATTCGCACGCGACGAAAGCCTGCTCACGCCGTGCGGAAGCGCGCGAGTTCTTCGCCAGTTTTCGCATCATGGGCATGCACGGTGCAAACAAGGCAAGAATCGTAAGACCTGGCGACATGACCGACTTCGACCGGATCATGCGGATTTTTGATCGGGGTGCCAATCAAGGCTTCCTCGATCGGTCCTCGCTCGCCCGTCGAGGCGCGAGGTCCGACGTTCCAAGTCGTCGGCGCGATCATCTGGTAATTTTTAATCTTGCCGCCCTGAACTTCGATCCAATGGCACAAGGCACCGCGGATCGCTTCCGTCGCGCCCCAGCCGCGACCGTCCCTTTCGGTCGGTTTGATGTACCATTCGTCGCTAAGGCGCAATTCGCGCAATACGCGTTCGATCTCGCGATAGATCTTCACCCCTTCATGCATGCGGGCGAAATGCCGCAAGGCCACATTGGCGCCGCCCATCTTGCGATACATATCAAGCACCAAGGGATCGTAATGCTGCCAGCTTTCGCCATGCGTACCGCCCGCGACGAGCTGGCGGGCGAGCGGACCGGCTTCGAGCCGGCCATTCTCAACATGGGCAACCGCGGTGGCCCAGGAATATTTGCCGTTCTGGTCGATGTCATTCTTGGCGATCGGCTTGGTGGTGCGATCGAAAGGATGCACCGGCCCGCCTTCGTCGTACCAGGCGTGCAAGGTATCTTCGCGGGCAAAGGATTGGTCCATCAGCTTGTGGGTATCGGTCCTGCTGTCGTAGACGCCGCTCTTCATGATCAAGGCGGCGTTGCGGCCGTCGATGGTCGGCTTGTTATATTTGTCTTCGTGCGGGAGATAGCCCCACGTGACATATTTGCCGTGACCCTTACCGTATTTGTCGAGGCCGATATCGAGACTCATCCGCCAGAACATGCCGAGATCGGAATTGGCATGTTCGGGCCGTTCGTCGAGCCAGGCGAGAAAATCATCGTAGGACTTGATCTCCTCGTAACGTTCGAGCGAACAGCCGAGCCACATTGGTTCCATCCAATTGCGGCGGAAATGTTCGAGGATCGACCACGCGCGCGTGACATCCGTCAAGGTCGGCGCGCACATCACACCGCCTGGCACCATATAGCTCGAATGCGGCCATTGTCCGCCGAGCAGCGCATAGATCTCGACCGGCCGGCCGGAAATGGTGACGCC
>CAYTRB010000244.1:0-4674 GCA_964440215.1 uncultured Methylocapsa sp.
CTCAAACGGTCGTTTACTTATAACTTGCGAGTTTGTACAAAATGCCGGGACAGGCCGTTTGATCGCTGATTCGGCCTCGGTTTCACTCGTCACAGGCTCTCAAGCGTCAAAAAATGCGTCGGCCAGCGGCAAGAAAGACATCCCTCGCCCCGCAGAGTCCTATCGGCCGGCTGACGGGCTACGCGCGGGTATCGACCGAGGACCAGACGACGGAGGCACAGACCGACGAACTCACGGCCGCCGGCTGCGACGTGATTTTTCGCGAAACCGGCTCCGGCGCGTCGCGCGCTCGCCCTGAGCTCGCCCGCCTCATGCGGGAAATCGAGCCCGGCGACGTCCTGGTTGTAGTGCGTCTCGATCGCTTGGCCCGATCGGTGAGCCATCTCCTCGATACGATCGAGCGGCTCGAAGACCGCGGCGCGCATTTCCGGTCGCTGCGCGACCCGATCGACACATCGACGCCGCAAGGTATGTTTTCGTTGCAGGTATTGGGCGCCGTGGCGCAGCTTGAGCGAGCCTTGATCTCGGAGCGGACCAAGGCGGGGATCAAGGCGGCGCGGACGCGCGGCAAGCTCCCGGGCAATCCCGGCCTGCGCGAGCGGCGTCCGGAAGCTTTGCAGAAAGTCTCGGCGGCGCGCGACAAGACTTATATCGCCGCCCTGCTCTCATCAATGGACACCTGGCTCCCAACGGTCAGGTGGATGCGGCCAGATCATCCCTGGGAAGATGTCGTGCGGGTGCTCAATACGAAGCGCCCGGCGAGATTGTGGACGGTCGAGCGTCTGCGGCGTGCCGTCCGCCGCCTCGTCAAGGAGCATCTTGTCGAGCCGTATTTGATCGAGCGCGCGCGTCGCAAACCTTCCGAAGACCGCCTGATGACGCTCGTCGTCGGCATTTCCATGGCCAATCCGGAGATGACCTTGCGCGACATCGCCTCCCAGCTTGAAGCGATGCGCGAACACACCTCGCGCGGCGGCCGACACTGGTCTCCCTCCTCGGTCAAGAACCTGCTCGATCGGGGAAAAAGATTGGGATTGGTGAGCCCCGGCGAACCGGCTGGCTTTTTGTAGGATTGTTTTGCTCCCCCGATAAATGGCGAGACCGGCTCGTGCGAGGTCGAGATCGGCGGGGCTAAAGCGATAGGGCTGCCCGGCGGCGCATCTCTGGGTTTGGGTCGATTTTTGACGCATTGCGGATGGGACCTTGTTTCGTCCGCGTTAAGAAAGCGTCAACCCATTTCTCCTTGCTAGTCCTCGCGAATCGGACATACTGGCGCCAAATCAGCCCATAGGGTGCTTCTAGCGCTATTTTCTCGACGGGCCACAGCATGCTATCGCTTCCATCTTTCGAATTCGACGACAAGATCCTTATGCAGGGTGCGGAGATTTCGCGGAAGCTCGACCAGCTTCGGCAAGAGAAGTTTCCTCCGGATGCAAAGAAGACCCTGCGTCGATTCCCCATGGCGGAGGTCGCCCACTATCTCGGAGTGAGCCCGAACAATCTGAAGCGGCTTCATCTTGAAGGAAAGGGGCCGATTCCACTCATCACCATCGGCGGGCGGCGTTTCTACACCGCGGAGCAGATGATAGAACTGAGGCACTTTCTCGACAAAGATCGTCGACCCGACGCGAAGAAATACGTACCCCAGCGAAAAGCCAATGAAAAGCTGCAGGTCATTGCTGTCGTGAACTTCAAAGGGGGCTCTGGTAAAACCACGACAACAGCTCATCTCGGGCAGCACCTTGCCCTGACCGGGCATCGTGTTCTAATCGTCGATTTAGATCCGCAAGCGTCGCTTTCCGCCCTCCATGGGTTTCAACCGGAAATAGATCGGAACCCCTCACTCTACGATGCCCTTCGATACGACGATCAGCGAAAGCCAATTCAGGACGTCATTCTAAAGACGAACTTCCCGCTCCTAGATATCGTCCCAGCGAACCTCGATCTGCAGGAATACGAGTACGATACGCCTCTCGCGATGCAGACTTCGCAGGAAGGCAAGCGGTTCTTCACGCGGCTGGGAAAGGTCCTCGCCGACGTCGACGACCGTTATGACGTCGTCGTCATCGATTGCCCGCCGCAACTTGGCTACCTTACCCTCACCGCACTCACCGCGTCCAACTCGGTGCTAATCACCGTGCATCCACAGATGCTTGACCTGATGTCTATGAGCCAGTTCCTGCTGATGCTCGGGAACATCACGAAGACGATCAAGAAGGTTGGCGCGAACGTCAGAATGGATTGGCTCCGCTATTTGATCACGCGTTACGAGCCCACGGATGTCCCCCAGGCCCAGATGCTAGGGTTCATGCATTCGATGCTGGCGGAGGAAATCTTGAAGAACCCGATGGTCAAGTCGACCGCGATCTCGGACGCTGGCTTGACCAAGCAGACCTTGTACGAAGTCGAGCGCGCAAATTTTAATCGCGACACATACGACCGCGCGATTCAGTGCATGGACGCCGTCAACTTTGAGATTCAGGGATTGATTCATCAGGCATGGGGGCGGTTTTGATGTTGACTGCCGTAAAAATCTCAAAAATGCGCTTCGTTTTCAATGCTCTAAGTCGATTGGGAGGCTCGATTGGCTCGTAAAAATCCTTTCGCCAGTCTACTCGATGATGGTGGCAAGGCGCGCGAGGCACAACCTGCGGTCGACTACGCCATGAAAGGCGCCTCGCGGTCTATCCTGAGTTCGATTGACGAGATGGCAGCGCGCGCCGACAAGCTCATTGAGGGCGAAACAATCATCGACCTGGACCCGGACTCCGTCGATATCTCCTTCGTTCAGGACAGACTTTCGGCGGACGATCAAGAGTTCAGCGAGCTCCTGGAAGCAATCCGCGAACGTGGACAGGATTCACCGATACTCGTCAGGCCGCACCCTTCTAACACCGGCCGCTACATGGTCGTTTTCGGCCATCGCCGCCTGCGAGCCGCCAAGCTGCTCGGCCGTAACGTGCGCGCCGTCGTCAAGGAGATGAAGGATCACGAGCACATCATCGCGCAGGGGCAGGAGAACTCCGCTCGCGCGAACTTGTCCTTCATCGAGAAAGCATTCTTCGCCGCCAATCTCGCTCGGCTCCATTACGACGAGGACAATGCCATCATTCTAACCGCTCTCACGATCGACAGGGCAACGCTCTCCAAGATGTTGTCCGTGGCCGGGCTGCCGGGAGAGATCCTTCAAGCGGTTGGTGCGGCGAAAGGCGTGGGGCGTGACCGCTGGTACGAGCTGAAGCTCCTGCTCGAGAAGCCCTCCAGCTACGAGGCGGCACTGCGCGTCATCAGCGAAGACTGCTTTTCAAGCCTCTCAAGCGACGACCGTTTCAATGCTCTGATGGTGCGCCTCAAGACTGCCAAGATATCGACGCGCGCCCATTCGGAGCCGCAAAAGCGGAGCTGGGCGCCGGAAGATGGCTCACTCGCGGCCGAAATGACGGCGGAAGGTAAGCGTTTCACCCTGGCTCTCAAGGCCAGGGGAACGGACGCAAAAGCGTTCGGAGAGTACCTGTCGAAGAACCTCGCCCATCTCTACGAGGCTTTCAGACAGGATACGAGATCAACCAGAAATGGAGATTAACCAGGCAAACGAAAAAGGCCCCCGAAAGCGAGTTCCGGAAGCCCTTCTCTTCGTGTGGTAACAAGAGAATCGCATTTCCCGGATTCACAGTCAAGAATCTTTGGCGTCGTTTCGGCGGGCAGGTTTCTTTTGCCTAGCGGCAGGTAAAGGAAATGGAAGTGCACTTATCAACGGCACCCTTCGGGCGGCCAACGCTGACGCTTGCCCGCGTGGCAAGCCAACCGATCGCCCACCCACCCGAGAAACCGGGTCGCAAACGGACTGTCATCCGGCACATTTGCGCCGAGCGCTCGCACATCGAGGTCTCGGAGCAATCGCTCGTGACGCGTGACGCGCTGTTGAGTTGTCCTCCGGAGACTGCGCTTACCGGCGACCCCTTAAACTACAAGATCTCCTCACGCACACACGCTATGGCCCCAACTACGCTGCGCCGACAGCGCGCCTTCCAGGACGACAGCGGCCCGATCGTCCATCACGATAGTCCAAACGGCAAGCACTTCACCCCCAAAGGCCGGGAAGCGGAAGTCCCTCTTGCTTTGGGCTTCGACCTTTCCCCAATTATCGGGCGGGCGAGGGTATTTGCATTGTCGCCCGAAGGGGTTTGTGCCGAAAAACGGGCCCACACACTGGTGCGCGAGCTCATCACGACGCCCTTCAGCCTGTGGAGGGGGATAATTTTCCTCGGCGACGCTCCCAGGCCAATAGACGCATCAACCGGCGAACAGCGTGGCAAAAACCGCTTGCTGTTCGCGCCGGTGAGGAGGGCAGGCCATAAGTTGGCTTTCCCCTCCAGAACACTCCTCAAAATATTCGGCCGATCCTATTCGCGTTCGCGCCGTGAAGCTGGACAGTCAGTGCTTGCCTGTAGCCGATTCGGCTTCGGGCTTCGCAAATGCGACTCGTCGCTTTCTTGCAATGGCACACCAATGAAGTTTCGACGTCAGCATCCTGGCGAGACCGGCCCCTGTAGAGTTTCTCTGATTCCGCCGAGCCCGGCCAAACAGTTCTTCGCAGCATCCACGTGCTGCGCGGAAGAGTGAACCGCGTACCCGTTCGATCAAACAGGAGACATTAAGGCAAAGAAAAAGGCC
>CAYTRB010000245.1:0-4664 GCA_964440215.1 uncultured Methylocapsa sp.
TGACGCCCGGCACAATCACCGAGGAACTTTTGCTCGATCCCGTCCGCGCCAACAGTTTGCTCGCGATCGCGGGCGGCGGGCCGCCGGACGGGGTCTTTGGACTAGCGAATGTCGATATTTCGACCGGAGCCTTTATCGTCGCCACGGCCAGCGAGGCGTCGCTTGAGGCCGAGATCGCCCGCTTCGAGCCGGCCGAAATCGTCGCTCCCGAGGCGCTACTCTCGGTGCCCGGCCTCGCAAGGCTCGCGCGGGAGACGAAACTGCCGGTGACACCGCTTGGCCGCGAGGCGGGCGAGGGCGAAAGTGCGGCGCGCCGCATTAAGGATTATTTCGGGCTCGCAACGCTCGAAGGCTTGGGTGCCCTCACCCGCGCCGAGATCGCCGCAGCAGCCGTCGCGCTTTTCTATATCGAGCGCACCCAATTTTCCGCGCGGCCCGTGCTCAGCCTGCCAAGCCGGTTTTCCCGCGACACGCGGATGGACATCGATGCCGCGACGCGGGCCAATCTCGAACTCACCCGGACCTTGGCGGGTCCACGGGAAAAGTCTTTGCTGGCCGCCATCGACAAGACCGTCACGGCGCCAGGCGGCAGGCTGCTCGCCGAGCGGCTGGCGGCGCCTTTGACCGTACCCAAGGAGATCGAGGCCCGCCTCGATGCGGTCGCGTTTTTCGCGGGCGAGCCGGGCTTGCGGAAGGAGGTCCGGGCCTGCCTCAAAGCGACACCCGACATCAGCCGCGCCCTGTCACGCCTTGCCCTCAATCGCGGCGGTCCGCGCGATCTCGCGGCGTTGCGTGATGGGCTCGAGGCTGCCGCGACCGCCGGGGAGATGCTGGCGGGGGCCGGGCTGCTGCCGCAGGAGCTTGCCGGGGCGAGCGAGGCCATTGCGGGTCTCGATCCATCCTTGACGGTGCGTTTGCGGCTGGCGCTCGCCGACAGTCTGCCGCTCAACCGCCGCGACGGCGGCTTTGTCCGCCCCGGCTATGACGAGGCCCTCGACGATTTGCGTGCGCTCAGGGACGCAAGCCGCGGCGTGATCGCCGCCTTGCAGGCGCGCTACGCCGAGGTGGCGGGCATCAAGCAGCTCAAACTCAAGCACAATCATTTTCTTGGCTATTTCGTCGAGGTTCCGCAAGCGCAGGGCGAGCGCCTCTTGAAGCCGCCGCATGACGGTTTCTTCGTACACCGCCAGACCATGGCGGATGCGATGCGCTTCTCGACCAAGGAGCTCGCCGAACTCGAGGTCAAGCTCGCCTCCGCTGCCGGAGAGGCGCTGGCGCGCGAGGCTGCGATCTTCGAGGAGTTGTCAGCGATTCTCCTAGGCGCCGAAGGCACCCTCAAAAATCTGGCCGCCGCGCTTGCTTGCCTGGATGTCGAGGCGGCGCTCGCTGAACTCTCGGAAACCCAGGATTGGGCGCGGCCCGTGGTCGATTGCTCGCTCGCCTTTGCGATCGAAGGCGGCCGCCATCCCGTCGTCGAGGCGGCGCTGCGCCTGCAGGGTCAAGCCTTTGCCGGCAATGATTGCAGGCTGTCGGGCCTGGCCGGCAAGGGCGGCCGGATCGCCGTCGTGACCGGCCCGAACATGGCAGGCAAATCCACCTATTTGCGGCAGAACGCTTTGATTGCCATCCTGGCGCAGATGGGCTCTTTCGTGCCGGCGATTGGCGCCCATATCGGCGTCGTCGACAAGCTTTATTCAAGGGTCGGCGCTGCGGACGATCTGGCAAGGGGCCGCTCGACTTTCATGGTCGAAATGATCGAGACAGCCGCGATCCTCAACCAGGCGGGCGAACGCTCGCTTGTGATCCTCGATGAAATCGGCCGCGGCACCGCCACTTTCGACGGACTTTCCATCGCCTGGGCGGTGATCGAACATTTGCACGAAAAAAACCGGGCGCGGGCGCTGTTCGCTACGCATTTTCATGAATTGACGCGGCTTTCCGAAAAACACGATAGGCTCGACAATCTGACGGTGCGGGTAACCGATTGGAACGGCGAGGTGGTGTTTTTGCACGAGATCGTGCCCGGGGCCGCCGACCGCTCCTATGGGATCCAGGTTGCCAAGCTCGCCGGGCTCCCTGGCCCTGTGGTTTCGCGCGCGCGCGAGCTCCTGGCGGAATTCGAGGCCGCCGAGCGGCTCTCCCACGCCGACCGGTCTGTCGCCGATCTTCCTTTGTTTACGGCGTCCAAAGCGCTTGCCGCCGCGCCGCCGCCAGACGAGGCTCTCCGGCAAGCCCTCGACGCGATCGACCCGGATGAGCTTTCGCCGCGCACCGCGCTCGAGGCGCTTTACGCGCTGAAAAAGCTTCGCACCGAGGAGACGTAAACCAATAAACGCGGAATCGATTTGCCTATTAAATTGTGTGCAATGTATATCTTAATACACGCCGCAAACCTAAAGCACCATGCTATACAATAGCGCACAACTGAACGAGGATCGTGTATGCCGGACGCTGCAGCCAAACCGAAACTCGAACAGCAGCTCTGCTTCGCCATCTATTCGACCATGCATGCCGTCAACAAGGCCTATCAGCCCTTGCTCGAAAACCTCGGCCTCACCTATCCGCAATATCTCGTGATGCTCGTCCTTTGGGACGGCGGCGAGGTGACGGTCAAGCAGCTCGGTGAACGTCTCTACCTCGATTCAGGAACCCTCACGCCGCTCCTGAAGCGGCTCGAAGCGATGGGTCTTGTGCATCGCACAAGAGACCCCAAGGACGAGCGCCGGGTGCGCCTCACGCTCACCGAAAAAGGCAAGACCCTGCACCGCGACGCGCAGCGGGTCCCGGCTCAAATCGTGGCGGCGATGGGACGCCCGCCGGAGGATCTCAAAGCCGTCCGCAAGGAGCTGCGGAAAATCCGCACCGCGCTTTTAGGGGCGCGCGCCGCAAAACCAGCGGCGGCGGCAAGCGATGTCCCCCCGGTCTGAGAGAGCCCCCTCACGCGGCTTAACCGATCCACCGCAGCCGGTCGAGCACGCCTTGCAGGATAAAGGCCGCCGCCATTTTATCGACGACCTCGGCGCGCTTGGCGCGGGAAACATCCTGCTCGATCAGCGAGCGGGTGACGGCCGCGGTCGAGAGCCGTTCGTCCCAAAACACGCAAGGCCGCCCCGCCAGCGGCGCGAAATTGCGGGCGAAGGCGCGGGCTCCTTGCGCGCTCGGGCCTTCCGATCCATCCATGTTGAGCGGCAAGCCGATCACCAGCGCTGCCGCGTCGAATTCCTGCATGAGCGAGACGAGCCAGGTCGCGTCCTTGGTAAATTTCGTGCGCCGGATCGTGATGAGCGGCGTCGCGATGCGCCGCTCCACGTCGGACAGCGCAACGCCTATGGTCTTGCTGCCGAGATCGGCGCCCATGAGCCGCTGCTGCCGCCCGATGCGGGGCGCCAAACCGTCAATGTCCAAAATCTCGCCCGCCATCACGCCGGCTTCGTATATAGTGGCCGCCCTGAAATCCTTCGCATATCGTCCTGCTTTAACCGCCAGTTTTCCGGGGAGTGCTCCGCATGAAACTCATTTGGCTCGGCCACGCGGCCTTCCGCATCGAGCTTGGCGAGGCGGTCATCCTGATCGACCCGTTCCTGACCGGCAACCCGAAATTCACCGGCGACCCGGAGGCGGCGGCGGCGGGCGCGACCCATGTTTTGCTCACCCATGGCCATGATGATCATATCGGCGATGCCGCCAAGATCGCCAAGACGACCGGCGCCCAGATCATTTCGAATTTCGAAGTCTGCATGTATCTCAACGGCCAAGGCGTGGACAATATCAACCCCGGCAATACGGGCGGCACGATCGATTGCGGCGCCTTCAAGGTGAGCCTCACCCAGGCCCTGCACTCGTCGGGAACCACCGTCAATGGCCAATCCATCTATCTTGGCAGCGCCAACGGCCTTGTCGTTCATCCCAAGGATGGGCCGAGCCTCTATCACATGGGCGATACCGATATTTTTTCCGACATGGGGCTCATCGCGGAGATTTATGCGCCAAACATTGGCCTGGTGCCGGTCGGCGACCGCTTCACCATGAGCGGGCGGACGGCGGCGCTAGCGGTCAAACGGTTCTTCCATTTCGAGACCGCCGTCCCCTGCCATTACGGGACTTTCGATCTTCTCGACCAGGACGCAAGCCAATTCGTTGCCGCGATGCAAGGCCATAAGACCAAGGTCGCGGTGCCGCGCATCGGCGAGGTTCTGCTGTTTTGACGGCGAGGCCTTGCGTTTATGGCGAAAAAGCCAAAATGGAAGGCTACCTATCGTCGTCATGCCCGGGCTTGACCCGGGCATCCATTCTCGGACGCAGAAGGTCTGGATGGTCGGATCAAGTCCGGCCATGACGGCGTGGACCTGAGGGTCTTTACTCTCCGAGACTTGGTATAAAGTCACAAAAACACAACAACAGGAAACGCCATGGGCAATTTTTTCGGAAATGTCGACGATCAGTCGATCGAGGCGATGCACATCATCGGCAACGGCTGGATCTACGGATTCCTTGTCATCGGGGCATGCCTTCTTGCCGCCGGCTGGCTGGTCCGCTGGCAGGTGCGGCGGTTCGAGCGAATCCTCGCCCGCATGAAGGCGGAGGAAGGCAACGCGCCGGGCACAGGGGCGAGCGGCAACGCCACCGGGGAAGCGCCGCGAAGCTAAAGCATGATCCCAAAAAGT
>CAYTRB010000246.1:0-4607 GCA_964440215.1 uncultured Methylocapsa sp.
CGCGCAGTCGCGTATTCGATGATGCCAACTGGGCCGGGCTCGGTATGGCCAAGGCTTTTGGGATCAAGGGCCATATCAGCACGGCGCTTGCTACCGATACGGCAGCCGTCGCGGCTTTGACCAATCCCTGCCACACATAGTCCGGATACCACATAACCCAGGCAGCAAAAAAATGGGTGGTTCCGCAGGCCAAGATGAACACCGCAAACAGCAAAAACATCCATGGATACGCCAGATCGGTTCGCTTGCGCACGAAGTAGACCAGGGCGAAAGGTATTGAGAAATATGAAAGGGCAATCAAAGCATCGGAGGTCACATGCAGCCAGATAAGGTCCGCTCTCCACACGAGGCACATTCCGTGCGGCATGAACCGTTCGGTGGAAAACCAATCCGCAAGATGTTCGAGCATGGCTCATACTCCCCGGGTCTGGACGTTCTGAACCATGGCCAAGAGCTCGTGGAACGGAAGCTCGTTCGGACCGTCGCCTGGCCAGAAGAAATAAATATCGAGACCTTGGGGCGATTTCACGCCCCGGAAAATCTGATCGATCAGCGGGCCAGGCACAGACGCACCGCGGATGAAACCCTCGAGGGTGCTGCGGCGATCCTCCACCCCATCATGAGGCAGGTCAAACCCATATACGGGTGCGAATAGGAAAATGTCCGCGGGGCCTGCCGCCGGGGGCGTAGCCGCAAGCCTCCCGTTGTCACGCGCATGCGTCATCGCCTCTCGCTCCATCGGATCGGAGCCGATATCCGTGCCAATATGCGATGATGCCGTCGACAGGCTTGAATAAAGTATTGGAAAATATTCGTCTTGCGCATCGGCCGGAACAAGGCTGCCGTCGTTGCCATGAGCGCTCACGTGGTCGCCTGAAAGATCTTGACCCATTGCCGTGCGTTCGTGCGATGCACGCCCTCGGCCTATGACGCGTGGAAGCCAGTCGAATTCCAGCATTCTACCAAGTAGGTTGTTCACTTCGCCGGTGGCGCCGGCGAAATTTGCACGGTCGATTTCACTCGCCAAGTCATGAAAGTGAGCTGCTACGAGACCCATTGTCTGCTCGAGATCGGTCAGCCTGTCCTGCAGAAGGAGGCGCCGATTTTCGCCGAGATCGTTGATGTCACCTTGTGCTGTCTGCTCCTCCCAGTGGTGCGCAACAGCCCAACCGGCGGCGGAGGACAAGGTGATGCCAATCAAACCGGCGAGCAACACGCGCCGAAGCGGCCATCGCGTGGCCGTTGACAAGGTGTCGCGCTCATAAGCAGCAGGACCATTCGCGCGGTCGAGCCATCGAATCATGCTAATTCTCATTCTCATTCTGGTTCAGCGACCGTCGCGCCGCTGTGTTGCCATCAGTTCCAACAGGACTACTGGTTCCAGCGCGGCGGAATCGAGATCGAGCGACAGCTCTGGTGAGGCTTTCCCATAAACGTCGCGCGGCCGCTCTCGCCCATGCGTGAATCGCCGGCTTGCCAGGCAAATGGCAACCGTAGAAACTTGACGGCCGAACTGGGACGCCTCGCCCCACCCAAACTTTTGGCGCCATTCGATCAGGGCAGAGTCTGGCGCACCTCAATGCCGCTCTCGGTCGGCGCAATACAATAAATGATCACTATACATATTGAATATTGATTATTCAATGCAGGGAATAGATCTCGAGACCATCTCAAATGAGGCCGCTAAATGCGTTAGCGCGAGCTTGAGGGGAAGGCGTTTTCCTTGACGATGTCGCCCGCGACGGCCTGCACCGCGATGGCGCATTGGACACGGGCAGCCTGACTTGACCCAACAAACCGCTTATGAAGCGCGACATCTCAGGGCGACAGCAATTGAACATTATTGCTACATCATAGTTCATTTGTGTTATAATATATTATGTGGCGGTTTGTGTAAAAGCCAGAACGCTGCCTTATCCGCTATTCGGGCATTTGTTTTCGGCACCCGGAATTGCGCGGTCCCTCCGGCGCTTCATCGCATGGTCCGCGCATTCGTGCGTGAGTGATGGACGGGCCGACGGCACTTCTCAGCTGTTCGCTCCTCGTCGCCGTGGTTTTGGCGTTCCTTGTGGTGGGTAACCTGATCTGCGAGGCCGTTAGGCATGATCGGGAGAGTTGGACAGCACCGTCCGCTGTTCGCGACGGAGGTCTTGGCGCCATGAGCGATGTTCCTCATAACGATCGGAGCAGCGGGGTTGTCATCGACGTCGCCGAACGCAAGCGGGCCGAGGATGCGCTGCGGGCGAGCGACGTTAGATACCGCGATTTGTTCGAGTCCACTCGTGACGCCATCACGCTGCTTGAGCCATCTTCCGGCAGGTTCATCTCCGCAAATTTCGGCGCCGTGAAGTTATTCGGAGCAAAGGACGAGGGTGATTTTCTTTCTCGCAGACCATGGGAACATTCTCCCGAACTGCAGCCGGACGGGCGCGCGTCTGCCGAGAAAGCGCATGAGATGATCGAGTTGGCCGTGCGCGTAGGCTCTCACCTGTTCGAGTGGACGCATAAGCGGGCCAACGGCTCGGAATTTCCCGCCGAAGTGCTGTTGACCCCGGTCGTACAAAAAGAAGAGACGCTGATCTACGCCAACATCCGCGACATCACTGAGCGCAAACAGACAGAGCAGTCGCTGCGGAATGCCGCGCTCTACGCGCGCAGTCTGCTCGAGGCAAGCATTGATCCTATGACTGTCATCAGCCTTGATGGCAAGCTCCTCGAGGCGAATGAAGCAAGTGTGAAAATGAGTGGGGTCCCGCGCGAGGCGTTGCTCGGGAGTGATTTTTCGCTTTATGTAACCGATCCAGAAAAGGCGCGCGCCGGCTTTCAGGAAGTCTATGCCAAGGGGTTCTTGACCGACTTTCCGGCCACGATTCGCCACACGTCGGGCAAGTTGACCGACGTGCTCTTTAACACGAGCCTCTACCGCAACGTAGACGGCGAGGTGGTGGGCTACTTCGCCGTAGCGCGCGACATCACCGAGCGCAAGCGCGCGGAGCAGACGCGAGCGTTCGACGCGGCTGTCATTTCCTCAATTCAACAAGCGTCGCCCGATGGCATCTTGCTTGTTAATCCGCGAGGACAGTGTCTCTCCTACAATCATCGCTTCCTCGAAATGTGGGCCATCCCGCCAGAAATCGCCGGCGACAAGAATGATGCGCCCGTGTTGGAGTTTGTCGCCATGCAGGTCGCCAACCCCGGCGTCTTTCTGGCGCGCGTAAAGGAACTCTATGCGAACATCGGCGAAACGAGCCGCGATGAGGTCCCCCTCAAAGACGGCCGGATTTTGGATCGGATCTCGACGCCCGTTTGGCTCGACGATGGGACCTATCTGGGTCGCGTCTGGTATTTTCGTGACATCACGGAGCCCAAACGCGCCGAGCTCGCGCTGCGCCGGCTCAACCGGACGCTCAGAACGCTCAGCGCCGCCAGCGCAGCCGTCGTGCGCGCCACGACGGAAGAGGAATTACTCAATGATATGTGCCGCGTCGGCGTGGAGGTCGGCGGCTATCGCTTGGCCTGGATTGGTTTTGTCGAACGAGATGAGGCCAAGACAGTGCAGCCCGTGGCATGGGCTGGGGAGCACCCTGAATTTATCCAAACAGCGAATATTACCTGGGCGGAGACCGAGCGGGGACTCGGCCCAACCGGGACCGCAATCCGGACCGGCGAAGCGCAGATCAACCAAAATGTCGAGACCAATCCGGTGATGGTGCCCTGGCGCGCCGAGATGCTCAGACACGGTTTCAAGGCCAGTACCGCTCTGCCTCTCAAGAAAAACTCAGAAGTCTTCGGTGCCCTCACGTTTTACGGGGCGGAACAGGACGTCTTCGGCTCGGAAGAAGTCCATCTGCTGAAACAGTTGGCTGCCGATCTTAGCTTTGGAATTTGCTCGCGGCGCGACCGGTTGGGGCGCGCGGCCGCCCTTTCCGCGCAGCAGGAAAACCTGAAATCGACCGTCGAGGCGATCGCCACCTCGGTCGAGATGCGCGATGCTTACACTGCCGGCCACCAACGCCGCGTGGCGGAACTCGCGGCCGCCATTGCTCGCGAGATCGGCCTGACGGAGTGGCAGATCGAGGGCCTGTTCCTCGCCGCGACGATCCACGATGTCGGCAAAATCAACATACCAGCCGAACTCTTGAGCAAGCCCGGCAAGTTGTCGCCGCTTGAATTCCAAATGATCCAGACCCACGCACAAACAGGTTATGATATCATAAAGGGCATCAACTTTCCCTGGCCCATCGGCCAGATGGTCTTGCAGCATCACGAGCGGCTCGACGGCTCGGGCTACCCAAACCACCTTAAAGGAGAGGCCATTTTGATCGAGGCCAAGGTCCTGGCGGTAGCCGACGTGGTGGACGCGATGCTGGCGCATCGCCCCTATCGGCCGGCACTCGGTCTCGATGCGGCGCTGGAGGAGATTGAGGCCGGAAGGGGCCGTCTCTACGACCCAGCTGCTGCCGACGCCTGCATAGCTCTCTTCCGCCAGAAGGACTTCGAGTTCCATTGATACGCACGTTTATGGCCATAAATCATGGGGCAAACCGCGATCGTATCTTCGGTAGTTTCCTCGTAACCCCCAAGAACAGTGTCTGCCCAATCCGATT
>CAYTRB010000247.1:0-4559 GCA_964440215.1 uncultured Methylocapsa sp.
ATTTCAGCATTTTGGCGAGATGCACGCGGTTGCGTTCGCCGCCGGAGAGCTGGCCGACTTTCTTTTGCTGATCGGAGCCTTTGAAATTGAAGGCGGAGGTGTAGGCGCGCGAATTGACCTCCCGCTTGCCGAGCGTGAGAAGCTCATTGCCACCGGAGATTTCCTCCCAGACATTTTTCTTGGCGTCGAGCGCGTCGCGCGATTGATCGACATAGCCAAGATGCACGGATTCGCCGATCTCGATCGTGCCGGAGTCCGGCTTTTCCTGGCCGATGATCATACGGAACAAAGTGGTCTTGCCGGCGCCGTTCGGTCCGATCACGCCAACAATGCCGCCGGGCGGCAATTTGAACGAGAGATCATCGATGAGCAGATTGTCGCCGAAACCCTTCGAGAGATCCGAAAAGTTGATGACATTATTGCCAAGCCGCTCGGCGACCGGGATGACGATCTGGGCGGCCGAGGGTGCCTTGTCATTCTGTTTCTGAACGAGATCTTCGTAACGCTGGATGCGGGCCTTGGATTTGGCTTGACGCGCCTTGGGGCTCGAGGCGATCCATTCGGATTCGGCCTCTAACTGGCGCATGCGCGCCTCCTCCTCGCGGCCTTCCTGGGCGAGGCGCTTTTGTTTTTGTTTCAGCCAAGCAGAATAATTTCCCTCATGGGGAATCCCGCGGCCGCGATCGAGTTCGAGAATCCAGCCCGTGACATTGTCGAGAAAATAGCGGTCATGGGTGACGATCAGGATCGCCCCCGGATAAGCGCGCAAATGGCCTTCCAGCCAGTTCACGGTTTCCGCGTCGAGATGGTTGGTCGGCTCGTCGAGCAGCAACAGCTCCGGCTGCTCTAGGAGAAGTCTGCAGAGGGCGACGCGGCGGCGTTCGCCGCCGGAGAGTTTGGCGACGGCAGCGTCGTCGGGCGGACAGCCGAGCGCATCCATCGCCTGATCGATTTGCGCATCGAGATCCCACAGGCCCTTATGTTCGATCTCGTCCTGCAGTGTGGTCATTTCATCGGCGGTCTCGTCGGAATAATTCATCGCGAGATCGTTATAGCGGTCGAGGATCGCTTGCTTCTCAGCCACGCCCAGCATCACATTGCCACGCACGCCGAGACTGTCGTCGAGCACCGGCTCCTGCGGCAGATAGCCAACCTTGGCACCTTCTGCGACAAAACCTTCGCCGGTAAACTCCTTGTCGATCCCTGCCATGATCCGTAAAAGCGTCGATTTGCCTGCCCCATTGATGCCGAGCACGCCAATTTTCGCGTCCGGATAGAAAGACAGGTTGACATTCTCCAGGACTTTTTTTCCGCCTGGGTAGGTCTTGGTGAGACCTTGCATATGATAGACGAATTGCCGTGCCATGGAGTTCCTTGGTCTTTCCGCCAGAAAGTGTAATTAGAAAAGGTAAGATGCGAAGCATTTAGCCGTACCGGGCGGGCCGGTCCAGAGCGCTTGCCGCCAAATAGAATCACCGGATCGAATAGGAAGTGCCTAAGAGCGGGAAGAGGAAAAGTGGAAACCGGTTTTCCACCTGCGTCCCGCTCTAAACTCTTAGACTCTAGATCACGCTGATATTGGATTGACCCAATATCAGCGTGATCTAGAGTCTAAGAGTTCAGCATGTCAAAACCGGAAAAGTCGATCCCCTTTCTCGGGGCATGCTCCAGGCCGCACAGAAATACACGGTTTTACAGGGACAAAATGATCATGGCCTCGGTGGCCGCAAAGATGGCCGCGGCCTTGCAACCTGAAGCGGGGAGAGCAAGAATAGCCTTTCAAGCGAGGGTCTGCCCCTTTGAAAGAGGATAAACGTGTGGCTGATAACAGAGTGCGCGATCTTGGCACGATTGTCCCTGGCGCCCGTCTGGCCGAAGCGAGCACCCCACCTCTGCCTACTCCGCCTCCCATCAGCCGGGGAATCGAACCCGAAACGGTTGCCCCGTCCGAACTGGTCTTTGCCGCCGATCTTCCCGATGGACCAGACGCGCTGGGGCTCGACGCGCCGCTTGGCGTTCTCGCCGAGCTCGCCGCCCACCGGCGCACCGAAACCCCTCTCACGATCGGTCTTTTCGGACCCTCCGGCTCGGGTAAGAGCTTTGCCTTGACGAAGCTCATCCAATCGATCGAGGATTTGGGCCGGGCGGCGGTCACGCCGGCTTCGCCTTTTATCGGCGAAATTCTCTCTCTTCGCGTTGATGCCACCGATCTTACCGGCAATCCAGCCACCGCTCTCGCGGGTGCGGTCCACACCAGTCTTGTCAAAACCTATCCAGCCCTTGCAGCCGAGGCCGCGCGCGCCGCGCGCGATCCGCGCGCTGCTGCGAGCGAAGCCTTGGACAGACTTGACACGTCCCGCCGTAAACTCGAGACCGAAAAGCGGGCGCTCGACGAGACTGGCGCCCGCCGCGCCCGCCTGACCGAGGCCATTCTCTACGAAACCGCCGGATCTCAGATCGATACCTATGCCGGCATCAACCGGTCCTGGATCAAAAGCCTTTTCTCCCGGCTCGGCATTGCCGGCGATCCTCTCCTGGCCTTTAAGGATATGGCCGGGGCTATCGCCACTCCGGACGGCGCGGCGAGGCGCGCAGGCTTCGCGCTGCGGGCTTTTTTTGCTTTCAAGGGGCAGACAAAGTTGATCGCCACGGCGATCCTGCTGTTCCTTGCCGGCGCCGGTCTTCGCATCGCATCTGACCAGCATGAGGTTTGGCTTGCCTGGCTGCGAACCGCTGAATCCTCCGTGCCAATCGCCAATTGGATCGAAGCGCATATGGACTTGCTGTTGGGTCTGCGTGAGATCATTTTTGTGGGGGCGGCGCTGGCGCTCGGCGTCAATATTTGGCGGGGCGTGCAGCTTATCCGTCTCGTGTTTCGAGGCGCGGATTTGTTGCAAGCCGATCTTGGCGTCCGCCGGCGCGAGATGGACCATCTTTTTGCTTTTCAGGCGCGCCACGTGGAGGGCCTTGCCGCCGAAGTGAACATCCTTTCTCACCGCGCCTCCGAGGCGGAAAGACGGGCCGGCGACATGCATCCGAAAAGTTCCACGCTTGCCGAACCGGCGCCGTTCGCCATTGATACCGCCACCCAGCAAGCCCGGACATTCGTGGCCGCCGCCGCTACGATTATCGTTAGGCCCGGCCAAACGGGCCCCAATAAGACCGGCGGGGCGCCACAGCGTATTGTTTTTGCAATCGATCATCTCGATGCGGTACCCGCTTCCCGCGGGCGTGAAATTCTTGCACATGCGCGAGCCTTGTTCAAAGAGGGCTTTGTCGTGTTGATCGCTGCCGATACAGCCAGTCTCGCCTCTGCAGCAGGCGAGAGCGCACCGGGACTCGACACATGGGTTCAAGTGCCGTTTCAGCTCGGCGAGCTTGCATCACGTGCCAATTATGCCTCTTTGGTCAGCCAGATTCTCGGCGATCAGGAGCCCACCGAACAGCCCGGTCGCGATCCCTCCACATCGGTGCTTGACCAGCCGATGTCCGCCGCCGAGGTGCGGCTGCTCGCCGGCTTGGCTCCGCTCGCCGGCAGTTCGGCCCGTGCCCTCAAGCGCTTCGTCAATCTTTATCGCCTTGCCCGGGCCCAAAACCATCCCCACAAGGGCGCACTCGCTTTCCTCCTGGCGCTAGACGCTGGCGGCACACCATCCGAAATCGCCGTGGTGAGCGACGCACTCGCACGCGCCAGCCCGGAGGCGGAATTTGACCTTCATCATGGCGGCGCGCGCCTGGTCGAGGCGTTGGCCGCAGTGCAATCCACTCAAGGCACGATAAACGGGAACGCCGCGCGGCACGCCGCCGCGACGGCCCGATTGTTTTCCTTCAATGCTCGCGGATTGAGCGGGGAGCTTGCGGCGGCACGAGTGCTAACCTGAACCGGCCGAAGAGGCGGACAGGGGTGATCCTGCGGAAACAGACGATTGATACTTCAGAACAGCCCATATTTAATCTAATTTAATCTTCATATATTTCTTTTCGATTATAGAATAGGATTTGATGGGGAAGCGCTGGGCCGGGACCAAACCTCTGTCTTGGGCGCGGCTGATAGGCGCATCATGATATTTCACAAAGTTCTATTCGACAGTTTCAGTCAATATTCGTGCGCTAGTTGATCGCAGAACCCATTTGGGGGAAGCGCGTTACGTTTCAACCGGACATATTGTTCTTATGCTAGCAATGGACCGGAAAATCATGAGCACTTTAGGTGAAATTACTGAAAAGGATACTGGCCTTCGAACCCATTTGGGGGAAGCGAAGGGTGCGCGCCAAGATCATAGTCACGCTAGCGCGCGGCAGGATGGTCAAACTATGCGGACGGACAGAGAATCCAAAGAGAAGGACACTCACAAGCTGATTGTCGAGGTCGCGGAACGCCTGTTCCGGCAAATCGGATTCCAGAAGACGACGGTCGCCGATATCGCCCGCGAACTGCACATGTCACCGGCCAACGTCTATCGTTTCTTTGCGGCGAAATCGGAAATCAATGAGGCTGTCTGCATGGACCTCCTTGGCAAGATAGAGGCCGAGGCGGAAAAAATCGCGGCGGCCCGCAG
>CAYTRB010000248.1:0-4546 GCA_964440215.1 uncultured Methylocapsa sp.
AGCTCAGGCGAGAGCATTTCCAGCGCCTTTTTTGCCTCCATATTCAATGGGCGGTTCGCGTGGATAAATGCTTCATGGATTCGTATAGCTAGCTCGCGCTGGTCAAGCTCAACGATAGCGTATTTTTTGTCATCCATGTTTCTCGCCCTTGGGGTCGATCCCATAGTTTAATGCCTGGCAGGACAGACTATGCGCCAGGGCGACCGCTCTATCCAGTTCCAGGATTCCCATGCGCTTGGGCATACCCGCGATCTGTGCGAGAGCTGCGCGGTAATAAAAAATCTCCTCGTCCTTTGCCTTAGTAGCTTCGGCTATCCGGCCCTCGGCATACTCGATTGCGACCTGGCCCATAACGACATGGCGCTCTTTCCCCTCAACGAGCATCCCGGCCCGCGAGATTTTATCTCCTAGTTGGGCGGCAATCATGGTCATCTGCTACCTACCTTTTCATTGCAGGACCGGACAACGGCATTTATCGATTTGACCAGGACAACCACAAATTCACCGACCACCTGCATGGGCGCGGTGACGTTGACCTGAATCATCACGTCTCTTTCCCGACCACCAAACTCACGTTCCCACAACTCGTAATCGAAATGCGATTCACATACGCGCTGCACAATCTCATCGCGAGTCGCGGTGTTAATCATGCGCGCTGGGATTAGCGTTTCGACTTCTCCAGTAAGCCGGGTCTTTTCTTCGCCTATGGAAAGCGCACTCCATTTAATGCGCACGTACATCACTGGATAGAACCCCCGTCGATGACTCGCTCAAAATGGTCGCCTTCTTTTTTTTTAGAAACCCCCGAGTCCATTCTTCGGAGAATTGAAATTACACCATCCCGATAACCAAAACGATATGTCAGCATCATGCCGACGATGAAAGTAATGATGATGATAATGGAGGTTATTAGAAAAGGCATTTTCAATCCATGCTCTTGTTTTCATTAAAAAAACCCCTGGAGTAAGGAATGCCAGGGGGAGGTAAGGTGGCCTTCGATATGACAGACGGCTATCGGTCTAGTGGCTCATAACTGACCGTGGCGAAATTTAATATTATCCAAGGTGGATAGTCAAAGAAAAATGTTGCGTCATGCGAATCTTTTATCTAATCGGAATATATAGCCAACTTGGATTACAACAATCTGCCAGCATCGCCGCAAGCTGGGGAAACAGATGATGCGGCTATTTTTTTGCAAGGAAATATCTATGCGTAAATTACTTATGATGACGGCGGTTGCCGGTTTGATGGCAGCTCCTGCATTTGCTGCTGGCCCGATCTTTGGGCCAGGACCAGTCACGCCTCCGACCATTCCCGCCCCTGCGCCGACTACTCCTGCCCCTGCGCCGACCATCACAAATCCAGAAGCCAGCCTCTCAGTTGGTGGCGGGATTTCTACGGTTTCCAGCAACGGAAGCACCGGCAGCGAAACCTCATTTTCCGGCACTCAGAGCGGGACTTCGGTGGAAAATGGTTCATTCAATACTGCTTCGCAGGGTACTGATGCGGTGATTACGCCAGAGACCTATGCCGACGGATCGCTCCAATCTTATGAAACGGATACAACCTATACGCAACAGTCCTCTGGCGGAACTTTCAGCAATACCGCACAGTCCTCCGAGGCTTTTGGCGGTGAGACCGGGGGTGGTGCTTATAGCGGAGCAGCCCTTGAGGGCGGAGTTTCCGTGACGGAGAGCGGAACGTTCCCTGCCAATGGATCGTTCAACCCCTTCTAATCTTTTGTAGCGGCGACGAGTCAGGTTGCACCCTGGCTCGCCACCTTAGCAAACAAGGCTAACGATATGAAACGGTTCATTTTTCCAATCGTCGCGCTATGTATATGGGCATTACCTATGGTTGCGCAAGCGAGTAATGAAACTTCTAGTTCAACCTCGGCTGGTGTCGCCAACTCTGGTGCCGACTCTGGGGCCAACGCAAGTTTTTATGGGGGTGCAAGTACATCCGTCTACCCTCAGAACACGCCCGCACCGACTGCTCCACCTTTCGTTACCGCAAGCCCGTGCATGGGTGTCATCAGCGGGGCGGGAACATCCCCGGTTGTGGGCATCGCCCTAGGTATGTCGTACAAGGATAAAGAGTGCGAGCTTCGCGCAAATGCAAGCGCCTTGAACTCGCTCGGCGCGCGGATGGCCGCTCTACAGATCATGTGCCAGCTACCGGACGTGAAGCAGGCAATGACCGCTGCTGGAACGCCATGCTCAAGCGTGACGCGGGCCGAAGCATCACCAGTACACCCGATGGACCAGACGGAATTTCAGCCAACTGGAACCGGGTATGTCCAGGCCAATGGAGGGATTGCCCCGGTCAAGATATGCAAGCAGGTGTTCGTTCCCCCCGCCAATCCAGATGGCGCGGGCTACATGGACCAGCGTTGCACAGAATAACCCGAGTCGTATTTTTGTGAACGATTTGACATAATCCGAGTTGGATTTATTATACAAGCACGTAAAAAACTTCTGCTTGTCTAAAATTCAAAAGGGTAAATTATGAATTCGTTCACGAAGACACTTCTCGCATCAGCATCCTTCATTGCACTCGCGGCACCCACCGCGATGGCTCAGACCATAGTGCTCCCGACCAGCCCGAGCCTGGCGGGTCTCCCGGCTGGTGAGTCTGGCGCATCCATCGCTCCGACCCAGCAAACGGGCGTTGGCACCATCGCTTCTCCTGTTACCCCTGGCATTGCTGGCCTTCCGCCTGGCGAAGCTGGCACGTCCATTGCCCCGACGCAGCAAGTTCCGGTTCCGGCTACCGGCCCCGTGAGCCCGCTCACGGGCAGCGGCGCAAGCGGTGGGGCGACCATTCCCCAGGCTGCAATCAACAGCACCCAATTTGCGATCAACAACGCCCAGGCAGTAACCAACGCAGCCCAGGCGACGGAGAACACCACGCTCCAGAGCGGAATCACCACCAACGCGAACACCATCAGCAGCAACGAAGCTGCCCAGGCTATCGTGAATACCGCTCAGGCCGCGACCAATACCAACCTGCAAGGTCAGATCACCACCAACTCTGACACGATCACGAGCAACGAAGCCGCCCAGGCTGTTGTGAATACCGCTCAGGCCGCGACCAATACCAACCTGCAAGGTCAGATCACCACCAACTCTGACACGATCACGAGCAACGAAGCCGCCCAGGCTGTTGTGAATACCGCTCAGGCCGCGACCAACGCAGCCCAGGTCACGACCAATACCGCTCAGGCAGCTACCAACGTTTCGCTCCAGAGCGGAATCCAATCGAACACCAGCCTCATCAATGCCGATGACGCCACGCTGACCAACCAGGAAGTCGGCACGATCTCTGCCGATGGCACGAACGTTACCCTCGGCAATGCTGCCTCGGGTTACACTGGTCCGGTTGCGCTGAACAATGTTGCGAACGGGTCGGTTTCTTCGGGCAGCACCCAGGCAATTAACGGTGGCCAGCTCTACGACGCGGAGCAGGGGTTCAACCAGCAGATCGCTGGCGTCAACCAGCAGATCGCTGGCCTGAACAGCCAGATTGGTAAGGTGGAACGCGCTGCTAATGCAGGCACCGCCGCTGCTATGGCTGTTCCGTCGCTCCCGATCCTGGCACCGGGCAAGGAATGGATCGGCGCTTCCTATGGCGAGTATGCTGGCCAGAGTGCCCTTGGCGTTGGCTATGCTTACCAGATCAACAACCATTGGAATGTCGGCGCTGGCGTTTCGGTCCCGGTCACGGGCGGAAACATCGCGTTCAAGGTCCAGGCTGGCTACGAGTTCTAATCTAAAACCTACTCCCCGCATCGCGTGCATGGTGCGGGGATTTCTAAAAGTCGGCAAGTCTCCCGTATATCTTGACTGACTGAGAAAAGGTTAATCCGTATGGGGTTTAGGGAGTTTATCCTTTTAGCATAAACTCCCTAAATTAAAGGGAAAAAATGATTACATCAGGACAGTGCCGTGCCGCGCGTGCCTGGCTAGGATGGTCTCAAAATGACCTCGCCAAAGCATCCGGCTTAACCATCGGAACAGTCGTAAATTTTGAGCGGGACCAGAGTATCCCGCGATCCCGCAGCATGAATGAGATTGTCCGCGCCATAGGTATTGCTGGAATTAGACCAGTATTTCAGGGCGGGCGAGCAATTGGAATTATTTCTGAAAGCAGAGAATAGTAAATTTTAGGGCTGGCCCTAGCCCCCGCACCATGAGGCTGGTGCGGGGTTTTTAACCTTGATGCGTTTCCAAATAGGATTTAGCATCAAGGTATGAAAAAAATTATCCTGCTTTGCTCATCAGCGATTTTATCAACATTTTATGTTGCCGCTCCAGCTCAGGCTCAGGACTTATTTCAATCGCAATGGCGGGCTCAAGCGCATTGTCCAAATGATACGGTCGTTTGGTTGAACACCAGGACCAGAATTTATCATTTTCAGGGTGAACGCTGGTATGGAAGAACGCGCAATGGTGCGTATGTTTGTGAACACGAAGCAGATGAAGCCGGAGACCGCGCAACAGAGAATGGGCAATAAGTAAAATTAAATGATTATGACCTGGTGATC
>CAYTRB010000249.1:0-4528 GCA_964440215.1 uncultured Methylocapsa sp.
ATGTGCCAAACGCGTATCATTGATCTCCTGCCATGACATCAGCCATTCGTCCTATACCGACATTTTCCGGATCGCCCGCTTATTGAGGTTGAGATTGCCGCGCTGCCGCGCTGCTCCGGCATGCCAAAATCAGTGACATAGGCGCGTCGCGCGCTGGACAATACAGAGTCGGTTGTGATCAAGACGCACTTCTCCCTTAGTTTTTGTTCGACGCATGACGACCGAACACTTCACGCAGGCGCTGGATAGGGCGGCCGCCGCAGGTCGGCGATCATTCGTAGGATGTCCGCGAAGAGATTTTTTGGAATGGCGACTTCGGCCATCTGAAACGCGACATAGCGGCCATGGCTCACGATCTTCGCGCCGATCTTGATCAGCTTTTCCTTCAGGCTCGTCAGCGACCAATCCTTGATCGGCTCCGGCGTCGCCAGCGTGCGCAGAAAATTACCGAGATTGTAGGCCAGCGCATGAAGTTGAAGCCGAACCGCGTTGGCAGCAAAAGAGCGACATGATAGCCGCGTCCACTTGATCGCGCCTTTGCCTTCTTTGATCCATTGCTCGCACGTGCCGCGCTTGTTGTAGAAGGCGACGACATTCTCGGCGGGTCTCGACATGTTGGTGACGATGAATCCAACGCGCAGATAGAGTTCGCCCGGATGCCATTCGACCTTGGCGATCACCCGACGCGGCTGCGACCAGCTTCCCGCTTGATAGGTGAAACTTGCATGGGATCGGCACACGTCATTGGACGGGCGACCAACCGGGCGTTTGAGCAGATAGCCGATCCGCTCCTGCAAGATGCGATTGGCGGGCAGACGGATCGCATATTTGATCCCTTCTGCCTCCAGATATTCGTAAACTTCGGGGTTTGCGAAGCCGGCGCCGGCGCGGAAATAAATGCGCAAGACCTTACCTTGGTACCGCGCCACGACCGGCTTCAGCACCGCTTCCCACCCGGCGGCGCTGTGAACATTGCCCGGGCGAAGGGCGCAGCGTTCCAGATCGCCAAATTGGTTGAAAACGAACAGCGGATGATAGCAGGTGCAGTCATAGTGACCGTTCCGGACACTGTGTTCTCCATGTCCAGCAAGATACCTCTCGGCGGACGGCGGTCATGCACGCGATCGATCCATTGGCCGGAAAGATCGGCGAGAGCGGATAGGTTCTTTTCCGCCGCGAGCCACTTGGTCTCGAAGCGCCCCATCTGGCTCGGCGACGCTGCGCGATCCGAAGCTGCCTTGCCGCCGACGATCCAACGCATCGCGGGGTCATAGCGCAGGCGCTCGGCGTCGTTAACATCTTCGTATCCGGCCAGCCGCCCAAATACGGATTGTCGCAACATTCCGACGAGTGCATGCCGACCATTCTTGCCGGTGCGCGCGTCAGCGAGCATCTCGCCCGCCATCGTAGTGAGGCCGAGCGCATCGTCGAGTTCACGATACGCGAGCAAGCCGGCGTCGGAGGTGACCACCGATCCGCGAAACTGGAGCATCAGCCGGCGGTCGAAACCAAGCCTGAGAACCTCGCCATTCGATTCACCCGCCGGGTTCGCCATGACAGTCTCATTCGATCCAGAATAACACGCTGATTATGTTAGCTGAATCGCAGTCCTTGCGCCGCAAATTAGTGCGTCATCCGGCGGATGCGGGTTAATTGATCTTCGTACCGCTGGTGCAGCTGAACGACTGCGTCAGCGGGGGTTGCGTGCTCTTCAGCCAGCAAACGCCGCCTAGTACATAGGTCCAAGCTTTGCAGGATGCGTTGTAGGCGCATTCTCCTTGGCAAAGCCGCGGGTCCGGGCTCACCAATGAAAAATGGGTAAAATCTCCGCCCGTCTCGTCGTAGGCGCCTTGCATTGCGCTCATATCGTTTGACTGGATCGGAAAATTCACCCCTGACGTGCAAGCTTGGTTTGGGACCGAAAGAGGCAAGCCACTCTTCAACCAGCAATTTGGCTGTGGTCCTTGAATGGTGTTGGGTGCGACATAGGTCCAAGCCACGCATTGGCTGTTGGCTGTACAGCGTTCCTGGCAGATCACTGGATTGGCTTCCGGCAGAGTGAAGACGGTGAAATCCTGGCCTGGCCTGTCCGTATTTGTTTGCTGCGGCCCGACAAAATTTCCGGCATTCACAAGGACCGTGATGGTATTCGTGCTTCGGGCCCAATAGATTACGCCGTGCTCGAAAAGACTGAACCTTCCGCTCTGATTGAACTGATCGGTCTCGTCGCTGACAGGGTAACCGAATACGCTGCTAATGCCTCCTTGGCCTAACCAATAGGCGCGGATGGCCCCGTGAGTTTCATGCGCTTGCGTGATCGGCGACCAGTATATGGAACCGTTGGTGAAATCATTATGAGTGCCAATGCCATCAGAATTAGCGGTCTCATTCGTCAATGGATAGCCGAGGAACTGTGCTGTATTATATTCATGATTGGCATAGTTATATTCAGTATAAATTGCCCCGTGCATTTCATGGGCGCAGGTTGCTGGCGACCACATTATAGCACCGGTATTTGAAGTATAAGTTTGGATGCTCCCGATCCCATCCGGCGTGGTGGTTGCGGGCCCATCGGCGGGACCAAGGATTCCCTGTGCTCCCGCGTAGTTTTGGTACAATTGCGGGATCGTATAACAGATTGGCGCGGTTAAACCCGCCCTTGGGCCATAAACGATCAGCGCGTTCGCAAAGGTTGGCCGGAACACCTTGCCATCCGCGACCGTAACCGGGTTGAATGCCGGGTAAGCGATGTCGTCATCGTCGCTCCAAAGCTCGTTGAGGGACAAGGCGTCGAAGGCGATCAAGGTGCCCGGCACATTGACCCACTGACCGTCAAATTTCGGCACCTGCGCCCAAAGGATTCCATTGCTGGAGCCGTTGGCGGATAGTGATAGTGCGCCGCCGGGCATGCCGTCCGGCGACCGCACCGTGCTAACCGCCGTGGGCGTGGTGTTCAGCACACCTGTGCTGGAATTATAGGCGTAGGCACGGAGATAGTCCTTTTCGGGCATCCCATAAACGGTACCGTTCCAGTAGATAAGACCGGCATGAATGTTCGGCCCGGCTCTCTCGTCCAATTCATATTGAGGTGGCGGCAGATTGCATGCGACTTGAACGATTACTCCATTTATCATGCAGCTAGGCTCGTTCGAATTGACGTGCCATGTGTTTATGAAGGCTTGAAAGCCGTCCGAGCCGCCGGGCGGCTGCGGGCCTGGCGCCGGCAAATTTTGCGTCGGCTGCATGGTTAAGGAGTTGAGCACATAGAGCTTGCCCTGTTTTCCGCCGCCAACGAGGCGATTGCCAGGCAGCAGTAAAGGCCCGCCGGAACCAAGATCCGTGTCGCCGGAATTTAGCGTCCCGAAATTGGCGACGGTATAACTTCCTTGGTATGTCAAACCATAAGCAGGCGCGGTTCCAAGGGTCAGCTTGACAAAGCTTTCCCCAAAATCGGTGGTCCCATTCACGGAGCCATTGCCGGTCATGAAGAATATGTTACCGAAGCCATCGCCGACGAGGCCCGTGCCTGACTGCCAGACCCCGCCGCCCCAGCCGGCGCTGGATGTCGTCGCGAAGACGCCGACCTGCGTAAGGTCGGTGGCGCGGTAGGCGAGCACCCAGCCGTGCCAGCCGGCATTGTCGCAATTCAGCGCACTGAAGCCAAGAATGACGGCGCCGTTTTGCAACAGCAGACCCGCACGCTGCAATTCAAGACCCTGATTGAAATTCAGCCCGTTATAGGCCGCGGCGATTTGCACGGCATTCTTCATTGCGCCTGTCGTGATGTCGAGCGCAATCAACCAGATCGTGCCGTCGGCCCTCCGCGCCACAAGATACATTGTGTTGGTAGTGCGGTCGATGACTGGCGTGCTGGTAACGCCGACCGGACCGACGGTTTCGCTGCACATCCCCGGCACGGAGGCAGCCGCCTCCACAGTCACCGGCATGCTCCAAACCAAGCCATGGGTTGGGTTGGTATCCGTGCCGTCGGCATCGAAAGCGTAAACGGTGTTTGCGCGCGTGACCACATAGACGACGTTGCGCAGGCCCAAGGACGGAATCAAGACTTGGCTTGCATAGAGCGGCTGAGAAATGATTTGAGCGTTGACCGTACGGGCATAAAGACGGCCGAAGGTTGCCGGCGTGACGTTCGCCGGCGTTAGCACCGTTTCGTAAAGCTGCGTCCCGCTACGCGATATATCGTAGCGCTGAGTCAGAACATCGGGTCCTCCCGCCCTGGCGGGAACTGCACTGGTCAGTACAGCGATGAGAACGTACCGGAGCGTTTGAAAATATTGGCGTTTCAAAAAAGAAGTAGTGAGAAAGCGTTTGACTGTGCCCAATTTCGCACACTCGCTTATGATTGAGTACCGAATAATATAATATTTCATAGCGCTGAAAGCAGAAATTGCTATTCAATATTATAGAGTCATTGTGTTTCCTGTAAAGTGTTATTTTAAGGCAGCGTTCAGCGGGCATCGTCAAGTTGTTCGACGTGTCGATTCCTGGTTTGAGAATCGGCGTAGAA
>CAYTRB010000250.1:0-4522 GCA_964440215.1 uncultured Methylocapsa sp.
CTTTATCGGCAGATGGAACGACAGCATGCCGATGAAATGCATCGACCAGATGCCGGTCCCCATCGACACCGCGCCGGCAACCAGCCAGATCGACGATTTCCTCGCGCTCGAATCCCGTGCGCTGACTCGGCTCGCCAAGTCGAGCGCTGTGTACGATGCAATGATAGCGACCGCGATGGATAGCGCGACGATACTCAGATCGTAGTAACCTACCATTGTTCCCTCCCCTAAAAGCGGAAAATAGGATGAGGCGGGAGACCCGCATTGACTTTTTGATCGGTGATCGCCTGCTTATGTTGGCGGCTTGCCGAACCAATGGCATTCGGCATGATGCGCATCCTCAAAGAGAAACCGCTCGGGCGCCATTGCGGCCATGCCTTGGCCACTGCCAGGGTGGCGCGTGCATCAGCGGCAAACCCATTCGCGCGGTCAAGCCATCGACTCATGCTCTTGCACCTTCTAGTTCAGCGCCGTTTGCCGGTCGCGCCACCGATTCCCTCTCGGCCGCGGGCGCGAGCACGCCTTGGCGCAACAGTTGGGTGGCCTGCGCGGCTGGCACCGGCCTGCTGAAGTAAAAGCCTTGGATGCATGTGCATCCGGCGCCAATCAGAAATTCCAGTTGGGCGGCGGTCTCGACGCCTTCCGCGATAATCTCGATGCCGAATTCACGCGCCAGGCCAATCGTTGCACGCACAATGGCCGCGCTGCCATGATCGCCGGGCAAGCCGTTCACGAACTGCTGCGCGATCTTGATGCGGCTGACACGATAGCTGAGCAAATATTCGAGCGAGGAATAGCCGGTGCCGAAGTCGTCGATCGCAATTCGCACGCCGAGTGACCGCAACTGGTTCACCATGTCGCCATGGCCGCGGGTTGTGTCCATGAGCAGGGATTCGGTCAGTTCGAGTTCTAGCCTGCCCGGATCCAGTCCATCGGAGTTCAGTCCCTGCATGAGATCGCGCAGGAAGTTGTCCGGCGAAATAAGTTGGGCCGCGGACAGGTTGACGCAGGTTACGAGCGGACCGATCCCGTCGTTGATCCAGATCCGTAGTTGCCGGCGGGCCTCGGCAAGAACCCATTGCCCAATCGGGCCGATCATCCCGGTCTTCTCGGCGACCGTAATGAAGTGTCCTGGCGTTAACAGGCCGCGGCTCGGGTGATTCCAGCGCAGCAGCGCCTCGACGCCGACAATCCGTCCTGATGGCGCTTCGACCTGCGGCTGGTAGTAGACTTCGAACTCGCCGCGACCGAGCGCGGCCCTAAGCTCCTCAACCATCGTCACTCGCTCGTGCACGGCAACGCCGAGCGCCTCGGAATGGACGACATATTTGTTGCGTCCGCTTTCCTTAGCTTCGAGAAGTGCGAGGTCAGCCTCGCGCATCATATCCTCGAGCTTGGCCAATTCACTCCGATAGACCGAAATCCCAATGCTCGCCGTTACTTGCCATTCGCTGCCGCCGATCGAGTGCGGCGAATTGATCGAGCTGATAATTCTCGCAACGAGAGTTGCAACGGTGGCGGGATCGGTCACGTCACGAAGGACTATGCCGAACTCATCGCCGCCGACTCGGGCGATCGTATCGCTGGCACGCGTAGAGCTACCGAGACGTTGCGCCACGGACTTAAGCAGTTGCTCGCCCACCGAATGACCGAGCGTCTCATTGATTTCCATGAAGTTGTCGAGATCGAGATACAGTATCGCGAAAGGTTTGGCACCCTCCTTCGCCGCCACAAAAGCTTTTTGAAGCGATTCCATGAAAGCCATGCGGTTGGGTATGCCAGTAGCCAGATCCGTGTAGGTCAAACGCGCCATTTCTGTTTGCGCGATCTTCTGATCGTTGATGTCGAGGAGGATCCCTTCCAGAGCCGTCAGCTTGCGATCGCTGTCGCGGACCGGATGTAGACGGTTCTCGATCCAGCCGTAAGCGCCGGTCGGCAGGCGTATCCGGAAATCACCACAGGATTCGATTGTTTTGCCGGCAACGATTTCGGCGATATTGGAGAGAACAGCTGAGCGGTCGTCCGGATGGAAAAGTTCCATATAACCACCCGGCACGGACAGAAGCTGGCTTTGGCTGTAGCCGTATCGGCCGATGTTCCGGGACACATATGTAATCGCAAAAGGGAACTTCGGATCGAGCCGATAAAGCACGGTCGAGCTGTTCTCGACGATACGGCTGGCATCCGTGATCTCCGTGAGGTCTCGGGCATGGGTGATCGCCGTGCCGATGAGTTCCGCAAGAGTGCGGAGTGTGTCGATCTCGACCGTCGTCCATGTGCGGTTAACATCGCCATCACCGACACCGACCGCCCCCCACCAATTCCCTTCCGCGAAGACCGGAACCAAGAGAATCGACTGGACGCCGCAGGATTCAAGTAGGCGCCGAACTGTTTCGTCGGCCTCATGTTTGCTGATGAACTGTACTTTTCCCTGCGCCAGAAAAGCTGGCACCGAAGGCGAGTCTCCGGCTATGACGGCCTGCCAGAGATTGCGCGTTTCGATTGCGGGCGCCGTGCCCGGCGCGTTCCACATATGGTGCGCGAAGAGAGCGAAGCTTGCGGCGCCATTATTCGCGTATAAGTGGACACAGCTCACGCCCATCGACCGGCCGGTCAGTTCCAGCACCTGTGGGATCGAGTGGTCGAAATCGAGCGAGCGTAGAAGTTCGGTCGCGCTCGTAGCAATGGCCCGCAAAATTCCATTGCTTCGGTGCAGCTCACGCTCGGCTTCCCGCCGTTCGTCGATTCGGTTCTCGAGATCGGCGGCCAGAGCCCTCTGCATGATCTCGCGGCGGGCAATCGTAGCGATCCAATTGTTGGCGCGAAAGCCAACCAACCCGAGAACGGCGGTGAAGGCCATTAACATCAATCCCATGGTGATCGACATTGGATCGCCGCGCGCAAAAAAAGCGAAGATCACCGGCAGGACGGACGGAACCATGAACCCGATCAGCGCTGGCAAAAAGGCCGAATCGCCCGCGACGGCGCCGGCCATCATGCCGCCGACAACGAAGGCTATAAACGCGTGATCGGCAGGATTCGGCGTAATGAAGATGCCCGCTGCGGTCAGTCCCCAGAGACATCCTGTAGCCGCCGCGCCGGCGGCATAACGCCAGCCCCAAGCTGCGGCAAATTCCGCTAGTTGGGGTGCGCGCAGATAGCGCCTGCTATCGAGAAATCGCGCCAGAACGACGATGCAGAACAGCCCTATCCACCCTGCGAACAATCTAACCGGCAAAAGGTCGCGAAGCAGGTAAGCGGTGAGCGAGGCGTTGACGAGATTGACGAACACGATCGCGTGCGTCTGGTAGAGCACGCGGACCTGTTCCAACAGGACGGCTTTGTCCATCGCGGTCTGGTCGAGACCAAGCGATGGTTCTGGCCAAGTCTTCCCGCGTTCAGCGGCATGGGCGCTTTCGTCCATACGGACATCTCCGCCTAGCTATGAAAATCGACAATCGAAACTTTAGTAATGTGACGAGCTAGCTGGTTTCGACACCTCTAAGGGCGTCGCGCTCTATGCTTGCCTTCGGCGCCATTCGATCCGAGGAATCTCTCGCGCGCACCTAAGCCACCCTTGGACGTCACGGCACAATAATCCCTATGAGATATGAGCACTATACGTATTTAATATTACTTATCCAGCTTTCGGAATGGATTGCAAATGGATCTTGAGACCATCTCAAATGTGGAAGCGGCAATGAGCGGCACGGGGGACAATGCCAGATCTTTGATTGACCGATAGCTAGGCCATGGGACTCAAATATGCGGTGCATGACGGTTATTCGAGCCCAGAGCTTGAACTGAGCTTCTTAGGCGGCCGGCGCTTTTGCTGCTTTGCTGTCATCCGCTTGTGGAGCAGCCGACCGGCGCGAAGAAGCGACGTGCGTCATCGAGTTCGGCAACCGTCATGCCATCGGGTGGCAGCATTAGATCGTGCAGCACAAGAGGCGCTGAAGCTGCACCGGTTTGTCCGTCGGCCAGTTTCACACGCTCCTTCCCGCAAAAGCCAACCTCCCATGCGGTTATTAGCGCGGATCCTTGCGTGCTTGCCGCGTCAGGCGATGATCACGGAACCGGTGCCGGGGAGGCGCCGATCATGTTCAGCCGGTCGAGGCTGGCGGCTGCCCGGAGGCAGGCGTCATCCAGCGCGGTGGCGATTCCTCGGCCTTTGGCGTCCGGGGCGAGCGCCAGCAGGAAATTGGCCGCCCAATCGTGGACGCTATTATCATGGCGTGCCAGCAGCGATCCTTGCGCTCGTCGATCTCGCAGGCCTCGCCGTCAATGACCCGCCCGCCACGGGCGCCGCCGGAGAGGCTGGCAAAGGCACGCGATTCGAGACGACGACCAGTCTAGCGTCCGGCTTTTCGAGGTTGATCGCAGCAGGCTTGTACAGAAGTTCAAGGTTAATCATGAGCACGACCGCCTTTATCTGAGCAAGCGCAAACCTTGAACGCATCCCAAAAGGCGCGCAAAAGTTTGCGGCTCATCAAGCGGCCGGCTTACCAGCGCCTCCCCCAAC
>CAYTRB010000251.1:0-4516 GCA_964440215.1 uncultured Methylocapsa sp.
TTGGGCCGAGATGACCTGGACCGATTTCGCCGAGGCCGATATGGCGCGCATGATCGCGGTCCTGCCGGTCGCCGCGACCGAGCAGCATGGGCCGCATCTGCCGCTTTGCACCGATACGATCATCATGGAAGGCACAATCGAAAAAGTCGCCGGGCGGCTGCCGCGCGAACTCCCCGTTTTGTTTCTGCCCGTGCAAAATTGTGGGCTTTCGATAGAGCACACGGATTTTCCCGGCACGCTCAGCATTTCGGCCGCGACCCTGATCAAGGCCTGGACGGAACTATGCGAATGCGTGCATCGCGCGGGCTGCCGCAAGCTGGTGCTTTTGAACTCGCACGGCGGCAATTCCGCGATCCTCGATATCATCGCGCATGATCTTCGCGCGCGTCTCGGCATGCTCGTCGTGCTCGCCTCCTGGCGGCGGTTTGGGGCGCCCGATGGGCTTTTTTCAGCACAGGAACAAACCCACGGAATTCATGCGGGCGAGATCGAGACATCGCTGATGCTGCATTTCCGGCCCGATCTCGTCCGCGAGGACGAGGCAGCCGATTTCCCCTCCCAGAGCCTCGCATTGGAACGCGATTTCAACTGGCTGCGCGCCGGCCGCCCGACGGGGCTTGGCTGGATGGCCCAGGATCTCTCCACGTCCGGCGCCATGGGCGATGCGGCGGCGGCCACGGCGCGCAAGGGTGAGGCCTGCGCCGATTATGGCGCGACCGCCTTCATCGAATTGCTGCAAGACATCGATGGATTCGATCTTGCGCGATTGAAGGAAGGGCCAGCGTCTTAATCGGCGCGCCACGGAAACGTCCAGGTCTCGGTGAGTGCCCGCGCGCCGGTGCGCAGGAAAGCCCGCAAATCGCTGGATTGGCCGGGCTCGAGCTGCACGTCGAGGACTGCCCGAAACCCCTTGGTGTGCGCATTCGGGACAATGAAGGAGCGTGTGATCGTGCCCTGGCTCGTGGAGGGAACGACCTCGACCAATTGCGGATCATTGAGGTAATAGGCGAGGTCCCCGCCGGTGAAATCGATGATGAAACGGCGCGAGCCTGGCACCGGCGGCTCGGCCGAGCCGAGCGCCGCGGCCACCGTCTGCCAGGTGTTCAGCACCCGCCCGTTGGGCGACAACTGGGTTAGATCAAGACCGGCGACGATGCGGTAGGCGTAGCTGAAAGGCTTGCCCGGCTCCGGCGAATCCTTCGGCACGAAGGAGGCGACGATATTGTCGTTGGTCTCGTGCCCGGTCGGCAGTTCGATGAGCTCGATGCGGCCCTCGCCCCAGCTTCCCCGCGGCTCGACCCAAAGGCTAGGGCGCTTCTCATAGGCGAGATCGAGATCCTGATAGTGGTCGAAGTCGCGGTCCCGCTGCAACAGGCCAAACCCGCGCAAATCTTTGTCAAGAAAAGTGGAGACCTCCGGCTTCACGGGGTTGTGCAAGGGGCGCCAAATCCATTCGCCGGTTCCCGAATGGAGCAAAAGTCCATCCGAATCATGCAGCTCCGGCCGAAAGTCATCGTCGAAACGGTGATCGTCCTCTCCGATGAAAAACATCGAGGTCAAAGGGGCGAGACCAAATTTGACATTTGGCTTGCGCGGAAAAAGCTCGGCCTCGACGACGATGGCAGTATCGACTCCGGGATAGATATTGAAGTGGTAGGCACCGGTCGCCGAGGGGCCGTCGAGCAGGGCGTAGACCATCGCCTGATCGGCGCCGGGTTCGGGCGTCTCGATCCAGAATTCGCGGAAAAAAGGAAATTCTTCATTGGTGGTGCCGGCCTCGACCGCGAGCGCCCGTGCCGACATGCCGTAGCGCTGGTCGCGGCCAAGAAAACGGAAATAACTCGCGCCAAGAAAGGCAATGACCTCGTCGAAGATTTTCGGGCTGTTCAGGGGGTAATGCAGGCGGAAGCCGGCGAAGCCGAGATTGACCGGCAACGGCTTGTCGATCTTGGTGCGGCCATAATCGAAAAGACTGGCTGAGTAGGGGATAGGGGCTGCAATCCCGTCGCGGATGGTGTTGATGGTCACTGGGCGCCGGTAGAGATGGCCGAGATGGAACAATTGCAGCCGGAATTGGCTTCCATTCGCGCCGAGAAAGGCTTTGTCGGGGCGAAACCTTATGTCGCGCCAGGCATCGAAATCCAATTTGTTCAGCGCTTCGGGAAGGGCCGGCAAGGCCGTGTCGAAATCCGCGCCCGCGAGCTCGCGGGCGCGGCGCACGACATCCTCGAAGTCGAATATTGGCGGTGTCTGCGGCGGCTTTCCGGGTTGGGACAGTGCCAGCCGGATCGTTGATGGCGGTACGGTGCTTGCGAGAACGAGAGTTTTGACCAGGGTGCGGCGATTTAGGTTGGTCATGGGTGTCCGGAATGGAGGATCAGGCGCCTTCGATTGAGGCGAGAGACATGGCTCACGGGGTTACCGGCCTTTTGCTCAAGCAGCAAGCGGGTCCTTCGCTTTTTATGCTCGTCTGCATTCGATCGTCCGGGCTGGGCCGCGGCAATGCGCTCGCCGGGCGCTTCCGGCGCGAAGCCATGCAGTCATGCGCGAAGCTGATCATTAAGTAAGGTTTAACTATGCGCATGCGCCACGCCTGCATTTTTTTTGAAAATTTCTCTTGTAATGCGGGGAGAATCGCATATTTCTGGCGTTGCCCAATTTCGCACGTGCCTGTGGTCGTGTGCTGGTTGGCGGGGATCCGGACAAGAGGCCGGTTAACCGCCTGATAAGGACCAGCAGCCGGAGGCGAACCGGCGAACCCCGCCAAACGGGGGACGCGACTTAAAGCAACGACGGACCGGGCTTTTTCGTCTCTGCCAGCCTCCAAAGCTGGCTTACCGAAGAGGCTAGTCTTTCTTGCCGGGCGTGCGGAGCGGGATCAATCCCAATCCAAGCGATGGCCATGAACACTTTGGACGGCGCAATCCGCCTTGTCCACGGTGGGAATGTCCAACGGCGCAGCATCAGACCGCGTGCCCCGCGAGGCATTTGCCTTGCGAAATGCCACCGGTCGCGAGTGGCATGTCAATAAGCGGCCGCGTCTCCAAAGCGCGGGCGCCAGTCGGCATCGCCATTCACCCGAAGCTTGTTCGTTCCGGCGCGGCACTCCGCGCCCTACGAAGGGATGCCGCGATGACCGATCGTATCTTGGAATTTCTCCGCAACCGCCGCGAGGATGGGCCGTGCCTTGTGCTCGACCTCGATGTCGTGCGCGACAATTATACGGCTTTCGCCAAGGCGTTGCCGGATACACGGGTGTTCTATGCCGTGAAGGCCAATCCCGATCCGCGCGTGCTTGATCTGCTCGCGCGTCTTGGCTCCTGTTTCGACACGGCTTCGGTCGTCGAGATTGAGCAAGTGCTGGCGACAGGCGCAAGCGCCGACCGTATCAGCTATGGCAACACGATCAAGAAGGAGCGCGACATCAAGCGCGCCTATGAGCTTGGCGTGCGTCTGTTCGCCGTGGATTGCGAGGCCGAAATCGAAAAAATCGCGCGCGCCGCGCCGGGATCCAAAGTGTTTTGCCGCATGCTGTGCAATGGTGCCGGCGCCGAATGGCCGCTGTCGCGCAAATTCGGCTGCGCGCCGGAGATGGCGCCGCGCGTGCTCGAACTTGCGCACCGGCTCGGGCTCGTCGCGTTCGGTCTGTCGTTTCATGTCGGCTCGCAGCAGCGCAATCCACGCATGTGGGATGGCGCATTGAAAGCGGCGGCTGCGATTTTCCGCGATTTGGCGGAGCGCGGGATCAACTTGCAGATGGTCAATCTCGGCGGCGGCTTCCCAACGAAGTATTTGAAGAATATTCCGGCGGTGAAGACCTATGCGCAAGCGATCTTTCATTCGCTGCGGCGCCATTTCGGCAATCATATTCCCGAGACGATTATCGAGCCGGGGCGCGGAATGGTCGGCAATGCCGGGGTTATCGAGGCGGAAGTCGTGCTGATCTCCAGGAAGTCGGACGACGACAAGGTGAAATGGGTCTATCTCGACATTGGCAAGTTCAATGGGCTCGCCGAGACGATGGATGAGATGATCCGCTATCCGATCCGGACCGCTTTCGATGGCGAAGCAACGGAACCATGCGTGCTCGCCGGGCCAAGCTGCGATTCCGTCGACGTGCTCTATGAGAAGGACCCCTATTTCCTTCCCATTGGCCTCGAAATCGGGTCGAAAGTGCTGATCGAAGGAACGGGCGCCTATACGACGACCTATTCCTCGGTTGGATTCAATGGCTTCCCGCCGCTCCGATCCTATGTGATTTAAGCGGCGGCGCCGAAATCCCGCGCGGCGGAGACACGCTCCGCCGCAATCACCCCAAATCCTTTCCCGGACGGCCGGCGGGGGCTCGCGTATCGAGCCCTGGCACGGTGCGAGGGTCGTCTCGCGCAATCCCGGTCTGTCCGGCGGAGGCTCAGATGGCCTTGTTGGTTTCGAACGATCCCGTGCTAGCGCCCGCGTTTGTTGGCGCTGTCGCCGCACCATATGTTTTTGTCACCGATGAGCAGCCGGCCGATTT
>CAYTRB010000252.1:0-4511 GCA_964440215.1 uncultured Methylocapsa sp.
TCAAAGCTTAATCCTATCGCGGAATTGCGCTCGCCCCAAATCCCTGAACCGCACAGCGCGCGCCCTTGCGAAGGTGCATTGCGCAGAGTGTCAATCGTACCAAAATGTTTCACGTGAAACATTTTTGTCCGATCGCGGGGCAAAACCGGACAGGAGTGATGGCTGAAACATCAGCCTTACGGCGGCCGCCGCGAATCGGCTACCAGACGAGGTCCGGGATCGCCGCGGTCGGCGCGAAATCGGAGGCGTCGAGGAACTGGCGGAACGCCGCCGCATCGAGGGCTGCGTCTTCCGCGGCGCCATGTAACACCTCGCGGTGGATGCCGGAGGTCACGAACAGACTATCAAAACCTTGGTTATGGCCGCCCTTGATGTCGGTATGCATGGCATCGCCAATCACCAGGACTTTTGAAGGGCCGATGATCCGTTCGCCAGGCCCGCGTGCCAGCTCCAGCGCCCGTGCATATATCGGCGCGCAAGGTTTGCCCGCCTGGATGACTTTTCCGCCCGCTTCCGCATAACGTTCCGCGATCGCGCCGGCGCAATAAAACAGCCTGCCATTGTCCTCGACGACGATATCGGGATTAGCGCAAATCAGTTCCAAGCGCCGCGCATGCATGGCGGCAAGGATGGCATCGTAATCCTCGGGCGTCTCGCGATAGGGATCGACGAGCCCGGTGCAAAGCACGAATTGTGCTTGTTTCAACGGCACCTGCCGCAATGCCTCGCCGCGGAGGGCCAAAACCTCTTCGAAGAGAGCCGTTTCCTCGGGCGGCCCAAGGCGGAACAGGCCCTGGCCCCCCCGCTCGATCAGCAGGGAAACGGTGACGTCGCCGGACGAGACGATCGCGTCATAGGCTTGCCGCGAGACACCTAGCCGGTCGAGCTGAGTCACCACAAGCCGGCTCGGATTGGGCGAATTGGTCAGGAGCACGACCTTGCCGCCCCGCGCGCGAAACTGGCGGAGCGCCCCTGCGGCTTTTGGGAACGCCGTCAGCCCATTGTGGAGGACGCCCCAGACGTCGCATAAAATGACATCATATTTGCCGGCGAGTCCGGCCAATCCACGCAAAACTTCGCTCACGCGCTCACGCGTCCCGGGCAAATGTTTCGTGGGCAAAACGAGTCACTTGAAACATTTGCGTCGTCCTGTGCCAGGCGGGTTCGCCGGTGTCTGGGAATGGCTCATCAACGCGGCGCCCTTGCGCGGGGTCTCGGCAAGCCGCTGTTACCGGCTGGTTGGCGCCGTCTATCAAATTCCGGGGCGGCCCCGTCAAGCCAAAAATGCGGGGCAGCCGCCGCAAGGAAGGATTTGGCACCGCGTAAGGGGCGCAAAATATTTGAGAGACTCTTGCGTTCTCCAAAAATACGGCTAAGATGCCGCTTAACGACTATCAACAAACAGTTTTGATCTTTCAATAGCTGTCGTTTCGCCGCGCCAAGTGAAGGGGGTAGTGCGTTGCGTAACCTGCGTTTGTGCCGTGTATTGGCGCTGTTTTGCACTGCGGGCGGGCTCCTCGGCGCGGGTATTGAGACCGCTTGGGGCGGCGCCTGGTTGTTGCCAGCGGGGGATGGGCAGATCATCGCTTACACGGATTATACCGATTCCACGCTTGCGTTCGACGCGCATGGCAATCTTGTTCACGTTCCGGCCTATCAAAAATTTGAAGTCGGCGATTTTCTCGAATATGGCGTCTATGATTGGCTCACCCTTGTCGCAGCGCCAGCCTACGACCGTGTCCGCACCCCTCCCCCTGGGCAATCCTACACAGGGCTTGGCGAAAGCGAGTTCGCGGCAAGGGTCGGTCTTTACCACTCGGATAATGCTGTTTTTTCGGTGCAAGCGGGCTTGCGTACGCCCGGCGCGTCGTTTGACTCGCTTGGGCCGCTCGAAGTGCGCCGTGCCGCGTCCCTCGACCTTCGCGGCATGGCCGGGCGCAATTGCGTCATCGCCGGGATGGAGGGTTTCGTCGAGGCGCAGGGAGGCTATCGCATTTATGCCGAAAATCAGCCGGGCGAATGGCGGATCGATTTGACTGGAGGCTTGCGCCCGCTGGCGAGGCTTCTTTTTCTGTTGCAGAGCTTCACCTCGATTTCCAATGGCACCAGTCAGTATGGGCATGTGTCCTGGACAAAGCTGCAACCCAGCCTCGTTTATACCATCGCGCCGCAATGGTCGGTGCAGATTGGCGCCTTTGTAACCGTCGCGGGGATCAACGCCGGCCGCGAGCTGGGTCCAACCGCAGGGCTCTGGTACCGGTTTTAAAGCCGATCCTCTCGCCCGGCTTGCTTGAGACGCACCGCTGAGGCGCGTATATTGGAGGCTGCAAGGCGGCGGGGCGGGCAAGGGCGGGGACCCGGATTGCAATGCGGACCGGCAGTTGTTTTGGCATCGTGCTCGCGGGCGGACTTTCCCGGCGGATGGGTGGCGGCGACAAGGGGCTTTGCAAGCTCGGCGGAGAGAGCCTGCTCGCCCGCGTCGTCGCGGCGATGCGGCCGCAATGCGCCGGCCTTGTTTTGAGCGCCAATGGCGATCCGGCCAGATTTGCCGCGATCGGTATCCCGATTGTCGCCGACTCCGTGCAAGGCTTCCTGGGACCACTTGCGGGGATTCTCGCTTCTCTCGATTGGATCGCCGCGCATCTCCCGGATGTGGAATGCGCGATCAGCGCCCCAGCCGACACGCCGTTCCTGCCGGACGATCTTACGGCCCGCCTCAAGACCGCGCGGGCCGAACACAACGCCAAGATCGCTTGCGCGCGCTCGGGAGGGCGGACGCATCCTTTGATTGCCCTCTGGCCGGTCGCGATCCGAGGCGATCTGCGCCATGCTCTCGTCGTCGAAGAGAGGCGCAAGGTCGCGGATTTTTTGCAAACCCACCGTTGCGCCACGGCAGATTGGCCGGCCGAACCATTCGATCCTTTTTTCAACGTCAATGAACCGGGCGATCTCGCGGCTGCGGAATTCATTCTCTCCCAGCGCGAAACGCATATTGCTTGATTTCCTATATTGACCATATAAACTATGGATAATCTACTAATATACACAAAATTTTTGTATAATACGCACAGTGGGCTCGAAGGAGGATAATATGACATTGACGGTTAATACGGTTGAAAATGTATTTCTCGACGAGTTGAAAAAGGGTTTGGACGACGGCTCGATCTTGCTCGTCGATGTGCGCGAGCCCGATGAATATGCGGCGGGACGGATCCCGGGCTCGATCCTCAACCCTCTCCAAAAATTCGATCCCAAGGCGCTGCCAAACGTGCCCGGCAAGCGTGTCGTGCTGTCCTGCCGTTCCGGCAAGCGGTCGCTGACGGCTCTTGATCTCGCCCGCAAAGCCGGTCGCGAAGATATCCGCGCGCATTTCCCCGGCGGTTTTCTCGGATGGGCGAAAGCCGGCGAAAAGATTGAGGTTTAGGATTAGCGCCCGCACATCGAAGCAGTTGCCTAGGGGTTGAAATCTGGCACTTGGTCGCGGCGGTACGAACTACTGCAAGTGGGCGGCGTTGGATAGGTTTTGACCCTGAGCAATCATCCAAATCCAGTCGATTGAGTCACTTCCTTGACTTCGCTACCCGCCCGCTGAGCGAATTGTAGCAGCTGCTTCATGTAACCGCCCGTAGTGCGGCCGGCGATGAGAATGCGGATGCGTTCCCTCGAGAGAAGGCGTGCTCATTCTGAGCCAAGCCGAGTTTCTACCCTGGTCCTATGCCATTCATCGAGAAGCCCGGTGATGACGAGGACACACACGATGCCAACCGTGAAGCATATAGCCATGGCGACAGATTTCACCTTGTGTTTGATCTCGGAAAACGACACGATCAACAACATAAGAATTGTGAAGGGAGAGCGCCTCGCGGCATGTTGGGCCGGTACTGCGGCATTCCTATCCGCATACGGCCGGGAAATCGCGACGCGCCAGCAATACTCGCTATTGCGGGTAAGGTGCGTTTTATGGCCAAAGGATGGTCTTTGGAGGAAGAGCTTTGCCAGTTGGCGAGAGCCCCGGATCTGGCTGTCGCGTTTGCAAAGCTGGGCTTTGCTGTGGATGGGCAAAAGTTGCCGCGTATACGGACGGTGATGGATTGGCACAGAAGTGGGGCCGAAACATACAGCTATATCTTTGCTATTTTGCCCAGCTCGAACATCGAACGAAGGTACCGACTTAAGGCCTGTGTGTCGTTTGGTTCAAATACCACCGTTGAGGGTATCCTCCAATTATGGATTCTGCGGCGTTCAGTGCTGGCAGCGGAAGGCGTGACCGTTCCCAAACTGATAGCGAGCGGTTCGGGAGTGATACTAGAAGAAGAAATTCCGCTTCATGTGAGCAAGGCTCTCCAATCAGTATCTTCGGAGACGGTACTAGCTCAGCTGTTGAACATTGCTGCCGCTATCGCTCGGCTAAGATTCTTGCCCGTTGATGGTCTTGCGGACGTCAGATCAAGAGGCAATGATGCCGTTTACGTCGATTTCGGCTCTGATCTTGGGGCGCCTAACAGAGTTTC
>CAYTRB010000253.1:0-4485 GCA_964440215.1 uncultured Methylocapsa sp.
CGCCCCAACGCGCGCTGTTGTCCCAATCGTTTTTGCGACGAATGCAAGCATGTTGTCCATGATGCGACCCTAGACCGTTGGACATAAAGCACAAGCAGCCGGAATTCCGGCGCATCCGTTACGCCACGTTCCATATTGCAGCTAATGCGATACATTCGCCGCACAATCCCATTTGAAACAAATGGCGGCTACGCATCATGAGTGGTGATTTGGACCGCTATACTCCCGCTCTGCGAGGAGGCTGGCTGCTCTGCATGACTTATCGCCTGTTTCAAAAGCATGCACCGGACCCAAGCGCTCACTTTGAGGAGGGCTCGGAGAATCCGTCTCGTCCTTCGATAAACTCAGGATGAGAGGACGAGGGCCACTCGCGAGCGGCGCGGCGCATCCTTCGAGACAGCCGCTTCGAGTCCTCTCTCCAGTCGCCCGCTTCCATTGCGTTCGCTTTGCGAACCGCTTTGCTCGCAATGGAACCACGGGCTTCCTTCCGCTCAGGATGAGGGCGAGGCTATTGAAAGACGCGCTTAATCACAATGGATCTCTCTGCATGTGCTTCTAAATCGCGCACGGCACGAAACATAGGCGTCATTACGATGCTCTTTTGGCTCGCTCTCGGCATCCTTCCGGCAATAAGGGACGAGGTCGTGTATGCACTCTGAATAATGGGTGCATCGGGCCGGGTTAAATCTCTGTTCTGGTAATGCCGAAGCGGTCATTGTTACCGGGAACGAACACATAGCCATGACGATCAGCGCGCGCATTTTTGCTCTCACTTTGCATTCTCTGGCATCTTGAAGCCGCAGCATCGTCAATGAAGGCTGATACAAATTATTAGGGGTGGAAATCAATTGATATTCCAAACGCACCCATGCTCAGCGGCCGCGCCGGTGTCTTCTTCGAACAAAATAGTCTTCCCATCTTTTTTTCGAATGTACCGGAACTTGCTGATCAGTGCCCCTTGGCTAACAACACGATACATTCCACCCAGCCCGTTAGGGCTTATTTCTTGCCATGTGGCCTCGAACTCAGAAGGACGACCACCCGGTCCCCTATGAAGTTCCTTCTCTTTCAGCCGTTTTATCGGAATAGGCCCGCTGCCCTTTTGGTAGATAACGTATCCAGAGCCATCCTTTTCAGCTTGGATCACAAACTGAAGCCTGAGAGAACTCTTTGGGTCAGCTGACCGGAAACACCGGAAATCGTCTTCGTCTGCCATTGCGTGGTTACACATGAGGATACCAATCAACCCGCAAAAATGCTTATTCATTATGACGCCTATTCAATTCAAGACACATGGCGCGGCAGTGAAAGCGGCGAGAGCCGCGAACGGCGGGATTGGGTATTACGATCAGTTGATCCCCCAATCATGCTCCAGCGCCACAAGACTGGCCAGCCGCGTTTCAGCTAGATGGCAGCTTTTTATACAGAAATGCCCGCGCGTGTCCGGGTGGAAAATCATCGATCTGGCCAAAACGCAGAAAACCGCAATGCTCATAGAATTGTGCCGCTCCCGGATCGAATGTATCGAGATAGAGGCCGACGCACTGCCGCGCGCGGGCTTCCATCTCGGCATGCGCCAGCAGCTGGCGTCCGGCGCCCCTTCGCCGCCAGCGCTCTGCGACCCAAAAATGCCGGATATAGAACCAGCCCCAATGGGTGACCCCGGTAAGTCCGCCAGCGAGCGCGTCGCCGTCATAAGCATGAATTGAAAGCGGCGTCTCGTCGCGGGGGCCGAAGCGCGCCGCAATCTCGGCCCCCAACGATTCGGAGACGAGCAGGGTGGCGTTATCTTCGCTGTTGTCGAGGCTCCTGAGGATCAGCGGCTTTTCAAACCCCGGTTTTTTGGCCATGATCCCGCGCATGAAGACAATCGCCCCGATGGTTCGGGCCGCATGGGCGATCGCATTCCACTTTGCGATCACGGCCCGGACGGTGAATGCGCAAGAGGCGGTTTGCCAATCGCCCGCGCGAATCGACACAAGAACAACAGACGCCGAACCCGCGCCGTTTACGCGGGTGCGCGACTACCGCCCGATCTTTCAACAGTGCCACAACGTGTTGAACCAGACGCGGCTGGCAATCCGCCGCATGAGCGTCGATGCCGAGAGCATGCTGCTCATGGTTGATCCCTCCACATTGGCGACAAGCTTGGAACATGAGCGGTGCTGGACATGCACTGATACCAGCGATGAGGCGCAAAAAGATACGCGATTCATGAAGGCGGTTCAAATGCCCGCGGAGTCAGCTCCCAACGAGGCCACGCCGCCGCCGTCTGTTTTGATGAATGCCGGGCTGTCTCACGCCTCGACAGACGGCTCCTACATCACCGGCGATCTGTGCCCGAGCCGGAAGCCGCTCGACCGTGACCTCTTGGAAGTGCTCAAGTCGATCGGACCGCGGACGCCAGTGGCACTCGCGATTTCCGGTCTTTGGCTGACCAGACATTACGCCGATTTCAGCTGGCTGCGCGAGCAGAGAAACAGCGGCGCGTTGGATATCACTTGGGTCAACCATTCCTACCATCACCCCTATGTTCCGGGCCGCCCGAACGCAAAGAATTTTCTGTTGACGCCGGGCTTCGACGTGCAGGCCGAGATCCTGGATACGGAACGGCTGCTGATCGCGAACGGGGAGACGCCCTCGATTTTTTTCCGCTTTCCCGGTCTCATCTCCGACGCGGGGCTCATGCGGATAGTACGCGGCTATCATCTCACCGTACTCGGCGCCGACGGCTGGCTGGTTTTTGCGCCGCCGCTGCGGCCGGGCGCGATCCTGCTCATCCACCCGAATGGCAACGAGCATCCGGGTCTGCGGCTCTTTGTGAAGTTGCTCGATAAGGGTAGGCTGCCGCGCCCCTTCAGGCCGATCAACGAAGCGCCATGAGGCGCATAACCGCGATGATCCGGGCGACTTTACCCGCCGCGGCGAAGAGGACGGATTGATCAATGGCGCCGAATCCGTCATCGGTCACGCTACAGCGGGCCGGTCGCCTGGCCCGAGCAACCCGGAGCGTCCCTTGAGCCTAACGCTTGTCATTGCCAACAAAGCCTATTCCTCCTGGTCGTTCCGGCCGTGGATTTTGATGCGCCACTTCGGCATTGCCTTCGATGAAATCGTGATCCCCATGGCGCAGGAGACGACTCACGCGGCGATGCTGCGCTATTCTCCCGCTGGCAAATGCCCAGCCTTGCGCGATGGCGATGTCACCGTGTGGGATTCGCTTGCGATCATCGAATATCTCGCCGAGCTCGCCCCGGAGAAGCCTCTCTGGCCGGGTCCGCGCGCGGCACGGGCGCAAGCGCGGTCGCTTGCCGCCGAAATGCATTCAGGCTTCATGGGCTTGCGCGGTTTATTGCCGATGAACATGCGCCGCGCGGTCAAGAGGCGCGAGCTGACCCCCGAGGCAAGCGCCGATGTCGCGCGCATCGAGGAGGCATTCAAGCAGGCTCGTGCGGAGTTCGGCCAGAGTGGCGCCTTCCTGTTCGGTGATTTCTCGGCAGCCGACGCGATGTTTGCACCTGTCGTCAATCGCTTGCATATCTATGCCGTGACAGTCACGCCCGCAACGCGCGCTTATATGGAGGCCATGATGGCGCTGCCTGCCTGGCAGGATTGGAGCAGGCAAGCGCGAGCGGAACCCTGGACGATTGCCAAATACGAAGGCGCCTAATAGCCGGCCAGTTTTCCGGCGTGCGGCAAGATTTCGCGTCCCTGCATGTCTAACAAAAATGCTTGCCGTTATGCCCGGAAAGCACGATTTATATAGAAGATCAGGAGAGGGGTAAGCGGGATAAGGTATAGCGGAAGCCGGTTTTCGGCCCGCGGTCCTCTCTAAATTTCAAGAATCGATCATATTTATGATTTTGAGTTGGTTCAATCCAAGATCATCGTGATCTAGAACGCGAGGAGCCAAGTGGGTCAGCCAGGGGACAAAGGCGCGGTCACCGTGCCAAAGTCCAGCACCAAGTCGGATATTGACGGTTTTCTCGAGGCCGCAGCGAAACTGCCCGTTGCGTCCGAGTCTGGACGTGGCCGCCTCATCTTCGCCCTCGATGCCACCATGAGCCGGCAAGCCACTTGGGATATGGCGCAAAGCGTGCAAGGACGCATGTTTGCGACGGCAGCGGCGCATGGCGGGCTCGATGTCCAGCTTGTCTATTACCGGGGATTTTCCGAGTGCAAGGCCTCGCGCTTCGTGGCGGGCGGGCAGAGCTTGGGCTCTCTGATGAGCAAGATCGGAGTCGGCGCCGGCCAGACCCAGATCGAAAAGGTCTTGCGTCATGCTCTTGATGAAACGCGAAAGGCGCCGGTGCGCGCCCTTGTCTTCGTTGGCGATGCCATGGAAGAGCGGCTCGATGTTTTGGCCGGGCTCGCCGCCGAACTCGGGCTTTTGGGCGTGAAGGGTTTTGTGTTTCAGGAAGGGCGCGATGGCGTGGCCGAGGCAGCCTTCCGGAAGATCGCGCAGCTGACCGGGGGCGCTTATGC
>CAYTRB010000254.1:0-4481 GCA_964440215.1 uncultured Methylocapsa sp.
ACCGCAGCAAAAAACACAAAAAGACCTGTCTCACCAAAGGCCTAAAGACAAATTTAAACAGTCGGAAAAACCCGCAACCAGTAGAATGACTATCGAAAATAATTTGAACAAAGTGATCAAAATTGCACAGTATGGCCTGACAAAATCTGTTAATTGCCACGGGTCGAACCTACACCTTGGTAGGAATTAAGACTTGGCAAAATTTAAAACTTCGGCAGGGATTCAGACGATGCATCAAAAGAAGCAGCGCAATTGCATGACAATTGAACTTACGAGCGACGACGTTTTATTCATTTTGTCCTGCATCGAGACTTCGGACAGACAGGATCTAAAAGAGCCCGCGAACGAAAAACTGTATGTGCACTTGGTGCAGAGATACGTGAACCTTGTTAAGGACCGTATCGAGCCGATCGATACGTCGTATCAAACGCAGAATTTAGCGAATTAAGTCATTTGATTATTATTGGCCTGAAACTTACTTTAACAAGACAGTTCTTGTACCACAATTGTAAGTAACGCTACGTGACCTGCGTATTGGTAGCGCGATCCTTTAATACCGGACCGCATTTTTTTCATGCTCGACGTGCGATATTGTTTCAGTGCTCAACGATGGTAAAAGCTCGCTGTCATCACATCCTTTACGTACTCTAGGTATCTCACCATCACGTCCGCGAGATAGTCGGGATGCAGAAGAGGAGGGGGAGGTAGCCTGGCCCGGAGCAGCCTAGCTGTAGCGGCCCGAAATCATCGGCGCTCCGGCCCGCAATCATCTCGTGATTTTGGTTCACATTCGGTGAGATTATAAATTCGGTTTGGACCGAATTGGATGAGACCAGGACCGCATTATTTGCGACAGACCTGCAATCATCGGGTTTGGCCCACTTTATGTGAGACGCCATTTGGAGGGTGCGGAAAACGAGGGTTTTCTTGACTCCATATTCCTAGCCCGTTTTTGCTGCTAACACCGTCAGAATACCCATTGCGAAAATCACCGTTCGCTTGCACCCTGCGCAGCATCTTTCCTTACGGTGCTGCGCATGTTGATCGGCTACGCGCGCGTTTCTAAGGCGGACGGCAGTCAGGTGCTCGATCTGCAGCGCGACGCTCTCGCCGCTGCTGGCGTCGCGCCCGAGCGCATCTATGAGGATTTGGCTTCCGGCCGGCGCGACGAACGGCCAGGGTTGAATGCTTGCCTGCGCGCGCTTCAGCCGGGCAATACCCTGGTGCTGTGGAAACTGGATCGGCTCGGCCGAGACCTGAAGCATCTGGTCAATACGGTGGATGCGCTCCGCGCGCGTGATGTCGGATTGAAGGTGCTGGCCGGGGCCGGCGCCCAGATTGACACCACGACCGCCAACGGCCGGCTCTTTTTCGGAATCTTCGCGGCCCTTGCCGAGTTTGAGCGCGAGCTGATCGTCGAACGGACGCGGGCCGGTCTTGCTGCCGCCCGTGCGCGCGGCCGCGGCGGCGGAAGGCCGCGCAAGATGGACCGTGCGACCCTGATGATGGCCATGGCCGCGATGGCCGATCCGAAAGCCAATGCCACGGAGGTCGCGCGGCGTCTCGGCGTCACCAAGACGACGCTCTATGCCTATCTCAACGGCGACGGCAGCGTGAAGGCGGCGGGCAAGGCCGTCCTTGACGGCGAAGCTCGCTCACGTCGAGCGGAGGCCGGCATTGGCTGAAGCCCGATCCCGGCAGATCCCATCGGAAGCGCTGGTTAACCTTCGCCGCCGTCTGGACGTTCTGCCAGACCGTCACCCGGACCGGAAGGAAATCCTCCAGTCCGCCGCCGAGCTCTACGGCGTGTCGCGCGCCACACTTTATCGGGCGCTCCGCCAGCATCTCCGGCCGAAGGCTCTTCGTCGCGCCGATCGCGGCAAGCCGCGAAAGCTGGCGCTCTCCGAGATGGAACGATACTGCGAGATTATCGCGGCTTTGAAGGTTCGCACGACCAACAAGAAGGGGCGGCATCTCTCCACCCCTCGCGCCGTCGAACTGCTGGAGGAGCATGGAGTAGAAACCCCGGACGGACTGGTCAAGCCGCCGCCGGGCGTCCTTCGCAAGACGACCGTTAATCGTTATCTGCGCGAATGGGGCCTCGACGATGCGCGGATCACGCGGGCGCCGGCGGCCGTGCGGTTTCAGGCGCGGCAATCGAATGAGCTGTGGCAATTCGACATGAGTCCATCCGACCTGAAGCAGGTGAAGCAGCCTCTTTGGATCGAACCCGGCCGCGGCAATCCCACGCTGATGCTGTTCAGCGCCGTCGATGACCGGAGCGGCGTAGTCTATCAGGAATATCGCTGCGTTTACGGCGAAGATGCGGAATCGGCGCTGCGCTTCTTCTTCAACGCCATGGCAGCGAAGCCCGAAGACGACATGCCGTTTCAAGGAATTCCCGAAGCCATTTACATGGATAATGGCCCTGTGACCCGGAGCCGGGTGTTCCAGAATGTCATGGCCTGCCTCGGGGTGCGGATCATGACGCACATCCCCGCCGGCAAGGACGGCAAGCGCGTCACCGCTCGCAGCAAGGGCAAGGTCGAGCGACCGTTTCGTACGATCAAGGAATTGCATGAGACCTTGTACCATTTCCACGAACCGCAGAATGAGGCCGAGGCCAATCTGTGGCTCCGGCGCTACCTCCTCCGTTACAACGCGCAGGTGCACCGCTCCGAACCCCACAGCCGCATCGAGGACTGGGTCCGAAACCTGCCGGAGTCGGGCTTCCGGGAAATGTGCGCTTGGGACCGCTTCTGCGCCTTCGCGCGCGAACCGGAGCGCCGCAAGGTAGGCATCGACGCCAAAGTGAGCGTCGATGGAATTGCCTACGAAGTCGACGCCGGTCTCGCCGGCGAGGAAGTCGTGCTCTGGTGGGGCCTGTTCGACCAGGAGCTCTACGTCGAACATGGCGACAAGCGGTTCGGGCCGTTCAGTCCGTCCGGCGGTCCGATTCCGCTGCATAAGTACCGGAAATTTCAGAAGTCAAAATTTGAGGAACGCGCTGATCGCGTCGCCGAATTGGCGGCGAGGATCGGGTTGCCGCGGGCCGCGCTCGATGGCGGCGAATTGCCTGCGCCTCCTCTGGCGGTCCCTACCTCGAGAGTCGGCTTCGCGGACCCCGATCCATTCCAGACCTTGGTCTATCCGACCGTGATCGTGGCCAAGCTGGCGATCGCCGACGAGATCGGCATGGCCCTGGCGAAGGTGACGCCGGAGGATCGCGCCTTCATCGACGCGCTCGTGACCGAGACGCTGAGTAAGGAAATCGTGTTGGCCAGGATTCGGTCGCGCTTCAAGAACATGGGGAAGGGGGCCGGATAATGCTCACCGAGGTTCTGGATCATTTCGGGCTGGCGCGCGACTTGTTGGTCGCCGGCTATTTTGAGACCGACCATCACCGCCAGCTCATCAAGGAGGTGCGGGCGGCGATCCTCGCCGGCCGATTGATCGCCGTCGCCGGCGTCGTCGGCAGCGGGAAGACGATGCTGCTGCGTCGGCTCCAGGAAGAGCTGGCGCGCGAGGGGAAGGTGATTGTCGCGAAGAGCCTGTCCGTCGACAAGGACCGCACGACGATCCCGACCCTGATCACCGCCTTGTTCCATGACCTGTCGCCCGACAAGGAGCCGAAGATTCCGAGCCAAGGCGAGAAGCGGGAGCGCGAATTGCAGCAGCTCGTCCGGCGTGGCCGAAAGCCGGTCGCGCTATTCGTGGACGAGGCGCACGACCTGCATGGCAAGACGCTCGTTGGATTGAAGCGGCTCATGGAAGTCGTCGCCGATGGCGGCGGCATGCTGTCGGTCGTGCTGGTCGGGCATCCAAAACTGCGCAACGATTTGCGCCGGCCGACCATGGAGGAAGTCGGCTATCGCTCGGCGATTTTCGAGTTTGACGGCATGGCTGGCCACCAGCTTCCCTATATCCGCTGGCTGTTGGAAAAATGCGCGGCCGAAGGAACCAGCGTCAACGAAATGATCGACCCGGCGGCGGTGGAATTGCTGGCCAATCGACTGAAGACTCCGCTGCAAATCGAGCGGCATCTGGCGCTCGCCTTCGAGGAAGCCTTCCGCATCGGCGAGCGGCCGGTCTCTGTCCAGGTGGTCGAAGGCGCGCTCGCCCGTCACCTCGAAGACTTGGAGCCGCTGCTGACCCGGCACGGCTACACGGTGCGCTCCCTCGTCGAGCAGTTCAGCGCCAAGCCGGCCGAAATCCGTCGGTTCCTCCGCGGAGAGCTCGGCGGCGCCAAAGCCCAAGAGTTGTCCGAGCGCATGCGGGCGGCGGGATTGCCAATTTGAGGCGGCGTCCGAAGGAGAGTCTCACGCAATGTGGGCCGAACTCGATGATTGCAGGTCCGTCGCAAATAAAGCGGTCCAAGTCTCATCCAATTCGGTACAAACTGAATTTATAATCTCACCGAATGTGGACCAAAATCACGCGATGAAATCGGGCCGGACCGCCGATGATTTCGGGTCGCTACA
>CAYTRB010000255.1:0-4469 GCA_964440215.1 uncultured Methylocapsa sp.
GCGGCATACCTTCGCAATGACGATGCTAGTGCGGCTGCAACGTCAGGCCGCGACCGCGCCCGATCTCAATCCGCTAAAGGTCGTCCAGGTTTTATTGGGGCACAGCTCGATCCACAGTACGGCGATCTACCTGCGCTGCGTCGAACTCAATGCACGCGAACTCGCCAGCAGCATCGATTATCTGTACGGCGAGCTGGTGCCCGATGGCCGGTAATCGCGCCAAAATCGACCGGCGCCTCGCCGTTACGCCATTGGCCACCACGGAGCCGCCAGCCAATGGTGTCATCATTTTCCAGGATGACTGGGGTGGCGTCGCGAAGCGCTACGATCTTGGAGATCAAGCATTGCCATCGGACGTGGTGGCGCTTCTGGCCGACGCATTCCTTCAACATCATGCCGCGTCCACCAATGAAACGCGCCGTCATTGCTGGCAGTCGCTACGGATCTTTGCACGCTTTGCGAAGGAAGATGGCGGCGTTCGATCGACCCACGATCTGACGACCGCGATGATCTGGCGTTACATCGATTGGCTGGATCGCCAGCGGGGGAAGACGGGAGAGACATGGACGAAATCAACGCGTGCGAACGCGTTGATGCAATTGCGCCAACTGATCGACTGGACGAAACGCCGCCATCCATCGCGTCTACCGAGCCGCATCGACTTTCCCTACGGGGTCTACCCAGACCGGAATGGTGAGGGCCGAGCGCGGCTGAGCGCCGAGCAGCTCAAGGTGATTCTGCGCGCCTGTTACGAAGAGATCGACGAAGCCTGGGAACACTTCGAGGCTGGCCGGGCGATCGTGGCTTCGAGCGGGCCGGTTGATGGGATCGATCCCGAGCTGTGCGATCTGATTCGAGGAATAGCGAAGATCGAGGGAGGCGTTCTTCCGCCCCAGAGGAAACTGGTGGCGCATAGGATCGGCATAGCCCGCGTCACACGGCACGGAGGCCTTCGCTCCTTGAGTAGCTACCTTCATCTGACCGGCGAGACGCTTGTGCCTTTCTTTATCGCCATGGCGATCCAGATGGCAAGTAACCCTGATGCCTTGCGCCGGCTGCCACGCGACTGTCAGGTCCCGCATCCACTCGATGAGAACCGGATCATCATCGATTGGGCCAAGCCTCGCGCCGGCGCCAAGGTCAAACGTGCTCAGAGGCGTTCCTTCGATCGCCGGCGCCGATACGCTGTTCCAAACTTGGTCGACCGAGTACTGATGATGACAGAGCCACTTGCCGCACAGGCGAAGCGCCAGGATCGGAATTGGTTATTCCTTCTAAAGAGCGAAAAGACTCGCACCGTCACGTTGATACCTAGAGACACTCTGATGAAGGGCGTGAAATCCTTCATCAGCCGCTCCAATGCCCGGATCGCGATCTGGAACAAGGCGGCACCGGAGCGCCCGCGCAAGCTGTTGCCCGACTTCGCGACGGTGTTCCTGCGGGGCAGCGTCGCGACCGAACATTACAAGGCATCCGGCGGCGATATCATCGTGGCGCAGGAAGTGCTGAACCACGCGCGCGCCGACACGACTGAAATTTATATCAAGGGACCCGAGACGCGCCGGATTCAGGAGGAGACGATCGCTCGGCTGCAGGAGCTGATGATCGGCTGGATCATAGGAGAAAAGGTCTCAGCCGAAGAACAGTCATTGCTCGAGACGATTCCGCTAGGCGCGGATGCCACAGCTCCGTTCGGACATACCTGCCTCAATCCGCTCGCAGGCATGGCCTCGGGCTCGACTGCGGGACGGGTGTGTCCGCAGTTCGGCGGATGTCTGCGCTGTCCCGGCCTCGTGATCCCGATCGATGTGGAACATATGGCGCGCCTTCTCCAGGCGAAGGAGGAGCTTGAGCGCGCCAGGGATCATCTTGATCCGCGTCGCTGGGAACTTCTCTACGCACCGAGCTATCGCATACTCGTCGACGACATCCTGCCCGACTTCCCCGATGCACTGCGCGCCGCCGCCGAAGAGCATATCGGGATTCTGCCACTCATTCCAACGCTGGAGTAAGCAGATGCTCGCTCCTTCGCAGTTCAACGTATCTTCTACGCGAACCGCGATCCGGGTCTCGACACGTTCCTGCTGGTCGGATCAGATCTGGCATCTCGATGGCCTTCGCCCCGGCTGCAAGCGCAGCGACTTTTCGCTCGACTGGGGTTTTACCCTTCCGGATGACAGCCGCTTCGGTGATCCGCAATGGGCGGAGTGGCGTGATGCCGCGAAGGTCTTCCTTTGGAGTCTGAAGGTCGACCCGCCTCCCGGACGGCGCAATCTCCACGATGGTACCCTCGTCTCCTACTTCAAGGAGCTGCGTATCCTGATCCGTTGGATGGCGGCGGCGGGATATCGCCGCTTCACCGATCTCGATCGCGACGCATCTGAGCAGTTCCTCATCCTCATGGCGACGCGACCCGGAATCACATCCGGCAAACCGCTATCACCGGTAACAATACGTCGATACCGCAATCTCCTGACGGTACTCTATCTGCAAGGGGCGAAGTTCCCGGAAGTTGGGATCGTCGATCCGTTTCCGGGGATTAGCCATCGCAGCGTCCGTAATGACCAGGGTTGGCTTCCCTATACGCCGGACGAAATTGCCGTGCCACTCGTTTCGGCCGCCCTACGCTTGATCGGTACGCCAGCTGATGACGTGATCGCTCTTCAGGCACAAGCGCAGGCAGCTTATGACGATGCATTTGCTCATGGCATCAGTCAAACCAAAGCTGGCTTCGTTGTCATCGATGCGATCGCCCAGTTCACCTTCTCGACCCTCCCGGGCGAGGACACCCCCTGGCATGCGGCTCCGGTCACCAGCACCAAGCACGTGCGGCATCTTGTGGATCGCATCTACGATGCCTGCTTCGTCGTCGTCGCCTATCTGATTGGCGCGCGGGTCTCCGAGATCCTGGGGCTTCAGGTTGGTTGCATCGAACAACATCCCTCCGCCGACGGCACTGAGAGCTTCGCCTATTTGGTCGGCCGCATCTACAAGACCTCACGCAGCAACGATGGTGAGGCCCATCGCTGGGTCGCGCCGCAGCCGGTACAGCGCGCCATCAAAGTGATGAAGCAGCTGTCGGACACTTTGCGATACCGAACCGGACAGAATGATCTCTGGCTCGTAATGGCTAGCACCGGGTTGGTTGGCCCGGCTCCCCGGATCGGCATTCCGACTCAGAGCACCATCATAAACCGCCTCAATAATGCATTTGCGCCATTCATCGATCTGCCGCTCTTTCAAGGTGAGGCCTGGCATCTGAATACGCATCAGGGCCGCAAGACCTTCGCACGCTTCGTCGGCAAACGCGACCGCACCGGGCTTCATGCCCTCCAGGCGCACTTCGGTCATGTGACACGCGTCATGACAGATCGGGGCTATGTCGGAACCGACTTCGCTCTCGACGAACTCATTGATCGCCACGCCATCGATGAGACGCGCGCTGCGCTCGAGGAACTCCTCACGGCGGCAGCACTCGGGGGCAAAAGTGGTCGGATGATCGCTGCCCGATCCCAGTTCCGTGGCCGCACGCGCGACGGAGATGTCCAGGCCTATGTCGACTTCTTGATGAAGGAGACGGACCTGCGGCTTGGTGTCTGTGACTGGGGTTATTGCGTCTACCGGGTGGAGACCTCGGCCTGCTTCGGTGACGACAAGGGCCCCAATCCGGTCTTGCGGACCGAAAGCACATGTATCTCCTGTGCTAACTTCGCTGTAACGGCCAAACATCGACCCGTGTGGGAAGCACGTCGCGCGCGCAATGCCAAGCTACTCGACGAAACCGCTCTCGACCCTACAAGTCGGGTGCTTGCTGAGACACGGATTGTCGAATGTGAACGCGTCCTGGCGGAACTCGACGGCGGCAAGGGGAGCCAGCATGCCACGTAAGACCGCCCAGAAATTGCCGCTCAACCCCTACGAAAAGCGCCTGCACGACACGGAGCGTAAGCTCCGCGAAGCCCAGGAGCGTCTCGTGAAGGGCCTCCCCACCCACCCAGCCTTGCAGAACAACCCTTACCGTCTGACCGTGACGACGCTCGCACGGGAGGCCCGCGTCGGCCGCAATGCGATCTACACCAATCATCGGCAGGTAATCGAAGAACTCCAAAAAGCCGAGCGGCAGCGGATCGTGCCCGACAAGCTTACCACCTGGGAGGACAAGCTCGCGCAGCAACGGTCCCTCATCCAGGTCCTGAAGATCGAAGAGCGACGGCTAGTCACCGAGAATGCCGTGCTGCTGAAGCGCGCGCTCGACGCCGAGGCAGAAGTCGCTAGGCAGAAGCGTCAAAATGCGCGGCTCCTCAAGGAGCGTGACCAAGAGTTGAAGCCCATCGCCCTGGTTCCGCGTTCTCGTCGATAACTCCTGCAGATACTCGGATACTCAAAATACAGCTTGGAACTGTCTGAGGACAAAAATAACCTGAAAATCAACTCTATCGAGCAAACAAGACAGTTGACGCATAACCTAA
>CAYTRB010000256.1:0-4450 GCA_964440215.1 uncultured Methylocapsa sp.
TTGCGGCGATCAGCTCTTCAGCGCCGGACCATCCGCCAGTGTGAAATTCAATAAAGTCTGCGGGTGAGCCGAGGTCTGTTTCGCCAGGATTGCGGCTGATGGCGCAGCAGGAGAGATGCGGTTTGATATTGGGCAGCCACGCGAGAAACTGCGCCCCGTCCTGGGGTGAGAATTCGAAGGCGCGCAAACGATCGAGCCATGTGTCGGTCAGATAGCCATCCGAGGACTCGATGCCGCTGATCAATTCGAACAAGGTGTCGCTCATCGGCTGTTCTTTCTTTTCAAATGAAAAGTGCTGCGGTCCGCGGTGTCGAAAAGTCTTTCGCTGCGGGGTTTTCTAAAAGCGCCGGTGTTGGTTAACTTGATCCCGCCCATCCATACGCGGAGCGCCGCCGCCGCGCTGACGGTGTTGGTCGCGCAGCCAGCCGAGCACGCGGTGCGTCTCAGGGATGTCATCGAGGAAGGGCGAGGGAAGCGCGGGGCCGCGCCGGAAGCCGCAATAGGAAATGGTGATCCGGCGCATGCCGCGAGTCAGGGCGACATAGGCGAGGCGTCTCTCCTCGTCGCGATCCGAGTAGTCGGAGGGAAATGCGCCCGCCTCCCAGGCGGGCAGGAAAACATGCGGAAACTCGAGGCCCTTTGCCTTATGGAGGGTCATCAGCCGGACCCGGGCGGTCTCGTCCTCGCCGGGGCGGCTGGTCGCCAAGGCCGCATGGTCGAGGAGGTCGCGGGCGGTGTGAAAGGAGCCGGCGAGCTCGAGGAATTCGGCAAGGTTCTCGAGCCGGTCTTCGGTCGTCTCGGCCTTACTATCGCGCAACATGGCGCGATAGCCCGTCGCGTCGAGAAGAAGCGAGAGTTGATCGGCAAGCGTATGCGAATTATCAGCGCTAATCCGCCTGATGGCATCCGCGAATTCCAATCCGGCCGCGCGGCTTTTGGGTGGAAGGGCCGCGGTCTCGAGAGCGCTGAGAAGGGAGACGTTGCGGAAGGAGGCCTCGGTCTCAAGGATCTCCATGGCTTTGGCCCCGTAGCCGCGGCGCGGCTCATTGATGACGCGGCGGAAGGCCTCGTCCGATTGGCGATCGTCAGGGGTTACGGCAAGGCGCAGGAAGGCGAGCGCGTCCTTGATTTCGGCACGCTGGTAGAATCCGACGTCGCCGACGATGACATAGGGAATGTGCGCGCGCATGAGCGCTTCCTCGTAGCCGCGCGACATAAAGTTACTGCGATAGAGGATGGCGATGTCGTCCCAGCCGGTGCCCTCGGCACGGCGGCGCTGGATCTCGAGAGTGAGGGCGGAGGCTTCGGCTTGCGCATCGCGGAAACCGAGGATTTCGATTCGTTCGCCTTGCGCCTTTTGGGTGAAAAGAGTTTTGCCAAGCCGCTTTTTGTCTTTGGCGATCACGGCATTGGCGGCGGCAAGGATGTGCCCGGTGGAGCGGAAATTCTCCTCGAGGCGGATTTGGAGGGCATCCGGAAAGTCGCGGGCGAAGCGGCGGATGAACGCAATGTCACTCCCGCGCCAGCTATAGATCGCCTGGTCATCGTCGCCGACGACGAAGAGACGTTTATGGTCGGCGGCAAGCGCTTTGAGCCAGCTATATTGGGCGAAGTTGACATCCTGATATTCGTCGGCGAGGAGGCAATCGAACCGCGAGGCCCAGAGATCCCGATAGTCTTCATTGCGTTGCAGAGCGAGGGTTGGCCAGAGCAACAAATCGCCGAAATCCGCCGCGTTTCCCTCGCGCAGACGATGTTGATAATCGGCATAGACCTGCGCACTGGCGCGAAGACCATGAACGTCGAGCAATTCGCCGCTGCGTTCGGCAGCGTCGATCTTGGCGTTGATCCAAGCCGTGGCTCCTTGCGGGGTGATGAGATTATCTTTGAATTTCGAGATTCGGTTGGCCATGATCTTGAGCGGATCGCGGCCGGTCTCGGTTTCGTCGCCGCCGCCGGCGAGATTGAGGGCTTTCATGGTTCGCTTGAGAAGGCGGCGGCTGTCGTCGGCATCGAGGATATCGAAGCCGGGGCGGAGGCCCGCGATTTCCGGCTGGTCGCGAAGCTGACGGGCGGCGAGGCCGTGGTAGGTGCCGAGCCAGGATGGCGCCTCAATGCCGCCGAGGGACGCCCGGATGCGGGTAGCCATCTCCTTCGCGGCCTTGTTGGTGAAAGTGACGGCGAGGATCCGGGAGGGTGAAAAGCGATCGGCGGCAATGCGTTGGACAACCGCGGCCGTCAAGGTGGACGTCTTGCCGGTGCCAGCGCCGGCGAGAACCAGAATTGGCCCGGCCTGTGCGGCGGCTTCGGCCTGCTGCTTGGTGAGAGTGGCGGCCAAAGCCGCGAGCGCCGCAGCCGGGTCAGGATGCGGATTGTGATCTGGCGGAGCGTCATCCCAACTGCGGAGATCATCAAGTGGATCGGCGAAGGGTTCAGAGAATCTCGACATCGCAGTTTGCTCCATTAATTAGAATAAATTCTCCGGCCGGGTTGCTGTCGGTGGTGAAGACCGTGAAGTCGGCGTCGAGGTCGAAGGTGCCATCCGGGCCGCGTTGGCCGTCAACGATCACGCCCTCGAGGGATTGAGAGCCGTCGCCAGCTTCGACATAGACGAGCGTGTCGGTGAGGCTGTTGCCGGTAGGCGGGGTGCAATAGCGCCGCTTTAACTTTTCGGGCAGGCGAGAGAAGGCCTGAGCCAATTCCCTTGCGCCGTCGTCGCGTGCGGCTCTCTCTAAGAGTTCGGTAAGCCTTTTCAGGAACAGTGTTTCAGCGAGCTTCGGAGGCCAAGGCTCCCATGGCTGCATACCGGGTGGAAGAGTCAGAGGGTCCACATCGAGGGGATCGAGTGTGATCCCGAGACTCTCTCGCATGTCCGTACGGCTCCAGCCCACCACATGATAGGCCTCGCTCGCCGCCGCCAAGCGGTCGGCGTGCTTATGCAGGGCATAAGATTCTTCTGTCCAGGCTGGTAATTGGTAGCGTTGATCGACGGCCGTTTGCAGGCGGCGGTCCAATTGCACGAATGCGGGGCCAAGATGCGGTTTAATAGTTGATATGGGATCCCAACCACCCCAAAGTGCCTCCGTCCCATCGTGAGCGATTTCGCGCAACGCCTCGCGCGCGGTGAGCGGCCCGCCGGCTTCGCGCATGGCGAGCACGGCGAGGCTGTGCTGGGCGACGCTGAGAGGCAGATCCCATTTGGAATAGCCGGCCCAGCGATAGGTGCGCGACAGCCCGATCGCGAGATCCTCGTGGGTCCATGTGTAGGGTTGGGGATCGAGGAGATCGAGCCGGCGGCCGGATGGAAGCAGGATCCAAGCACGGGGTTTATGGATGGTCTGCGGAAACGCGCCGTAATGGTCGCGGGGGAGTTCTATTTCGTCCTTGAGACGGTTGAGCGGTTCGAATTGGGAGGGCTTGGAAACAGTCACGGCAGGCTCCTTTGATTGGTGTTGCGAAGAACGTCATTCCAGTCGCCGTTCTCGATCGGCGGCTTCAGACGCGCGAAGGCGATACTGGCGGCGGCGGCGAGCTCCTGGTGACGGAGGGCGTAGCGGTCACCGGCGGCATTGGCGTCGGCGGCGCTGCAGAAGACCGCGCCGGGGATGGCGGCCATTTGTGAGAGGATGTGCGTGATCGTCTCGATCGTCGGCGTGCCCATCCCGCCGCCGGTCGCCGCATAGAGCGTGTCCCGGCGCAGGCCCTCGATCGCGGCGAGGCTCAGCGCATCGATCGGCGCTTCCGCCAGGACGAAACGGGCCGGAGGCGAGGATCCGCCATGAAAGCGGAACAGGGTTTTTGTGCCGCCCTTCAGGGAGCCTTTGTAGGTAGACCCGCGAATCTCGACGTGGGTAACGTTGCCGGAGTCATCGCGATGGGCGAACCAGGCGCTCCCATATGGTCCCTCGCGCAAAACATCGGCGGCGCCCGCAGGCGCCAGGACGCGAAAGGGAAGCTGGCGGTGCTGGGTGAGATAAGTCCAGGCGGGGGACTTGGGCGTGCATTTTGGTTGGGTGGCCCAGCGATCGGCGGGCGGGCTGTCGGGGAGGTTCTTTTGCCGCCGGCGGAGAGTCTCGGGGAAAGCTGGGGCGATCCCGATGAATTCGCGCAAGACCTTGCGGACCTGGCCAAAATTGAGGCTCGGTTCGAAATGCTGGACAAGGCCGAAGACGTCGCCCTTGGCATCGCTCTGCGGGTCCCACCAGCCTCGACCATCGTGGTTGAGAATGAGGATTTCGCCGCTTCCGCGCCGGTATTTGAGGCAATGTTTGGTGCTCTCCTTGCGATCGATCTTCCAGGGCGGCGATTGGTGTTCGAGGAGGGTGGCGCAATGGACACCTTTGCGCAGCTGCTGGATCTCGGGGTCATAACTTGGCATGTTTCGTGCTCCCGCTCGCGGACCGGTCCGTTCGATGGGAGGCGCTTCCCCTTCGTCATTTCCGTTCCGGAT
>CAYTRB010000257.1:0-4437 GCA_964440215.1 uncultured Methylocapsa sp.
ACGGGCGATATAGAGCCGGCGTAGCGTATCGGGGAACAGGAGCTGGCCAAGATGCCCGGACGAGAGCGCCGCCACCATCGGCATGGCGTGCAAGACGCATCTGAGCGACAGAATGGTTTCGATACCTTCGCCAGCGGCCTTCACTTCGCCCGCCACACCGAAACGGACGGCGTTGCCGAGAAGATGGCCCATCGCCCGGCGCGGGGTTGCAACCGGCGCCTTGTCGCGCCCTGCCGGGTCGAGCCAGGTGCGGTGCACACCCGTGATCTTGCCATCAAGATCGGTAACGGCGGCGATCATCGCCGGCCAGGTTTCGGCTGGGCCGGACTCGTCCGGCTGATAATAGCAACGCGGATGGAAACGAAGGCTTCCGGTTTCGTGCAAAGCCGAGATGCCACGGCTCCGTAAATATTTTTCAACGACCGTGCCCATGATCGGCTGGGACATGGCGAAGAGCCGCCGGGCCGCGTCCTGCGATCCGGCCGGTGCGGCTCCGGGCCAAAGGTTGTGGTCTGGCTCATATTCGGGGTGCGGCAGGTTGAGGAAGCCACGCGCCTCGCCGGCAACATCCTGGAAGTCGTTGAGCCCACAGCTTTCGCGGATAACATCGAGCAGGTCGCCATGCTCGCTTGTGGCGGCGTCCGTCTTATGTGCAGTTGAACATAAGACCGATTATGTTGCGTTGCTGGTTATGTTGCGGCGATTGCGACTGTGTGCTTTTCCACAGGCAGCCGCACGGCTTGCAAGCAACATAATTTTCTTCGCGGTGCGCTGTGAGCGAGGTTGCGCCTCCATCAACGCGGAGGCGCGATTATGTTTGAAGAACTCTTCTTTCCCCGAGCCGCTGGGAGATATCGAGCAGCGCCACTTGTCGAGCAGCGCGAGCGATATCTCGTTCATCTCAGGAGAACCGGCGCCAAACGCCAAACCTTGCGAACATACGCCAACGAACAGTTAAGCCTCGTGCGCCTTCTGAAGCTGAAAGAAGGCGCCAGAGTGCGTGTTTCGCAGATCGAGGCCGCGAGCGCGATTTGGTCGCGGCCGAAGGGTCGAAGGTGTAGCCGATCGGCGTCGCCGAAGGCGAGAGCGCGTTATGTCAGCCACGCGATTCAATGGCTGCGCTTTCTTGGATGGCTCGACGAAGCCGACGAGGCCCGCCATCAGCATGGCGCCGAGGTTGATGCTTATGAAGCATGGATGCGCGGCGATCGTGGGTTGTCCGAAGAAACGATCCGAGATTATCGCGCCGCCGCCGATCAATTTTTCGATTGGCTGGCCGCAACCGACATTCCTTTGGCTTCGGTCAAGATCACCGACTTAGACGACGCCATCACGGACAAGAAAGCGCGGGGCACTTGTGGCCGAAGAGCCATGCACGACTACGCCCAGCGTCTTCGCGCATTCTTTCGTTTTGCCGAAGCGCGCCATTGGTGCACGCGAGGCATCGCCGACGGGATCATGCCTCCGCGCTTCATGCGGGACGAGGCCGTGCCGAAGGGGTTGAAGCGCGAGGATGTCCTGCGCCTCTTGGCCACCACGGAAAGCGACAGGCCGGTCGATAAGCGCGACCGCGCGATTCTGATGTTGTTCATCGCTTACGGCCTGAGAGCAGGCGAAGTCGGTGGGCTGCGCCTGGATGACTTCGACTGGGAGAACGAGATGCTTCGGGTCCACTGTCCGAAGCCGGGCCGGACACATTCCTATCCCTTGTCCCGAGGGGTTGGAGAAGCCATTCTGCGATACCTGCGCGAGGTTCGCCCATCCGGCTTCGGACGCGCACTTTTCTTCACCATGTGCGCTCCGATCCAGCCGCTCGGCCGCCGCGCTTTGGGAAAACTCGTCAAAGACCGCCTGGCTCGTCTCGGCATCGTCGCCGGAAAACGGGGAACGCATGCGCTGCGGCATGCTGCCGCCCAGCATCTTCTCGATCAGGGCATGTCGATGAAGGTGATCGGCGACTTTTTGGGACACCGTGATCCTTCGTCCACCGCCATTTACGCCAAGGTCAATTTCACCGCGCTGCGTGAAGTCGGGAACTTCGATCTGGGGGGTCTCGTATGACGCTCCAGGACGCAATCAATCATTACATCGCATGGCGGCAGGCCCACGGCGCGAAGTACAAGAGCAGCTCGACGATCCTGCATCTCTTCCTCAAAAGCGTCGACGGAGAGACCAACTGCAACGCCGTCACCACGGCGCAAGTCCTCCGCTTTCTCGCGGGCAAAGGCCCGCTGACTCGACACCGCGAGAACAAGCATGGCGCCCTGGCAGGCTTCTACCGTTATGCGATCAGCCGCGGTTACGTGACGCGTTCGCCGCTGCCGGACAATGAGCCGAAGCCGCCCGCGTCGGCGCCGCCACACATTTACTCCCGTGACGAGTTGCGCCGCCTCTTCGACATCGACGCCATGTTGGTCAGTCGGCGAAGAGCGGTTCAACTGGACGCGGCGACCTTCCGCACGCTGCTCGTACTTTTGTATGGATCCGGTTTGCGCGTTGGAGAGGCTATACGCCTTACTCTGGCGGATGTCGATCTGCCGGGAGCAGTTCTGACGATAAGCGGCACGAAGTTCTACAAGAGCCGTCTCGTTCCGATCGGCCCGGATCTCACCCATGTGCTGAAGACGTACATGCCGTTGCGCACGATCCGTCCTCTACCGCAAGGACAGGGCTCATTCTTTCTTGCAAACCGGGATGGAACACCACTCGCAAGCAGCACCATTCAAGCAGCGTTTGACAATCTGCGTCGCATCGCCGGAATCCATGGCGCCAAAGGCGCGCGCCAATCCCCGCGCCTTCATGACCTCAGGCACAGCTTCGCGGTCCATAGGCTGACCGACTGGTATCGCGAGGGCGCCGATGTGCAACGGCTGCTGCCGGTGCTCTCCACCTATCTGGGCCACACGGACCTCGCGGGCACCCAAGTCTACCTGTCGATGACGCCGGAGTTGCTGCAACAGGCCTCATCACGCTTCGAACGCTATGCGAGCGGAGGGAGCGATGCCTGATCTTCAGACACTCGGCCCCTGGCTTCGACGCTTCCTGTGCGAATACATCGTCACCGAACGTAATCTGGCCCGGAACACCCGCAAGAGCTACCGGGACACCTTCAGCCTTCTTCTGCCCTTTGTCAGCCGCAAGTTGCACAAGCCTGTGGAACGGCTGGCCGTGCGCGATCTCACCTCCCGGCATGTGTTGCAGTTCCTCACACATCTCGAAGAGGATCGCGGGTGCTCTGCCCGGACCCGCAACCAGAGGCTTGCTGCCATCCGAGCATTTGCCCGCTTCATCGGCAGCCGGGATCCGGCCCATGTCGAATGGTGCGGCCATATCCGGGCCATCGCATCGAAGAAATCCATGCCGCCACTGGTAGGATGGCTGACCAGGGCAGAAATGGAGGCCATGCTCGCCGTGCCCGACCGCAAGACCAAGCGGGGCCGCAGCGAATACGCGCTTCTGCTCTTTCTCTACAATACCGGGGCGCGTGTCTCCGAGGCGGCGCAACTGAAGGTGCGCGATTTGCAGATCGGGCGCGGGAATGGCGGTCACGATCTTGCTACCGTGCACGGGAAAGGCGGCAAGACGCGCCAATGTCCACTTTGGCCGGAAACCGAACGAGTTTTGGTCGACGAGATCCTCGGTCGTTCGATCGATGACGCCGTATTTGTCAGCAGGCTCGGAACGCCCTTTACCCGCTTCGGAGTGTATCGCCTTATCGAGCGTTGCGCGGCCCGGGCGCCGGAACTGGCTGACAGAACGATAACCCCGCATGTGATCCGGCATACGACGGCCTGCCACTTGGTTCTCGCCGGCGTAGACATCAATACCATCCGCGCTTGGCTCGGCCACGTCTCGATTAGCACCACCAACATCTATGCCGAGATAGACCTCACGCTGAAAGCCAACGCCGTAGCTCTTTGCGAAGTTGGTCAGCCACGACCCGGTCGCTCATGGAAGGAGGACAAGGATCTTATGGCCTTTCTGAAATCCTTATGAGTCAGCAGTTGTGTTGCGGCGTCAGCCAAGCACTCCTGATCCGAATAGTGCTGGACGCAGCGCCGCGATCGCCCTCTTGAAGGCCGGCGCGGCTTTGTCCGGCACGGACTTCGCCGGATCGGCCAGGACGGCCCAGAACTGACATCCCTCACTCCGTCCTGGTCATTCCCTGACACATGAAGCGACCGACTTCCTGCGGCGCGAGTTGGCTGCACAGTGCCGCCCGTAGCTCGCCGAGACCGAATGCACGCAGGTCCTCGTTGAAGTCGCCCATCCGCGGAGACAGGGCAAGCGCCTCAATGCCCGCTGCTTCGGCGCGCTCGGTCAATGCCGCGAGCGCCGTGTCACCCGCGGCATCGGCGTCGCGGGCGATGTAGAGCCGACGTAGCGTCGGCGGGAGCAGAAGGGCGGCAAGGTGGTTGGCCGAGAGCGCGGCAGCCA
>CAYTRB010000258.1:0-4426 GCA_964440215.1 uncultured Methylocapsa sp.
AGGAGGCGGCAAGCACGCGGGCGGGGCCATCGCATCTTGACCGGCTGCGAGAGAAAAATTTAAGCACGGAACCAGCCCCTATTCCGCATAACCCTTGCTATAAGTCCAGATATTGAGCGGTATGACGTGGCGCCGGAGTCCGGCTTTTGGCGCGTGGCCCGCCGCCTGCCAGGCAACGCGCTGCCCGACGACGCATCGATTGGACAAGCCTTATGACAACCGTTGATTTCGCCGCTTTCGTCGAGAAGCTTGCCGATGTCGCGGCCGACACGATTCTGCCGTTCTTCCGGACCGCGCTCCGCGCCGAGGACAAAAACGTTGGAGGCATGTTCGATCCGGTGACCGAGGCCGACCGCGCCGCGGAAGTCGCGATGCGTCACCTCATTCAAGCGACATTTCCCGATCATGGCATCATCGGCGAGGAATTCGGTTCCGTGCAAAGCGAGGCGGAATATGTCTGGGTGCTCGATCCGATCGATGGCACCAAGAGTTTCATCGCCGGCCTGCCGGTTTGGGGGAGCCTCATCGGTCTTCTGCACAATGGACGCCCGGCCTATGGCATGATGGTCCAACCTTTCACGCTCGAACGTTTCACCGGCGATGGCAGGGGCGCGGTTTGGCGCGGTCCTGGTTGCGATCACAAGATGACGGAACGCAAACTTGCTACAAGAGGCTGCCAAGGGCTCGCGCAGGCCACGTTAATGACGACGTCGCCATTGTTATACACTGCGAGCAAGCTCAAGGCGTTCCGCCGGGTTGAAGCCAAGGTGCGCTTATCGCGCTACGGTGGCGATTGCTATGCTTTTGCGATGCTTGCGGCGGGCCATGTGAATTGCGTGATCGAATCGGGTGTCAAAACCTATGACATTGTTCCCCTCGTCCCGATCATCGAAGGGGCTGGCGGAATTGTCACCTGTTGGGACGGCGGCAGCCCGGCAAAGGGCGGCGACGTTGTTGCCTCTAGCGATGCCCGCACCCACGACGAAGCGTTAAGCTTGTTACGGGGTTAGGCGGATCTTCGAGGGAACGCCCCAGATCACGAACCTGCCAGGAATTTATACCTTTCAGAGTGAAGCCCGCCGGATGCGGGTTACCGGTTTCCGGAGGAGGGAGTGGCGTTGAGCTTTGCTTGGATCTGCCTCAGTAGGACGCGGACCTCTTCGGGCTCGGAACTCTCGGGCGGCAACGGAAACACCTTTTGCAGCTTCCGGCCAATATCCGCGTAAGCCGACGTTTTGAAGAAAGTGCCATGCTCGAATGTTTCAAATCTGCTGGCCTCAGGCGCCGCGCCGACGCCTGAAAAACGATCGCGCTTCAATAAAGATTTCATTGCCAATGACTGCTTGATTGTGTTGCCGCCAGCTCACAAACTGGACCAAACCACCTCGTCGCGCATTCGCCGCATGAGCGCCCCTGATTTGCCATGTCTTCACCCTCTCGTTGCCTAAAACTTCCGAGGCACGCTTTCGTTCCCTTGTGGATAGCCCAGGTAAAAACCTGCTCATGGCAGGCGCAAGGAACCAACAGACGAAAGCCTTGCCATGCGTTAGATCCAAGCATGGCCAGAGAGCATGATCCCAAAAAGTTGCGGACTTTTTGGATGAGATCATGTGACGAAACAAAGACACAGAGGACATGAGCGCTTCATCTTGAAGCGCTCATGTCTTTATAGACAATAGACAACACCGCGAAGCTAAGCCGTCATGGAGTCCGGCGCGAGAACGACACCGCATAAGCCCCGTCGCGGACCCCGATCAAGGGATCGTCGGACGCCTCGATCCCATCGGTAAGCTGGCCTGGCAAGAACAACAACTTCTTCTGCGCCTCGAGGCTATCGGGTGCGGCTGTGCTGATCGTCAACACGCCGAGTTCGACGATCTCATTCGTCTTTGGCCAGGGTATCGACGCGTCTTTCGTCGAATCACCGGGCGCGGCAAGCTGCGCTTTCAGGTGAAACGTCACCGGCCCTCGCGCGAGCCGCCCCGGCAGCTCATTGATCAGAAAATCGGGCGCCGTCTTGGCCGCTTCCGCCGCTTCAAGATGCCGCAGTTTTTCCGGGCTCGCGAGATAGCGCACGGCGTGCCGCTCGCCTTTTTCATTGACCAATATGAAGGCATTGACGCCATAATATTCTTCGTCGGCAAAGCTATCGGGCGTTTCCACCGTCGCGAGGGCACGCGGCAGGTTTGGATGACTTGCGGCGAACTGCTCCAGCTTCGTCGGCTTGGGCGCGCTGGGGGGACTGTCCGCCACGGCGAGGAGCATGTCGCGAAACTCCTCGCCCGATGAAACCGGAAAGAATTTAAGGGAGTTGATCACCATGTCGGTTTCGCTGCCGTCGGGCAGGTGAAATTTGATGGCCAATCCATGCGGATTGGCCAGGGGCGAGCCATCGGGTAGATTGGGAACGCCGGTTGAATCCGAGAACCGCACGGTTACCGGAATTGGAGTGCCATTGAACAAAACCGCCTTGCTGAGACGGTCGGCTCCGGGTGCCGCCCTGAAAGTCCCCTCTGCGACCACGCCCTTGGCATGATTGGCGCGAAATCCGGGATGAACACCATAAACTTTGTTCAAGGCATCGACGATTTGGGTTTCTAGCGCCGCGTCCTGCGCCGCTGCGGGTCCAAGCGCCGCAGCCAGGATGAGCACTGCCAACGTATTTTGTCGTTTTGCCGTTGCCATGCGGCCCCTCATTGTTTGCGGCGCGCCGTCTCATTGTGCCGCGATCACCCCGGCTCCAACATCTCGTCCCGGCGATGCAATCTGCTGCCGGCGTCGGCTAAGGAACCAAAATCATGGCGTTTTGTTCCAGCACTGGCGTCAAACCTCGCCGTTTCCGGCGTGGCCAGGAACTCGGCGGCTCGTGGATGCGAATCAAGGCGTCGTCCCGTGCATTGCTTTTTCCTGCGAAAGAGGGTTGACGCGCCAGGCGAGCACGATTAAGTTCCGCCCACTTCGGACAGGCAGTAGGTTTTTGCTTCCGGGACGCCTCGTCCCAGACATTTCAAACCTAAACGCTGTCAGACCCAGCGGCTTAACAGTCACACATAGATCCGGGAGATCCACGGGATTTCTGGATCGACAAGAGGCAAGAACGCGGCATCTGCTGCCGTGGTCCTCTGCCAAATTCGGCGCCGGAGGCCTTGGCGGGCTGAAGGCGCTTTGACGTTTGCGAAAATGGCAACGCAGCCGGGATAAGACGTTTGATTTTGAGGCCCGCCGGGGCATTCCGGTCATGGCTTGTTGGAAAGATTGAGAAAGACCAAGAATGCCTACGATCAGTCAGTTGATCCGCAAGCCGCGGCTGGAAAAGACCTATCGCGAAAAGGCACGCCATCTCGGCGCTTGCCCGCAAAAACGTGGTGTTTGCACGCGGGTTTACACGACGACACCGAAAAAGCCGAATTCGGCGTTGCGCAAGGTTGCCAAGGTCCGCCTCACCAATGGTTTCGAGGTGATCGGCTATATTCCGGGCGAGGGGCATAATCTGCAGGAGCATTCCGTGGTCATGATCCGCGGCGGCCGGGTGAAGGATTTGCCAGGCGTTCGTTATCACATATTGCGCGGCGTGCTCGACACGCAGGGCGTCAAGAACCGTAAGCAGCGCCGTTCCAAATATGGCGCCAAGCGGCCGAAGTGAGTTTGATTAGACTATCTTAAAAGAATACGGGACAGCTAAAGCCTATGTTTCAGGGCCTATGCCCTAATTGACAATGGCTGCCTTTGAACAATTTATGTGATCCGACGGAGCCTAACAATGTCGCGCCGCCATAGCGCCGAAAAGCGGGAAGTCATTCCGGATGCAAAATTCGGGGATGTCATTCTCACTAAGTTCATGAACTCGATCATGCATGACGGCAAAAAGTCGATTGCCGAGGCGATCGTCTATGATGCCTTTGACATCATCGAGCAGAAAATGCGCTCGGAGCCGCTGCCTGTCTTCAAGCAGGCCTTGGATAATGTCGCTCCGGCGATCGAGGTTCGCTCTCGCCGGGTCGGTGGCGCGACCTATCAGGTCCCGGTGGAAGTCCGCCCGGAGCGCCGTCAAGCGCTTGCCATTCGCTGGATCATCAATGCCGCGCGCGCGCGCAACGACAAGACCATGGTCGATCGTCTATCGGCGGAGTTGATGGACGCCGCCAGCAACCGCGGCAATGCGGTCAAGAAACGGGAAGACACGCATCGCATGGCGGAAGCCAACCGTGCCTTCTCGCATTATCGTTGGTAAAAACTTAAGGGTTAAGCGGTTTTCCGCCTAAAGGAATTGTGTCATGCCCCGCAGCCATCCGATCGAGGATTACCGGAATTTCGGCATCATGGCCCACATTGATGCGGGCAAGACGACGACGACGGAGCGTATTCTCTATTATTCCGGCAAGTCCCATAAAATCGGCGAAGTGCATGACGGCGCCGCCACCATGGA
>CAYTRB010000259.1:0-4367 GCA_964440215.1 uncultured Methylocapsa sp.
TCGCGTCCGCCGGCATGATCGCCGCCGCGCTTGGCGTGACCCCGCGCGCCGCGCAAACCATGGCCGCCGAGCTTGGCCTCCGCGAGATGACCGGGCGCGGCCGCTATCGCGCCTGGGGGATCTTGTGACCGGCGATCTTTACGACTTGTTGGGGCGGAAGGCCCAAGGAAACGGAAATGCACGGTAGCGTATTGCAGGCAATGTTATGGACGGCTGCGCCGGCCAGATATCTTCAGCGGCATGAGCCATAACATCCGGCCACGATTGATTTCAGCTTGACCGGCAAGGCAATGAAAACGGAGCGTTACGCAAGGGCGATCGTGATGGCGGTTTGCGCGAGCCGGGAGGACGTGAAGCAATCACCGCGGGACTCAAAAAGTGGAGCTGAACGGCGCTGGCTCGCGCGTCACAGGGGACTCTTCCATCCAATTCGAGGGGCGCTTGAAAGATGATGCTACCGAAGAATCGCACGGATTGCGCTCCCCAGGCGCTGCTGAAGGAGATGTTCTCATTCATCTACAACGAACAGGAAGCCGGAAACCAAAGGCTTCTCGATATTTGGGCCCGACCACTCGCCGAGAAGCTTACCAGCGGTTGGTCGCAAGGCTTCCGTCGCCTCCAAAAGTGCGAGGATCCAAAGACCCTCTGGGCCTATCCCGACGACAGCGAGTCGCGCTTTCGCGAGGGCGATTTACTGCACCTCCACGGCGGCGATGCTCTGGAGCAGCCGTTGTGCGGACAATTGTCGCTCGAGCGGGAAGAAGATGAGCGCTGGCTTTTGCGCGGAAATCGCGTGCCGGCAGTCTGGGACCAGCACCCGGGCGGTCCATGCTACGCCGATCCAGATGGGATGGACCTCACCTCGTATTACGAGGACTCGCTTCGCGACATCGCAACCTCGCAGATCGGGCGCGAGATCCTCCTGCCGCTGCTGTCTGGCGATCTGGACATCTGCTTTGATGACCGCGACGTTTCAGAGGGAGAACGGATCGCCTTGGCGGAGGGCCTGAACGCCAAGCAAGCGCAAGCGCTCGGACTGGCCTATGGCGCTGAGCAGATTGCATGCATTCAGGGTCCGCCGGGCACAGGCAAGACCCTCGTGCTGGCGCTGCTCGCCAGATTGATGGCGGCGCGCGGCGAGCGAATCCTGATGACCTCGCACACGCACATGGCGATCAACAATGCATTGAACAAGATTCACGCGCGAGGCGTTCCTACCGTCAAGATTGGCAGGGATACCCAGCGCAAAGGGCTGGCGGATGCGATCTGCTGTGCGCCGGGCCTGGATGCCTGGACGGATCGGCCGGCGGACGGCGGGTATGTCGTCGGCGCGACGCCATTTGCCACCTGCAACGCCTCCCTGAAGCACTTCGAGTTTGACGCGGTGCTCTTCGACGAAGCCAGCCAGATCACCACGCCGCTGGCGCTGATGGCGATGCGCAAGGGCAGACGCTTTATCCTGATCGGGGACCAGAAGCAGTTGCCGCCGGTTCTGCTCTCTCGCTCCGTGCTCGCAAAGGATGCCTCCTCCATATTCGTCAGGTTGACGTCGAAGGAGGCGGATCATTCGATCATGCTGGATGAGACCTACCGCATGAACAAATGGCTGAGCGGTTGGCCGAGCCGAACCTATTACGACGGCAAATTGCGCTCAGCAGGCCCCAACCGGGAGCGGCGCTTCGAGCTTGCACGCGTTGAGCCGCGATTGGCCGCCGTGTTCGATCCCGCCGCCAGCGCTGTTTTCCTCCCTACCCTGGACCGATCGGCCGGCGCCCGAAACGATCGAGACGCCAAGCTGGTCGTGGACTTGTGCCAGGCGGCTGCGGAAGCCGGGCTGCCACTATCGGAGATCGGCGTCGTCTCCCCTTATCGCGCCCATGGCCGTGCCGTGCGGACTTTTCTGATTGAACGCTTTGGGCGCACGGCTGCGCGGCAAGTCGTCGCCGATACGGTCGAACGCATGCAGGGACAGGAGCGGGAGTTGATCATCCTGTCGTTGGCCACGGGTGATAAAGTCTTTCTGGGGGGCGTCGCCGAGTTCTTTTTCCAGCCGGAACGCCTGAACGTATCGATCACCCGCGCCAAGACCAAACTGATCGTGATCGGACCGGACATCTCGCACATTCCGAAGATCCCGGACCGGAGAGTCCAGCATTGGGCCGAACAGTACCTGGATATGATTGGTCACTGCCGGAGGGTCACGCTGTAGGAATGGCGACCTTTATTCCCGAATGGACCCGCGTTTCGGGACGCAACCTCCATGTCAAGCGCGTCCTGAACAGGCTCGGCGACGCATGCATGGTGCGCCGGCCCATGACCCCTCGGGAGTGGACGCCAGACTTCTTCATTCAGCATCCTGACCGGCGGTGGCTTGCGATCGCGGTCAGCGATGCGCCATTCTCGGCGCTCGATCCCGAACAATTGTTCGAGACTGAAGGCCGCGCCGCTTTCGAGCAGCTTATGGCGCGGTTCAGCGATCTTGACTTCGGTCTCGATCCAACGAGCCATCGCCTTGGAAAGTGGATGCTGATGTGGTCGTGCTCTCCTGAAGAAGCGCGCACCCTCTCGAGCCATTATCAGAGCCGAGGCGTGGCGCTCATGTCGAAAGAACAGTTCCTCCGGCTTGATGGCGAACTGATCCCGGCCTCGCTGGCTCCCTTGGACGAAGAAAGCGCTGAGTCCTTGCTGGGACGGTTCTTTCCTGAAGCCGAAATTCCAGCGGCATGCACGACACGCCGAACTTTCAATCGGGACAATTTGGCGAAACTGACGCGTTTCTTCCTTGATTGTCAGCAAGAATGGGCGTCCAAACTTGATTTGGACCCGCCGCGGGAGCAAGCAGAAGCCTCAAAGGACTTTTCCTTGCGTCTGGTCAATGGCGTGGCGGGCAGTGGCAAAACGTTGATCGCCCTCAATCGCGCGCTCCTTCTCGCTGCGACGTTTCCGAAGCAGCGGATTCTGGTGCTGATCCACAATACGCCGATCGTCGCTGACATCAAGAACCGGTTGCATCATGCTTACGGGGGCATACCGAAGAACCTTAAGATAACGACCTTTTTTGCCTGGGTGGTTCAGCAATGGACGCGTATTTTCCGGGCCCCGCCGCGCATGCCGGAAAATCCCTATCAGCTGCTCGATCTGATCAAACTCTACCGCGCGCGATGGCCGGACCTGAAACCGACAAACGTGCAGCTGCTCGACGAGCTCGACTTCATCAACGATAGCTTGGCCGTGAACGAGGACCAGTATTTGGCTGCAAACCGCGCCGGCCAGGGGTTTGCATTGCGGCCGGTGGAGCGTTCCCAAGTCTGGGCTTTGTATGAGCGGGTCACAAAGGCGTTAACTCGAGAGCGGCGGCGAATGTGGAGTGCGACGCCTCGCGACATCTGCCTCGCCGGGGAGCATCAGCGCCTCGAAAAATACCGCCATATTCTGGTGGATGAGGCGCAATTCTTCGCTCCCTCGTGGTTTCAAGTCGTCAAACTCTCGCTCGAGCCTGATGGCCATCTGTTCCTCTGCGCCGATCCGAATCAAGGTTTCATGAAAAGTCGCTTGAGCTGGAAAAGCGTCGGTCTTGACGTCTCTGGCAGAACCAAAAAGTTGCGGAAATCCTACCGCATGACCCAGGCGATTCTGAAAGCCGCAAGCCATATCCTGGCCCAATCCGCCCCAAGCGATCCGGAAGAGTTCCTGGAGCCGGACTTCGCTGGAATGGAAGCTGGCGCCCCGCCGATCCTGATCTACTCAGATTCCCCGCAGGACGCCATTGATCGCGTCACCAATGAGGTCGCCGCCATCGCCGAACAGGAGCAACTGCCGATGTCGAGCCTGCTCGTCATCCATGGGAACAAAGTCGACGCGTTCACGCTGTTTCAGAAACTCGGCAACAGGATTGGTCCAGACCGAATTTGGTGGATGAACGGAAAGGAGCACAAGAAGGCGCCGCCGAAGGGCTATGGGCAGGATTATTTGCGCCTGGCCCGCCTGGAAACGGCAACCGGCCTGGAGGCCACCGTGGTCTTTCTGGTAGGGATAGAGGATCTCCTGTCGGATGCCGATCTGCCCGGACTTCGCGATGATGAGCAAGCCAGAAGAAGGGAAGGGAACGCCCGTAAACTTTTCATGGCCATGACCCGCGCCGGTCAGCGCTTGGCCCTCATATCGTCGCAGCGGGCGCCGGAGGCAATTGAGCGCGTCTTCGAGCAAAGGCCATGAAACCGGACAATCGACGCTCAAGGCTCAGCAGACGACTGAAGGGGAGTTTGTTGCACGGATGTGCCGAACTTCCCTTGGCGTGCTGAAGGGGATAGAGGACAGGCGATTTCAGCCTGGAGCTTTATCGTGCCTTTCAAACATCATTCCAAGGG
>CAYTRB010000260.1:0-4359 GCA_964440215.1 uncultured Methylocapsa sp.
GACGTCGCTTGAATGGGTGCTGCTGATCGATTCGGACGGTCAATTCCCGATCGAAAATCTGGAGCGAATGATTGAGGTAGCAACGGCGATGTCAGTACTTGCCGTGGCAGGGGTGCGTCCGATAAAGGCAGACTCGGCATTTGCCCGGTTTGGGTCGTGGTCGAGCGGTGTCGCCTGCAATATGTTTCATGGTTCGGAGTGCCGTGACTTCAATTGCGCCTTCAAACTGGTCAACGGGGCGCTCTTGCGCTCCCTATGCCTCGAGGCGAAAGGGCTGAATTACTCAACCGAGGTTACTTCAAAGCTTCTTGAGCGCCGCGTTCGATTGGCCGAAGTTGAGATAGAGCATCGTCCCCGCATCCGCGGCAAGAGCAGCCTCAAGCTCATCAAAGGCGCGTTGCACCGCCTCTTATTCGTTCTCTACATCGGAATTCGTCAGCTGTTGTTCCGTTTCCAAGTACTGCAAAGGGAAGATAGATGAGCCGCAAAGGAGAGACAATCAAAGTCTGTCTGTTTTGCGGGGGGCGCGGCAGCGCCGCGCTGATCCGCGATCTTCTCCGCCGTCCTGAAGTGGGGCTGAGCCTCCTCGTCAATGCTTACGATGACGGATTGTCGACGGGGGCGCTTCGCGAATTCATTCCCGGGATGTTGGGTCCTTCAGACTTCCGCAAGAACATGTCCTATCTCTTGGACCTATATTCGGCTGAACAATATGCGCTGCAGCGGCTTTTTGAATACCGCATGCCGCTTGACTTCTCAGCCACCGACCTGGCCGCCTTGCAAAGGTTTGCTGCCTCCGGTGGAACCGCTGGTCTGCAGTCCGACCTGCAGCAACTCGTCGGCGCGCTCGATCCTGGTGTACGCGGTCGCGTTCAAGAGTTGCTTGGGAAGTTCTTTGGATATTTCGAGTCGCGTGCGTCCGATCGAACACTGGAGTTCGCCGACTGCTCCTTCGGTAACCTGATCTTTGCGGGTGCCTTTCTGGAACAAGGGAATGACTTTAACAAGGCGACCCAGACGCTCGCGGAGATGGCCGGCTCGCGTGCGCGGCTTGTTAACGTCAGCAAAGGCGAGAACCGCACTTTAGTCGGGCTAAAGGCCGACGGCACATTGTTGCGAAGTGAAGCCATGATTGTCGGGCGGCAATCCGCCGTACCCATTCTCGAAACATTCTTTCTTGCAGGTGAGCCCGATGTCACTACCTGGCAAAAGATCGCACACGCAACAATCGAAGAAAAGATTAATTGGCTTCGCCGCCAGGAGCTCCCTGTCGCACCCTCCGAAGCAGCAGTCGCGGCACTAAGCCAAGCCGACATCGTCATCTACGGACCCGGCACGCAGCATTCCTCCTTACTGCCGAGCTACCGAATTGCCGCCGACGCCATTGTGTCGAGCCCAGCCCGCATCAAGGCCTATGTCGTAAATCTCCGAAAGGATTTGGACATTCAGGGGCTTACGATGACCGGGCTCGCAGACAAGGCGCTTCAATACCTCAACGATCCTGGAAACGTCAAACGGCCCATCACGCATATCCTCTACAATGCTGCCAGCGCCCGCTTGCTCGATGGCATCGGTCGCGGCGATTACGAGGAGGGCGGCGTGCGCGCCTACAAGGGTGCCCTGGTCATCGAAGGCGATTTCGAGAATCCGGTTAAGCCAACCGCTCACAGCGGCTTCGCCACCATCGGTAAGATCATCGATTTAGCAGAACGAGCCGGCCGCCGCCAGGATCTGGACGTCTATGTGGACCTCGTCGGCCGCTCCCTAGGCTATGAAGGACTGCTCAACGAGATGCTCGAAATCAATTGGGGGCACCGCTTCCGCCATGTGACCCTCAGCGTCAACCATGGACCGGCACCGTCCGTCGACGCTCTTCCAGACTCCCTCGCCATAAGATCTGTCGAGCGCAGCGAGACCTTCTCGGAGGTTGGCATGCTGCTCGAATGGCTTTTCAAAGGGGACAGCGAATACCTTGCAACCATCTCCGGTGATGGCGAATACCGGCTAAGCGACATCCTTCTGGCTGTCGCCGTCTTGGACGGAAGCCGGTTCGGAGCGCTCTACGGCTCACGCACACAAAGCCGATTGCAATTCCAAAGCTCGCTACGCTCCGCCTACGGCGAGGGGGGCTTGATCTTCCGCCTGAGCTGGCTCGGAGCCTTCGCGGTATCGGCGCTCCTCGCATTGCGGCTCGGCCTCATATTCTCTGATCCGCTGACCGGCTTCCGCCTGTACCGTCGGAGTCGGCTACTCCCCGCGGCCAGCGCGCTTCTGCACAAACTGCTCCCAACAACACCGACCAAGGTGACGAAAGCACTCGTGGATAGTCACGTCGAAATCGCGGAAATTCCTGTCCGCTACCGTACCTTTACGGGGTTCACCGATCCGCGCTGGCGCTTCCAGCGGGGTCTCAAGAGCCTTGCGGCAATCTTCGCATGATCGACCTGCCATTACGCCCCCGCCATGTGCTCTTCGATCTCGACGGCACGCTCATCGATTCGAGTGTGTTACATGCGCGCGCCTTCACCGCGGTGTTGGCGGCGAATGCACCGGAACTGCTGCCTCGCTTCGATTATGAACGCGTGCGCGGATGGCCGACACGAAGGGTCTTCCTCGACTTGGGGATCACAGATGCCGCAGCCTTGACCAAGGCAACGGAATTGAAACAATTGAACTACCGCGCCGCTGTCGCCGCTGGCCACCTTTACCCCATGACAGGAGCGCTGGAGCTCGTGCATTGGCTGCGCGGGGCGGGTTGCGGCACACACCTCGTGACCGGTAGCAGCAGGGGCTCTGTCGAAGCGGCGCTCGCCTCAGCCGGCCTCGCAGGTCTCTTCGATCAAATGGTAACGGCCAACGATGTTCCTGAAGGAAAGCCGGCGCCCGACGGTTATCTTGCTTGCCTCAGGCAGATTGCCGACAAAGCGGCAGACTGCCTCGCCGTCGAGGATGCGCCGAGCGGCATCCTTGCCGCGCGTGCAGCCGGCATCGTTACCGTCGGTGTCTTCAACCCTGCGGTGCGTACGTCGGCCGATCTATGGTTTCCCGATCTCGAGGCACTCCACGGTGCACTCGAGCGCGCATTGGCGGGAGTGACGGCATCGTGAAACTCTGCGCAGTGATTCCTGCTGCGGGCCGCGGAACGCGGCTTGGAGCGGATCGGCCCAAGATCCTTGTGCCTTTGGTCCCTCCCTTGACGATCTGGAGCATCCTCCGGCGCACTCTCCAGCCGTTCGTCGACCACATTCATGTCGTGGTCTCACCCGATGGGCGGCCTCTGTTCGAAGCGGAACTGGCGGCCGAGCCCGGGCGGCCGGAGGTCTCCGTTAGCGTCCAGCCGGAGCCGCGCGGGATGGGCGACGCGATCTTTTGCGGTCTGCCCGTCTGGGGCAGCGCCGAGAATATTTTGATCATCTGGGGCGACCAAGTGCATGTTTCGGCAGAGACGCTGACCGCTTGCCGCGCCGTGCATCTTTCTGGAAAGGGGCCGCACTGTACATTGCCCCTCGTGGCGCTGGACGAGCCGTATGTGGAATATGTATTTGACGCATCCGGCAGACTTGACCGGGTGCTGCAGACGCGGGAAGGCGACCTTTGCAATCCTGGCGGATTAGGCGACGTCGGGACCTTTCTGCTTTCCACGGCCGGCCTCGAGAAGCTGTGGCGCGAGTATGTCTCGTTGGTGCCCGGCGGAGCCGTAACCGGGGAACTGAACTTTCTGCCTTTTCTCGTGTTCCTCACGCGCCGCGGTTGGCCGGTCAACCGCGTCTCGGTGGCCGACTCGACCGAAGCACGTGGCATCAACACGCCTGAGGATTTGGCATTTTTCCGCCGTCTCTACACCCACCCCAATGATCTTTTTAATCGGAAGGTCAGTTGACTATGACGCTCGTCCTTGTAACCGGCGGTGCCGGTTTTATCGGCAGCCATCTCGTCGCCGGGCTCATCGAACGAGGCTATCGCGTCCGCGTCCTCGACAATCTCGTCTACGGCCGGCGCGAGTGGGTTCACCCCGAGGCCGAATTTATCCAGGCGGACATCTGTGATAGCGAGGCCTGTCGGCGTGCCATGGCCGGCGTGGAAGGCATTTTCCACGCTGCCGCAATGTCGCGGGCGGGGCCGTCGCTCGATAACATCGACGAATGCACTCAGACCAACATCGTCGGGACGCAGAACCTGCTTATCGCCGCGCGCGGTAGCGGTGTCCGGAAGGTCGTCTACAGCGGTTCCTCGACCTATTACGGAAACCAGCCACCGCCGCATCACGAATTCGAAACACCGGCTCAATTTCTGAATTTCTATTCGCTATCTAAGCAAGTCGGTGAGCAATACATCCTAATGTTCGACAGGATTTTCGAC
>CAYTRB010000261.1:0-4322 GCA_964440215.1 uncultured Methylocapsa sp.
ACTTGCCGACCGTCGCGGTCGGTCTCATCACAGGCTATGATCAGGCTGAGGCGGTCATTGGAACTGGCGACGCCGATTTTGTCGCTCTCGCGCGAACCATACTCTACGATCCGCGCTGGCCCTGGCATGCGGCCGCGCATCTCGGCGCGACCGTGAAAGCTCCAAAACAATATCTACGTTCGCAGCCCAGTCGCCATCGCCATCTGTTTGACGCCTGAAGGACAGCTCGTGCAATTTCCTAATTGATTTCAGATTTACGGCTTCCCCGAGGCGTCGCCGCGCAGAGACCAGAAATGAGCCTTCTTTTGCTCGCGGTTTCGGAATTTATTGATACGGCCCATGACTGAGCCAAAAAAACGCTTTGGATCAGGGTGACGCCCTCCGCGGTGAGGGTTACGAGGGCGTGGGCGCTTGCGCTGAAATAACGGAGAACGGGTGAGTATTGGTCGATGAGAGAGACATGGCGAAGCATTCCCTTCTGAGCGGGTCATGGCGATATGGACTCGTATTGAAGCGGCGCCTGGCGGAGCGAGATGGCGGATCACGCAGCGCTGCGGGGTAGAGAGGATGGGATCGCGTGCGTCACGTTAGACGAACAGCGGAGTCGCCATCAAGCAGCGAGGCTGCGCTCGTCGTCTTGTGAGTCCTTGTCCGTGGCGTGCGTCACGGAAGCGGCATAATCCGGATGAAAGCCGAGACAATAATCGGCGCATTTTTGAGCGGCGGCGGCAGCGCGAAAGATCTCACGCTTGTCGTTCCTAAGACTTTTGATCCACGACCCGATATAGCTTGCATGGTTGGGAATATCTGTGGGCAGATTGAGCTCGGTGCCTATCGTGAGGCTGGAAAATTCGGCAACGAGTTCTTCCCTCGAATATGCTTCTGATCCGAATCGGCCGGAGAGATCGCGGTTCAGACGATGAGGCGCGCCGGCATGATGTGACAGCTCGTGGAGGGCCGTAGCTGCCCATCCCTCCGGAGAGTCAAAGGCGGATTCCATCGGTAATTGTATGTGATCGGTGGAAGGGCTGTAAAAGGCGCGATCGCCGCCGATTCTAATGACCGCCTTGCTATTGCGCAGGATAATATCGACGGCTTCTGGCCGGCGCCATGGCGCGTCTTCCACGGACGGGGCGACGAATGTGGGGATACCATCAATCTGGGAGGCATGAAAGACGGTGAAAGACCGCAAGAGAGGAATGCGTCTCGTATGGTCCTCATCGCTTTCGGGAGATTCGTGATCGCCTATCGGCAGTTGTTTGAAGAAGAAGACGGTGGTGCCTTTTTCGCCGCGGCGAATCTGCCAGCCTCTCTCGGCTGCTTGCCTGTAGGTACACCAGCGCGGATCATTGCTGGCGAAGGCAAGGGTGGACATGCCGAGGACAAGGGTATTGATGCCTCTGTAGCGTCGGCCCGTTGCGCCGTTGACGGGCATGGATGGCCCACCTGCTTTGTTCGGGTCCCATGGTTTTTGCCACGGGCGCGTGCCGGCCTCGAGGGCCGCGATGATGCGATCGGTAAGCTCTTGATAGTGATCGCGGGACTTATGGGGAGCGTTGGCACGCGGAGCATATTTGGCGTTGGCCATTTGGGTGTTCCTTCTTCATGATTTGCGGAATGACAAATGGCCCCGGCATCCCGGCGCGGCGTGCAAAGGTGCGCGGAGCGCAGCACCGGAGCTGAGTGAAGACGCGCTTTAGCGCGCGAACCAGCGAGGAGCCGCCCTTTGGCGCGGCGTGGCGGGATGCCGTAGCGGCTGTTGCCCGTCTCCTGGAACCGGCGCTTCTTGACCGGGGCAAAAGAGGCGCTCTTGCTTGATCGATTCCTGGCGCCGAGTTTGCTTACAGAGCGGTTGGGTTGGATATAGGCGGGACCGGACCGATTGGCGCGGATGGCGGCGCCTGGAAATTGTGCGTTGAGAGTGCGAGTCAGGAGTTGATGTCGAGGTGAGGAAGAGTGTGCCTGCCGGTGGTGGACGCGAATCGTTTCAGAAGCGCGAGGAGCAGATCAACCTCCTGCATCTTGTGCTCGCCTGATGCGTGACCATTGGTTGGGATCGGCAGGGAGGCGCTTTTATAGGCGGCGTCCTCGCCGGTCCAGATGCCTGTGACGTAGGGCTCGCCGGCCGTTTCGTCGTCAAGCTTTTCGCCTTCCCAGTCGTCATCCTGGAGTGCCTGGCGGCATGCGTCCTCGGGTGTCGCCGCTTCATAGACGACTTGTTTGTAAAATGGTCTCCGGATCGTTGTTTCGATCGTATAGCTCCGGATCGCGGATGGTTCTGCGGGGGGCGCAAGGGATGGATGAGGTTCGTCATCCCACTCTTCAGGATCGTAATCCGAAAGCGGGCTGGGGCAGGGCTGGCCGGGGAATGCGGGGCGGAATGGCGCGCATGTGCCGGCAAAGGCAGTGCCCTCAAATGTTGCTGGTCCGGCGGTAACGCCAAGGGCGGCGGCGATGGTGTCCGCCATGAGTGTGCCGATGGCTTCGATAACGGCTTGGCAGGCGCCGGCCGCGGGGTGATTCATAAGGGTGAGTGACTCGATCATTTCATCGAGGGTGAGCTGTTTAGCCATTGCCGGGTGTCCGTGGTGTGGGTGGATGGGACGGGTGGGGAACGCAGGCCGGGAGGAGAAAGACGCTCCAACCGGCGATTACTCGGGAGGTAGAACGTCGGTCCAGCGGACGAGTTTGATATTGGTGTGTGCCGCGTAGTCTTCGGCAATCTCGATGGCCCAGCGGCGGGCCTCATGGCTGTCGTCGCCGTTGCCTTCCCATTTGCTGGCGACGCGGGAGCAGGCGGCGGCGATCAAATGAGGGAGAGCGGGATGATCGGTAAAGATTTCCCGTGCCTCGTAGAGGGTCTCTTGGACGTCGAGGATGAGAAGCGGGTGCCATCCGGCGTCGTAACAGCAGTCGAGCATAATGTGTTGGGCGTTGTCGGTGGAGAGGTGGCCGGTGGCATATTGGACGGCGCGCTGGAATCGTTCGAAGGTCTTGGTCAGTCTGTAGCACCACCAGCGCACCGTGTCGGTGAGCCATGGAGCGGGGGACGATACGATACTAGACATTGGCGGGTTCTCCTGTCACGCTCGAGACCGGGGTGAAAGGACCGGCTTCTTCTTCCTCGAGCAGCTCTTCGAGGATATCTTCCGTCGATTTTCCGCGAATGGCCGTGCCGGTGATAACGACCGCCATGCCGCCGAACGCGGTGGGCTCCATTTTGCTGCAGGTGAAGGAGGAGATGACCGAAATATATTCAAGCGTCTTGCAACGGCGAACGACGTCTTGAAGTATGGTCTCCCAAGAGAAGCCGGACAGATCCAGGTAAATTATGCTTTGATCCGGCTCGCAATGAGAGAGCTGCTCCCGAATTGCAGGAAGCGCTGAGCTCGGCTGTTCCTGGGACGCGACGATCGCGGCGTCGAGTTCCGCTTTATCGAGAGTAAGCAGGGTTTGAGGGCATTCTTCGGCGTAGAAATAATGTTCGCCATTGATGTCGTCCGCGTCGAATATATTTGTAAGCAGCAGCCGTTCGAGCGGCGTCATATCGTCATTGGGGATGGTTTGCTGAACCACGGTTGGCGTGTGATAGTCAGCCATTGGGTGTCTCCGAAAAGCAAAGAGCCCGGCGCGGGGCCAGGCTCTTTTGGTTGGAACGTCTTTGTGGACGGTGGGGTTAGAGGCGATACTCGCGCACGAGCGACTGAGCTTTGGTGTGATGCGCGATCATTGTCCGGTAGAAATCTCGCCGTGCTTGTCGTTTGGAGGCGTCGCGGCGTGAGTGCGGCGCTAATCTCGAGGCGGCAGCGCGGACTACGGCACGCCAGCTCGCGTCGACGGGGAGGTGGAGGCGGAGATAGGTCGCAAACATGGTTATGATCCTTCTGAGGCAGGGGCTTGCGCGAAGGGATCGACCTCGAGATGCACTGGCTGCGTGCGGCCCATCCAAGGTTCCGGGCGGATGCAGCGGGTCCAATCGGAAAGTGTTGGAATCCGGCCCAGATCTTGTATCACATGTTGTTCGCCGATGAATCGGACAGGAACGGTGCGGCCTGTGGAGATTGTGATGACGGGTCCAAAATGCTGTTCGAGCATATGTATGCCGAATGAATGATGGAGTGCGGCGCGATGACGGAAGTCGGCTTCCGCGGCCTTTGACTGGTCCATAAATTGATGCAGGAGGAGATAATCCTCAGGCTCGCCTCCCCATTTTTTGGCGGATGACAGGGCGTGATGAAAAGGATGTGCCATAGAACCCTCCTAGAAATCATGTTCGGAATAGATGCTGTCGGTGAAGCGCTCGTTATAGGCGAGGGTAATCG
>CAYTRB010000262.1:0-4197 GCA_964440215.1 uncultured Methylocapsa sp.
GCCAGATTTGTAGAAAAGATTGATTTTCAGCCCGCCGGTGACACTGAAGGCGAAGCCGTCCTTATCAAGCTCGGGACTGCCATCGAGCAGCAAATTGCTGTTCCACCCTGGCGGCGAACAGCATGATTTAACGGCTTCGAGACCGGTAATCCCGGCGCCGTTCCATTGGCCGGTGAGAGCATTGATCACATAGGAGCCCGCTGCGAGATCCTTGGTGGTCAAAGTGCCCGACGCGGCGATTTTGGTATCGGGGTTGATGTAGGACCAGCTCCATACGATGTCGGCTTTGGCCTCCAATGGGCCGGCGGCACAGATCATCGCGAGCCATGCCAAGGCTTGCAGACGGCCGTTTGGTCTTGTCTTCATGATTCCATCATTCACACGGGCTCATGAGGCCTTGGATGCGGTCAACGCTCCTTCTGCGCGCATAATTGGTTTGCTGCCGGATCCCCGCAGGACCTGTTTTGCGAGAAGGCAATCTCCTCATTCATACGGCGAATTCTGTTTTCGCAGCTTTGCCATTGACCCTGATTACACTGGAGGGCCTTGCATCCCAATTCGCATTGCATAAGCCCGGGCGGCAGATCCGCGATAAATGGCCCTTTGAATAGGTGTTTCAAGAGTTTGAACATATTTACCGTTCCCCGCCGAGATGCTTGCCTCGCGCCCGGCCGTTCCTTCAATGAAAAGCGCTTTCGGCCCCCGCCCCTTGCGATACGCGCGAGCGGCGCAAAAAGCACTCTAGCCATCCCATCGCGCCATGCGTTGATCTACCGCAACGTCATGGCCGGGCTTGACGGCGGCCTTTATGATCAGCATCCGGCTGTCTCGATCCTTGAGTACAAAGGCCAGATAGGCTTTTCTGCCGCCGGGACAGACGCATGAAGACAATGAGAAGGCGGGAGCCATGGATGTGAGCGCGGAGGACGTCGCGGCGGGACAGGCCGTCTACACGAAGCGCATACTCGGCGCCTATGATGTTCTTGTGCTCGGCATCTCCAACCGTCTGATTTGGAAGTGCCCTACTCAACGCTTCTTGGCGCACTACAATAGGCACGTCAGCGCGAACCATTTGGATGTTGGCGTTGGAACCGGCTATTTTCTCGATCGCTGCCAATTTCCGGCGCCGGCGCCGCGCGTCGCGTTGATGGACCTCAATCAAAACGCGCTCGGCTTCGCCGCCCGGAGAATCGCGCGATACAAGCCGGAAACCTATATAAGGAATGTCCTGGAACCGGTCTCGATTGATGCTTCGCGGTTTGATTCCATCGGCATCAACTATTTGCTCCATTGCCTCCCCGGCACAATCGAATCGAAATCGGCGACCTTCGATCATCTCAAGATGCTGATGAACCCCGGCGCGGTGATATTCGGTTCAACGCTGCTCCATCGCGGCGTCGCGCGGAGCTGGTTTGCCAAGCGCCTCATGGATTTCTACAACAGCAAAGGGATATTCTCGAACGGGAATGATGATGCCGAGGGCCTGAAACGCGCGCTTGGCCAGCGGTTTCGATCGGTCACGGTTGAAATTGCGGGCTGCGCGGCGTTGTTTTCCGGACGCCCATAGAAGCCGGCTCGCCCTGCCCTGCGGAATGCCGGTCTTCGATGCTTGCGTTCAAAGTTCAGTTTACTTCGCGGGCTCTTGCGCGCTCGCGGAAATGTCCTCGCATGTCAGTTCCCGGCGGGCGATCCAACCGGCATAGCCGACGCAGGGCACCTCGATATGGGCCCACAGCCCATCGGTGGAGTAGCCGGCAACCCGGACCTTTCCACTCGCAACATATTCGACGCGGCCGTCCGGCTCGTCGCGGACATCCGCCGCGGCCGAGGAGACGGTGCATAGGCTTGCTTTATGCTGCTGCGATCCGCAGGCTTGCGCGGGCGCGGTTCCATGCCATGCGGCCAGAATGACCGGCGCGGCCGCAAGGCATAATCTTCTCTTACTCATGCGTTCTCTCCTGCAGCGGCGGGACCCATGGGAGAAAGACAGAGCCGCCCCGGCCACAGCCTCCCAATCAGCGCACGGCTGTAACCGAACCCATCCGAGGTTTGAAGTCAAGGAGACCGCGCCGCGGCCATACTGCTGCCATACGAATGGCGTTTGCGATACTCGGCCGCAGAAGACTTTCTTCTGCCGCTGCCGGCGCGGTTATCCTCACTTGCGATGCGTGAAGGGACCCGCTCCAATCCAGTGGCGACACCATGAAGTACTCAGTCTCATTGGCCGTATGTTTGATTGCTTGTCTTCTCGCCGCGGGAGCCGCAAAAGCCCAGCAAGCCGGAGCGTCATCCGGCATCGCGCCGCGGCAAGATGCGAGCGAACCCCCGCATAAGGGTGTTAAGCTCTCAGCTTCAAAGAAAACCAAGACGCCAGTTCAGAATAGCGCATCGGCGGGTTTGCCGCCTGGCCATGAGGAGCTTCCCTGTCCGCGCGCCACGTGGAAAGACGATCCCGTTTGCGCCGGCGAGCCAGATGAACATACGCTTCCGACACCATCGTCGCATGGCGCGGCGTCAACCCAACGTGACCGGGCGCCGAAAGTGCAGGTGCCGGGCGCGGAAAACCTAACGGTCGGCCCGGACGTTCAGGCAAACAATAATCCCCGCCTGCCTGGCTATGACTCGGTCCCGATGCTCGATTCCGTGCGAAAAAATATCCCCGATGCGACGGTGTCATCCCCCGGTTCGCGGATGGGACTGGGAATGGATCTGAAATTCTAAAGCAGGGCCATTTCATCGCGGTTGCTGACTTGTCTTCGCTCTGTCTCCCCTGGCGCAATGCGGACCCAATGAACGCACCCAAATACGCTCATGATCCATGCAAACGAATCATGAGTTGAGACGATTTCGCTTCCGGTAAATTTTCGAGACTTGGCAAAATTCCAGAACACCGGATTCCCGGCTTTTCTCGTCATGCCCGCGCGCGCTTTTCGATGGGATGGAGACGCGTTTGTGTGCTGGCAGCGGCTTTGCTCCACGCGGAACCCGTTGAAAGAGCAACGCATCCGATATTATTCATAATATAAATGCACTTATTGATGATTTGTATCGACCCCAGGGCAACTATTTTCCAATTTCCTCACCATCTCAGCTATTTCTTCAAGATAATGGCTCGTTGCCAATGTTAAATTCCTGTTTTGTGTAACGTCAAGTGCGATTGCCTGGACCATATTATTAATATTCTGTATATCACGGTGAAGTTCATCAAGCCTTTCTTCCAATTTCTTAGACATTACACGCTCCCCCAGCGGAAATGTACACTCTATTTATTGCCGTAAATACAGTTTGATCCGAAAGTGCTGTCACCTCTTTTTAAAAACCCATCGCATTAAAGGCCAATTACGGCCTATCGTCAAAGGTAATCGATCTCACTAGAGTCATACTAAAGCACAACTGTTATTAACCGTTTGGACGTCATGGGCGCATGAGCGGCCACGACATCCGTTTGGGAGGGGAATTCACAATCCTGGAAGACGAGGAGCGCCTGATCTCCTATCACAAGCCGTTCTACCGTCTCACCCTGGTATTGCTTGCCGTCTCAGATCCGGCGGGCGCCGGTGACTTGCCGGGTTCTGGCCCCGCGGTGAACTTTGAAAATGGTGGCTATCATCCGAGAGATGACACCGTGCAGGCGATCAAGCATTTGAAGGCAGGCGATCCTGTGCGGATGTGTCTGGTCTCAATCCAGCGCCATTGCCCGAAGGGTGATGATCGCGGCCGTGTCTACCGGATCATTAATCCGCGCACGCACCAAAGTTGGAAACCGCCGGATTCGGCGCATACGCGCAAAGGCGCGTGAGATACGCGCTGCAAAGCGAGACCGCTTCCATTGCCTTGGCTGTCATTGCCTTCGCTGTCTTATGTTCCCTGCGCGCGGATGATCGAGGCCGTCTTCTTGCGGGCACCGAAAAAAACCTGTCGCGCTTCAATAACACGCGGCGGGTCAGATAAATGTCTTGGAGCATGTCCCGAAAAAGTTGATCACCTTTTCCGCTAAGAACATGCTCCAAGTCTTAGACTCTGAATGAACGCTTTTCGATCCCGCATATCCGCGTGAGGGGGAAGCGTTCTAGTCGACTGTTTCGAGAACGTCCCGGCGTTCGCGGACGATCTCTGGCTTTGCCACTTCCACAAGTGTCACGCCGACGCCGGAGCCAAGCAGCTGCAAGGAGATTTCCTTACCGTTGCCGAATTTGA
>CAYTRB010000263.1:0-4185 GCA_964440215.1 uncultured Methylocapsa sp.
AGAGAGCATAGGCAACTGGGACGAAATTTTGCACTGGCGACTTTGCGAGCTTGGGTCCATCCACCGCTTACGAGCGATCCATCAGTTGGTCATGGGGCAGGCAATCCTCGCATCCCGAGCCAACGAGTCACAGTCAGGATGATTGTCGGTCAGATATGTTCGGGCCGAAGTATTGATAACCTTCTTGCGGATTATCCATCTCTCGAACACGATGAAATCCTTGATGAGCTGCGTTAGACGGTATGGCGCACAGGGGAGCGGGACGTCGATCTCGAAGTCACGTCTTGATGAGGTTCCTCGCTAATATGATTGATTTGGGCGTCCCCGATACGCCGGACCACGGGTTAATGCAATGGGAGGATGCGCATAGGCACATTGTGGCGGGCGATCCGGCCATTCTGGCAGCAATTCAGCGAAAGAAACCGAAAATTCTTCAGATCCAATGTGGCGTAATCACAACCACAGGGCTTGTGCGGCCAGCTGTCGATCAAACAAATCGCGGTCCAGATCCTGTTAGCCGCGGCTAACATTTACGCCTAATTGTGGACTGTCGCCCGTTAACCATTTCTTAAATCAAAAGTTCTTGCCCTAAGTACAGAATCAGTGCAGTTTTCCAATACGCGGACATTTTCTAAATATTCGTAAAACTCCGCAGCTAGCACTCAAACAAATCGGACTGCGAGATGGCGAAGACGCCGGTGGTAAGCGAAGCCCAGCCCCGGGCCGAGTTGAAAGCGCTGATCCAGCAACATGGCGCAGAACTATCGAGCCAGCTTCAGGCACATCATCGCAGTATCTTTCCTCCTGAGGCAGAAAAGACGATCAGACATTTCAGTCCCATTGAGACGGCAAGCCTGATCGGTATCCATGAAGGGTATTTGCGCCAAGTGGCCGCAGAAGGGAAGGGCGTTTCCCCCTCTGTCAAAAATGGTCGCCGCAGCTACTCCGTCGACGCCATCCAGGAAATCCGTAAGCAGCTTGATCAGGGTGCACGAGGAGGTCGCCGCTATCTTCCTCACCGGGGATCTGGCGAGCATCTTCAGGTCATTACGGTGATGAACTTCAAGGGCGGCAGCGGGAAGACCACCACCTCCGCCCATCTCACGCAATATCTCGCGCTTCATGGCTATAGGGTGCTGGCTATCGACCTCGATCCGCAAGCAAGCCTCTCTGCTTTGTTCGGTCACCAGCCCGAACTCCATGTTGGCCAGAACGAGACTCTTTACGGCGCTATCCGTTACGATGAACAGCGCCGTCCGATCGCCGAAATAGTGCGCGCAACCTACATACCAGACCTTCACATTATTCCGGGGAATCTCGAATTGATGGAATTCGAGCATGATACGCCCCGGGCGCTTATGCGACGGTCGGCTGGTGATACCTTGTTCTTTGCGCGGATAGGTCAGGCACTCGCTCAGGCACAGAATCTCTATGATGTCGTCGTGATCGATTGCCCGCCGCAGCTTGGCTATCTGACGCTTTCGGCACTCACAGCCGCAACTGCGGTGCTCATTACCATTCACCCACAGATGCTTGACGTAATGTCGATGGGTCAGTTTCTCCAAATGACAGGAGACTTGCTCGACGAGGTCTCCCGGGCCGGCGCATCAACTAGCTACGATTGGTTGAAGTACCTCGTCACGCGGTTCGAACCCGGCGACGGCCCTCAAAACCAAATGGTCGCCTTCCTTCGTTCGATCTTCGGTGAGCATGTCTTGATTCATCCGATGCTGAAAAGCACCGCAATTTCTGACGCCGGTCTCACAAATCAGACGATCTTCGAGGTCGAGAGACATCAGTTCACTCGCTCAACATACGACCGTGCCATCGAGTCAGTAAACAATGTTAGCGGGGAAATCGAGAGTTTGATTCGTCAGGCATGGGGCAGGGCAACATGAGCCGAAAATCACTGTTCACTAATTTGGGCGGCGTCAGCGCGGAGAAGGAGGCCCTCACCTCGGCCACGACGGCAACGCTAGACGACCAAACGCCCAATGCCGATCCACCCCGCGTTAACCGACTGCGCATGCGGCCGATTTTGGGCTCGCTCGAATTGATATCTGACCCAGCCACCACGCCGGTCGGAGCAATTGGTCAATCGCTCGGGGAGTTCAGCGAGCGCGCGAAGCGCGCTGATGAGATTGAGCGAAAATTGACATCGGGTCAGGTTATCGTCGAGCTTGATCCGGCGGCGATTGATCCGTCGTTTATCGCCGACCGCATGCCGGCATCGGCCGAAACGGTTGCAAATTTAACGGAGGCTATTCGCGAACACGGGCAGATCAATCCTATCCTCGTGAGGCCACACCCGAGCGCCGCCGGACGGTTTCAAGTAGCGTTTGGGCATAGGCGCCTGCGAGCCGTCGCCTCGCTTGGCCGTTCGATCAAAGCCGTCGTGCGCGACCTGACCGATGAACAACTCGTCATCGCCCAAGGGCAGGAAAATCACGAGCGAAAGGATCTTTCTTACATCGAAAAGGCGCGATTCGCACATCGCCTGGAGCAGCGGTTCAGCCGGACTACCATCATGGCAGCGTTGTCGGTTTATAAGAGCGATCTCTCAAACATGCTTTCCGTTGTAGGTAAGATTCCGGAGGACATCATTGATGCGATCGGGCCAGCCCCTGGCATCGGCCGACGTGGGTGGATTGAGCTCGCCGAACCCTTCACGAAGGGAAGGATCGCCGATGCGGCTCGCAAGGTAATTTTGGACCCTGACTTCGAGCTCTTAGATAGCGACGAGCGGTTCAAGAAGACGCTCGCTTCCCTCAAGCCGCGTCCCGGTCAAAACCAAACGGAGAACTGGTCCGCTCCCAAGGGAGGTGGCCTTGCAAAGATCACACACAATGAAGAGCGGGTGTCGTTGACAATCGATCGGCGGAAGTCCCCGGAGTTCGCCGACTTTGTGCTCAATCGACTCCTCGACCTCTATCTTGAATTCGAGGCCACGACTGAACAGCGGCCTTGATGTCATGAGTGTATCATAACACCGAAAGCAGGAGACTTATTGGCAAGAACAAAAAGGCCCCCGAAACGTCGCCGTTCCGGAAGCCAATTCTCTATCATTCACAACTAGAGAATCTCACTTCCGCGAATCCTAGTCAAGAGTCTTTGGCGCCGTTTCGGTGAACCCTTTTTCTTTGCCTAAAGACAGGCAACGAACATGGATCACAAACAATTGGCGACGCCCTCTGGGCGCCGGAAGGGAGTCTTTTACCCCAACTGGAACAGCTGCTTGCTCATAGAGCGGCCTCAGAAGACGCCTCAAAAAGCGACTGCCTATCGCTCCGGATTCGAGTGCAGGACTTTCCCAGCGAAGCTTACAGAAATAACCCGTCCGCGCATTTGTTTTCGCGAATTGGCTTCGTGTTCGCGTCGTTCGGGACAACGACTTTCGCTCGCCCGTTTCTCTGGCTGGATCGGGCTAAGCATATACATTCGTCGTGCTCTCGAGATAGGCCGACTTTGATGTTGTCGCGACCCCAGGCGGCAGAGAACGATACCCGGCAGGGCTTTTCCGAAACTGTCGTCCGCTTCAACAAAATCCTCGCGGCGTCCACGCGCCGCGCGGAAGAGTGAACCGCGTACCCGTTCAATCAATCAGGAGTCATTAAGGCAAACACAAAGAACCCGAACCGTCTCCGTCACGGACGCCGCTAAAACCCTAGCAAGGTCACAGAGCAACGTCCCGCCATTGTTGTCAACTTTTAACGTCGATTCGGCGAACGCTTTCTTATTGCCAGAAGAAAGGCAAAAACGATGCAAACAGACCATTCAGGGTCGCTCCGTGGGCGGCGAACAATGTTGCTTTGCCTGATGGATCGCGATGGGCAGACAAAAGCACATCCAAAGATTTCGAAAAAAACGCTTGCTATTCGCGACATGCGAGAGGGCAGGGGTGCCGACCCCTCGATCTGGCCATCTTCAAAAGCAATCCGCGATTTTTTGCCCGCTTACATTGGCATTCGCGCGCTGGGCGGCGACAACCGGTGCTTGCCTGTTTGCCGATGCGGCACGGGCGAGGCCAGTGCGGTCAGTGCTTCTCTGAAGCTGTCGATCCGCTCTGGCGAAATCTTCGCGGCGTCCAGGCGCCGCGCGGAAGCGTGAACCGCGTACCCAATCAATCAACAAGGAGTCATTAAGGCAAAGAAAAAGGCCCCCGAACCGTCTCCGTTCCGGAAGCCT
>CAYTRB010000264.1:0-4158 GCA_964440215.1 uncultured Methylocapsa sp.
ACCGTCTCCAGCGTGACGTGCCCAGCTATCAGTTCCCGGATACGCACCTCAAACCGTCCACGACTGACTTCACCAACTTTCTGTCCGTAGCCCGCGCAGGATGCCGCGGATGCTGAGCTCGACGTCGAGAAGCTTTCCTTGTCGGCGCTTGCTGTTGTTCCTCGAGCGATGCTTGGAGCCGATCGCCCGGACTCCGTTTTCAACATCATCATTCTGAGGGACAGCCACCCAACTTGGCTATTCTCGCGAAGGCCAGCCCGTAACGGCATCTAGGCGCGCCGACATGTCACATCGATAGACCTGACGCCGCGCGGACACATTGTGTCAACGCCAAGGCCATGCCGGTGTTGCTAATGTTGCAAGACTGATACGAAGACGCCCATGGTTGGGTAAGATTTAGAGATGTGCGGACGCTTCACCCAAGGCTTCACGTGGCGCGAGTTGATCGAGCTTTACCAACTCGCCGAGCCCGCAATCAACTTGCGGCCTCGCTACAACATCGCCCCGACAACGGCAATCCACGTCGTGAGATTGGCTGAGACCGGTCGAGAGTTTGTCCCGATGAACTGGGGCCTAATTCCGGCCGGTTAATGCAACGTCTTGCTGGCATGCTTCAGCGACATTGAATAGAGTCTGTCCAAGAACTCGTGGATATCGACGAGTTCCTCGTGAGTATCAGGGGTTGACGTCCCACTCGCTTCTAGGTGTTCGAGCTCTGCAAGTCGATTGCGAAGAGTTTCGATAATTCCCTTGGGAGGGACCGAGATAAAAAAGTCCATCATCGCCTCCGCCGCATCAAGCCTTATTTTGGCTATTCGCTCACGAGTTTCGATAGTGTTTTGCGTACATTTACAGCATGACGCATTAGGCGCATAACTCAAATGGGCGGTTTTGATCAACCGCCGTGTAGCGAAGTTGAAGCGATTTGCGGGCGATTTGACGCTGGATGCTGCAGTTCTTGTGGCTGTGGTATCGAACGTTCGAGGGACACCGCATCCCGAATAAACTCGTCGGACGTCATGGCTGCGACTCGCTCGCCCCGCTTCAAGTTTTCATGGAATAGCCGCGCTCTCGCGGGGTCCGCGAGTTGCAAATATTGGAACCAAAGCCTGTTCACTTCGAGCCTGAGTGACTCAAGGCCGGCTATCACCATCAGCCGTGCATTGCTCGCCGTGAGCCATGCACCCCTCGCGACGAGAACCCGCTCAGGCGCCCCGGGCATGTGTCTCTCCTCCTCCCGCAATATTGAACCGCGCTGCCTTGGTTGACGCGATTGAGGCCATTGTTACGATCTAGCCCTGCGTCGCAATCTCACGGATCGAGCGCTCATTGCCGCCCGTGGCCTCACCGGAGTCTTGCGCCATGCGCAATTTCACCCATGTATAGGTGTCCGCTAAAGGGCGGCACAATACAGTGTCCTTTCGTTGACAAAGGTTAAGGCCATGGAAGTCATTGATTTCTCTCAGTTCTCCGAACGCCGGGCAGCGCGTGGGCAGCTGGCGCAGGGCGGTCTAGGGTCGCAGGCGGTGGTGGGCGATCGCTGGGCGCAGCTGCATGCCGAAAGGCCGATGTGCGAGATCAAGGAGGTTTTCTCACATGACGATGAGGAGGCTGATTTTTGGGGCGATTTGCTGTTCCGGCTCGCCTATCCCACCCATCGTCTGCGGACCTATTGACCGACATTCCATAGATAGCAGTCGGCTCACCTGAGGGGCTTTGTCAGATTTTGGCAACCCTGCCGATTTCTGACAAATCTGGTTTACCGTTTCTTTGGTAACATCCTCTGTGCCCACGGTTTCCTCTTGGGTATGGCAGGCCATCCACATGGCGAAGATGCGCTTGTCGCTTTATCACCGGGGCGCATTAAAATAAATCAAGGCTAGGACCATGAGCCCGGCACCAATGAGCGCGATCCATGGGCCAAGACCTTCGTTGAATAATTTATCGATGCGGGCGAAGAACTGCTTGCAGGCTGTCGCGATGACTTCGGCAGGACTCCTAATCTTCATGATTCTTGATCCTTATCGCGGGTTCCCTTTCCCCTTGATCCGTTTGCGGTGAGTTTTGAGCTTCGCCAGATCGTTCTCGGCAATACTTTCTTTATTGTGTTCAAAGCGGCTTTGGCGAGACGCAAGTGAGAGTCTTCATCGGCCGCCATTTTGCCCCAAGCGGCCATTGAGTATTGCATCGGATGAATGCTCGTGATGTGCATCGACTGACAATTAATAGAATTTTGGACAAAAAAGAATGGCGCAAAAGGTATCGCAATTGCCGCATCGTCAGTTCCCGCTTCGCAGGCATCCCATTCTCCTCATCGAACATCGATGAGAGCGGATTGCCCATAGTGCCGACCTGCGGGGAACAAACTGAGAGAACCAAAAATTGGCTCAGGTGGCCGGCATCAAATCGGCATACCCGGCCGGATTGAATCGGAATTCGCCTTCCTTGAGGCGCTGTAAAAAGCCAGACTATGCCGAGCAGGACTGGGCCTTATCCGCTTAACGCGCAACAAATACGCGCAAACGACGGGTTGTTCCCACAAATGTTCGGCATAGTTCGATCTTCCCTGCTTCACGAAGACCTGCGTATCGCCCGCCTTGCGCTCGAAACGCCGAACCCACCCGAACAATATCAGTGCCTTACGAGCTGAGTGCCCGATTTACTGTTCAACTCTGGTATCAATTGATTGCGCGGCCGAGACACTTCGCGCCGAAGGGAATCAGGTCATTGCAGAGTTTCTGCTTTTCTGACCAACTCCTGCCAAGCCATTAATAGACGCGATCGCCAAAAACCTCGAAACCGTTCCGTAACAAACTGAAGCTCGTCCGTAACAAAATATTGAGGTCGAGTCCCAGCGACCAATTGCTTATGTACCACAGGTCATAGTTCACACGTTCGGCCATTTGCTCGAGGGACGCGGTTTCGCCTCGCAATCCATTGACCTGTGCCCATCCGGTCAGGCCTGGCAGGACATCATAGCGGTCGGCGTACCCCTTTATATGAACTCTGTACTTGTCGTCGTGGGCGAGCGCATGCGGCCTTGGCCCGACCAGTGACATGTCGCCTCTTAGGACGTTCAAAAGTTGTGGCAGCTCATCGATACTCGACCGGCGCAACAATTTGCCTATTCGTGTTACGCGAAGATCGTCCCGGCATGCCTGCTTCACAACCGGCCCGTCCTCGAGAACCGACATCGTCCGGAATTTGAAGATGATAAATTCCTTGCCATGGAGACCACCTCTCCGTTGGCGGAATATGATTGGACCGGGGCTATCGAGCATGATGGCCATCGCGGCAACTATAAAAAGCGGACCAAAACACGCTATTGCCGTCATGGAAACAACGACGTCTATAGCCCGCTTAACCGCTCTCTCAAACACCGTCTTTTGACTAGTCACTTGGTATGACGAATAAAGTAGTCGCAAATCGCTCATGAATGTCTGCTTCCCCAAGGATGCGCAATTGTATTTCACCGTAAATATGCGGCGACGGGGATGGTCCAAAAGTTTAGGCGACGGCCGCAGCCAGTGCTGCAACTATCATCGGTCTCCGGCGTTATTGGAATCTCAGCGCCGGCTACTGAACACTTCTCCTATCTTTGATTGAAGGCATAAACACTGGGTGTTTGTCCACCGCCCTCAGGGTCAACGCCTGGCATGACTTTGCCTCATCATCATTGGGACAGAGACGGAGGGAAACGTCTCGATCGTATTTTTAAGCGAAAGCTTTGCTTTATGAATGGTTTCATCTATAGCAGAGATTAAGCGCATTTGGTAACTCCCATTTGAGTTATATTTCACAATATTATATTGTAATTATAATATACGATCGATATTAGTCATCATCTCACATTACTTGTGCGCCACCGTTACTGTGAACCGATCTATCAAGCCCCGGGCGAGGTGACGAAAAAGCTCCCGCGCAAAGCGCTTGCGGGGACGCGCCGCCCACCGCGTCCAAAACCGCGGCCTGGCGCGATACGATAGAGAAATGCGGCGCACGGCACTATCGACGCGTCTATTCCCGACAATCTGAACGCAGCGACTTTGGCCAGTCGTCTTGAAGCGGAAGAACATGGCGCCCCGTATAGAGCATCGCGGAATCTATTTCATCAGGGCCTATCAAGCCAGTGACAATATGAATGGACGGCTCTATGTT
>CAYTRB010000265.1:0-4115 GCA_964440215.1 uncultured Methylocapsa sp.
CTAGGGATCATAGGTGATTCTCAAGTCCAAGTTGGATTTTTAGCTTTTTGCTGTTGCAACGGATAGTCAGTTGTGGAGCATCTAAAGTGTTATTGGCGTGTCTTTAGGCTGGATATAAGATGGAATCCTCTGCTCCTGGCGGGCACGGCTGTGGTACGTCTCGCCGCCGCCAGGGCCGCGTGTGAGAGCGCTGCTCAGGTGGCGTCATTTATTTTTGACCTTTAGCCGCCTCGGCGCTGGGCAGTACACTGGGCTTCTTTAAAAGCTAAGAGTATCAACAATGAGCGATAAATCGACGATGGAGAAGCAACAACGGGGAGAGACGGCGGATTCCGCGATTGAACTCATTATCGCAGCCGAGCGGCAGCGCTGTATCGACCGCGTGCTAACCTATGCCACGCTCCGGGATCAGGCTGCGGTCAATCTGGACAAGGCCGCGGACGGCGCCGGCCCCGAAAAGCCAAGCGAAGGAGCCGCGGAACGAGCGCGAATGCAAGCGGACGTAGCGCGCGATATAGCGCGATTTTTGGGCGAGGCCTAAGCGGGCCACGAAGGCCATTGGCGCCGCTTACCCGACCGGCCGCTATGAGTCGAAAGCGGTCTTTGTCGCGAGAGGACCGAGCACCAAGCGCGCTCAAAAAAAACTCACGCTAAAGCATAAACCTATCGCAAATGTCCGCTTGCGCCAAATCCCAGATTCCCACATCGCCGCGCCTCGCAAAAGTGCTTTTGCGCAGAGTGTCAATCGGACCAAAATGTTTCACGTGAAACAGTTTTGTCCGATTGGAGGGTAAAACCGGACAAAACTGATGTCTCACCCATCATCCATGAACGAGGAGGCGGTAAGCACGCGGGCGCCGAGCCGGGTCAAGGCTTGCCGCAGGGGTTCATCCTCGACAGGACCGGTGAGCTGTTCCGCCGCCGCCTCGGCGGCCGCGTCCGGCAGTCTGACCACGGTTCGGGCAAGCGTCCGTGCCGCGAGGGGTCCTTGTTTCAGCAGGAGACGCGAGACACACCGCCAGCCGAAATGGGCATTGATGCGATCGATGATGACGGGGGCCTGATGCTGCAATTCGAGCGCGAAGCCGCCCTCGACCCGGATGATCAGGGTTGCCGCGGTGGTGCCACTGTCCGCCGCGCGGTCGCGTCCTCGTGCCGGCCATTGCATCTTGACCGGCTGCGAGTTCGCGGCGAGCCGCTCGCCGGCAATGGCGTCCCAAAACAAAATCAGACCGGGCTGGCCAAACCCTTGCCGCTTCAAAACCGGATCGATCGCGGTTTGAACGAAATCCGCAAGCGGCCGGGACCAAGTGTTTTTGCGCGCGTATTCGTTCCGCATAGGCCAATGATACCCTATTTTGGGCGGGCGCGGCAGGTGAAATTCCGGCTCAGGCGGGGCTTTCCCCAAACAAAGCCGCGGCGCGCCTCTTCAGCTCCTCGGGCGCAATATTCTCCTTATGGGACGCGATCCACCAATGATGCCCGAATGGATCCTCGAATTTGCCGCCGCGATCGCCATAGAACTGATCCGCGACCGGCCGCAGAATTTTGAGGCCCGCACCCACCGCGCGTGCCGTGAACGTATCGACATCCTCGACATAAAGGTGGATCACGACAGGGGTTCCGCCGATCGTCAGCGGGCTCAAGGCATCATGCTCAGGAAATTCGTCGCACAGCATGAGTCTGGCCTTGCCGATTTCGAGCTCCGCGTGGCCGACCTTGCCGTCATGCGCGATGCAAAGGGCCTCGACCGCGCCGAAAGCTTGTTTGTAGAATGTGATGGCTTCGCTGGCACTGCTGACGCTGAGATAGGGGATTGCCCCTTCCTGCCCCTCGGGTATGGGTTGCACGGGCGTGCTCATCTTTTTTTGTCCCCTCGCTGTTAACCTTCTGTTCATGAAAGCTGAAAAACGAGGCACATCTGTGGCTTCCCAGGCGAGGGGTGACCCGGCCGCCGCCGCCGCGGTGCTTGCCTGGTATGACCGCCATCGCCGCGATCTGCCGTGGCGCGCTGGGCCGGGCGAGGCCGCCGACCCCTATAAGGTCTGGCTTTCCGAAATCATGCTGCAACAGACGACGGTCGCCGCGGTGAAACCCTATTACGCGGCGTTTCTGGCGCGCTGGCCCACCGTCGGCCTTTTGGCGGAGACCCGTATGGAAGAGGTGATGCGGGCCTGGGCCGGGCTTGGCTATTATTCGCGCGCCCGCAATCTTTTCGCCTGCGCGAAAATCGTCGCGGGGGAATTCGGCGGCCGCTTTCCCGCGACCGAAGCGGGGTTGCGGGCGCTCCCCGGAATTGGGGCTTATACGGCGGCGGCCATCGCGGCGATCGCCTTCGGGCGGCGCGCCGCCGCCATCGACGGCAATGTCATGCGCGTCATCGCGCGGCTCTTTGCGATCGAGACGCCGCTCCCGGCCGCGAAGACTGCCATCAAGGCTAGGGCTGAAGCCCTGGTGCCGGGCGCGCGGCCGGGCGATTTCGCGCAAGCCATGATGGACCTCGGCGCCACGCTGTGCCTGCCCAAACAGCCAGCATGCGGCCGCTGTCCGGTTCGGGAATTTTGCCTTGGCCATGCCCGCGGCGTTGCCGCAAGCCTCCCCCGGAAGGCGCCGCGCCGGGAGCGGCCGCGGCGCCGGGGCGCCGCGTTTTTCGTCCGCCGCGCCGATGGGGCGGTGCTCGTGCGCACGCGACCGGACAAGGGGCTTCTCGGCGGCATGGTGGAATTGCCCGGTACCGGGTGGGAAACGGCGTTCGACGAGACTCTGGCGCTGGCGAACGCCCCTCTCAAGGCCCGTTTCCGCAAACTCGAGGGTTCCATCGACCAGGCCTTTACCCATTTTGCCTTGAGCCTTACGATCTATGTCGCGGAGGTCAGGGGAGACAGACGGGCGCCGAGCGGCTACCGTTGGACGCCGGCGCGCGCGCTCGGCAACGAAGCCTTTCCGGGCGTCATGCGCAAAGTGATCGAGGCCGTCCGCCGGAGCGGCATTATCGTGGGGGGCGATTGACACATGGGAAAGCCGCAGAAGGAGCCCCGCATCACTTTGACCGAAGGGTCGATCCGCGTGCAATGGGCCGATAGGATTTTGACGATTCTACCCGCGCCGGTTCCGCCCAACACCGAGGACCCCGCCGATTTCACCGTCGATCTCGACTCGATTCTGAATTGGGACGCGCCGCACGACGAGATCGAGATCGAGGTCGAGGAATTGCAGAAAATCACCAAGGCGATCGAAGACGAGTTCGAAAAACTCGGGCTCGTGGTGGAATTCGAATAGCACATATCCCGAAAAGGCGCGGGGCTTTTTCGGGCATGCGCCGCCCGCTTTGAAGTAAGATTCATGACCGGCAGGCATTTTTGTGCAGACCTGACGTGCGCATAGAGGATATGTTGTTTAACCCGCTTTGCTCTATAATTGTGCCCATGAAACGCGACGAGATCATAAAGAAGCTGAAGGAGCGCGAGGCGGACTTGCGGGCGCGGGGAGTTGCTCATGCCGCGCTATTCGGTTCCGTCGCGCGTGGCGAAGATCGTCCCGGCAGCGACATCGACATCATGGTCGAGATTGCTCCGGAGGCGCGTTTAGGCGTGTTTCAGTACGCCGGCGTTGTCCGTTACATCGAAGACTTGTTCCCCGTGCCCGTTGACGTGGCGAACCGCGAAGGACTGAAACCCCTTGTTCGGCCAAGCGCCGAACGCGATGCGATTTATGCCTTCTGAAAAAATCCATTTGGCGTTGCTTGACATTCGCGATTGCATCCTCTTGGCGCGGGCTTTCACCGAGGGCCTTTCCTATGAGGCGTTCAAGGAATCGCGGCTGCATTTTTTTGCTGTGACGCGCGCGCTTGAGATCATATCCGAAGCGACCCGCCGTTTGCCCGAGGAACTTCGGAACAGGCATCCAGATTTACCTTGGCGCGACATCAGGGACGCTGGAAACATGTATAGGCACTCGTACGACAACGTGGTTGAATCAATGGTCTGGAAGACCGTGCAGGAAGATTTGGCGCCGTTGCTAGCGGTTGCCGTCGCTGAACTCGCCGCACTCGACGCCGATAAATGATCTACGGCTATGCGCGAATTTCGATCGACAGCCAGCGTCTCGGCGTGCAG
>CAYTRB010000266.1:0-4056 GCA_964440215.1 uncultured Methylocapsa sp.
CGGCCGCCGTATTGAGCTGCTTTAGGACAACCATTTGTCCTTTCTCCTGCCTTCGTTTGAATATCCGTGGTGTTATGCGATCCGCGCGGCGTCTTTGTTATCGGTTTAAAAACATTTTTCTCGAAAGTCGGCCGATTGAAAACGCGGTAGTTTATCCGGGCAAGAATCAGGAGCAAAATGGGAGACGCCACGCCCCGCTTGAAATCGGGATTTTCGCGCGATCTTACGCGTCGGATCTTGTGGCCACAACGTGCTATATACTAATCTTATGCCAACAAAAGTATCAGCTGACCCCATCCTTAAACGCTTCAGGGCGGCGCTAGATGAAATCTACGGCAACCGATTCGGCTTGATATGCTCAGTCCTTCAGCGATGCCCCAAGCGCATCGAGAAGATATCCGGTGCCGTGTTCGCGTGACCCCGCGTCGTCGTAACCGTCGAGGAATGCGCCCTGCTCGGTGACCTTCAGCGTGGTCTTTCCTCCCTCGCTCTTCAATTGCATGGTCGCCAGCGATACCGAGATCTTCTTCTCGTCGAGATGCATCTCGTAACTATAGACCAGCCGCTCGTTCGGGATCACGTCGTGGTAGACGGCATCGAAAGTGGAAACAAGCCCTCCCTCCCAACGCCCCTTCAGCCGCTCCTTGCCGCCGACGCACACGTCCATATGCCGCTCGAGCAATTCCCATTTGCCGGGTATGGCGCCAAACCATTTTTGCTTGGCCGCCTCATCGGTCAGCGCTTTCCATACCCGCGCAACCGGTGCGTCATAGGTGCGCGTGAGATGAAACGTGGCGTGCGCTACAGAGCGGACGCCAATCTCAGCGCCTCCCTGCATGCGCACAACCTCCTTCTCCAGCTTGTCGAGGGTGGTACGCCAGCCTTCCGGGGCGCCCGCAACCATCGGCGCCGCCATGGATGGATCGATAAATGTGTAGGTTTGCAGCACGTCCATACGGGTTCCGCCAAGCGCATCGGAAAAATCGACTTCCGTGTAGGCGCGGAACAGCGCTTTACCGGCCTTGTCCGTGGCGTGCATGTCGATAACCAGCCTTGTGTGTGGCGAGACTTCAACGAACGTGCCGCGTGTCCAGTGCTCCTCACCCGCGGGCGAACGCATGCAGACCTCGAACGGACCACCAGTGTGCATCTGAACCTTGGCATTGGGTACGGTGTATGTCTCTGGGCTGAACCAGTTCTTGACATGGTCGGCGGAGCTCCAGGCCTTGAACACCGTCTCTCGGCGCGCATGAAATACGCGCGACAGCCTAAGCGGCGGTGGCTGCAGCAGGCTAGACTCCTTGTTCCCATCAGTCTTAAAAGCCATCGCCATCTCCTTTGCTTTCCATAGTTGCCAAATACTCGCCCAACCGGTCCAAGCGGTGCTCCCATTCGATCCTCCGGGCATTGATCCATTGCTCAACTTGGCTGAGCGCTTGGGGCTCGATGGCGCAGGTGCGCACCCGGCCGACTTTCTCTGAACGGACCAAGCCTGCCGCCTCCAAAACCCCCAGGTGTTGCATAGCTGAAGGCAGAGACATGGGCAGCGGCCGGGCGAGTTCGCTCACCGGCGCCGGACCCCGGCTCAGCCGCTCGATCATCGCGCGGCGTGCCGGGTCGGCGAGGGCCTGAAAAAGGCGGTCCAGAACCGTCGATTGGTTAAGCATATACCTAAGTATCACGGCGCAGTCAGTTAGGCAATGGCTTTAGTATCTAAAGGCTAAACGTCGCTATCCAAATCTATCAAAGGGTGCTGGCGAGACATGACGAAAAATTAGAATTTTGTTCGAATGTCAGCCAGTTGAAGTACGATCGTTTCTCCGCGCAAAATCAGGTACAAATAGGAGCGTCTCCCAGCATAAATTTTGCTTACCGCGCCATCGCACTTATCTCACACGGCCAAACGTATTTGGCCTTGTAAGGTTTTACCCTCCAATCGGACAAAAGTGTTTCACGTGAAACAGTTTTGACCGATCGAGGCCTTGAATCGGTCAAATCCGGCCACCGCAAGCCACCCCGAATCAAACTTTTTTGGGCTTGGCTCAAACCTTCTTTTCCCAGCGGCCATTCTCGGATTGCTGCCAATAGGCCGCCGCAAAACCCCGCTCTTTCATCTCTTTCCACTCGGCTCGTGCAAACAAAAGTTCGTCCTCGTTTTTGCCGTCGAAGACGGCAATCGCGCGCGCATAGCTGGCGTCTGGTTCCGCGAGCGCTGGTGCCATCGCAGCACCTTCGACAAAAATCCGCAGCATAGCGCCATTGGGGTTTTCGATTCCGGTCGTCAGATAAACGGGCTGGAGTTCGACATCGCCGTCGCCGGCCCTGCCATGCGCGAGGAAACTCGCCTCCGAATAGGTCCAAAGCCAGGCATCGAGCGCCTCGATCCGCTCGTCGCTTTTGGCTTGGACGATGGCGCGCCAGCCTTTTTCAAGCGATTTTTCGAGGATTTGCGGCAGTGCCTTTTCGAGAGGCTGCCGCTGCAAATGATAAAACCAGATTTCGGTCATGGTTTTTCGATGCGGACATGATGCAAAATGGTGGGCGCGACAGGGATCGAACCTGTGACCCCTACGATGTCAACGTAGTGCTCTCCCGCTGAGCTACGCGCCCCGGCCCCACGGCCATAGCCTGGTTTCCAGGCGGTATATAGGCTCACCCGCGCCGGCGCAAGCCGCACCGGTCGTCTCCTCGTTCAAGTGCGGATCAGGCTCAATAAGGCCCGGTGGATCATATCATTGCCGGCGCAGATCGTCCCCTTTGTGAGCATGTCGTCGCCGCCGTCCGCGTCGGACACGAAGCCTCCCGCCTCCTTGATGATGCTAATTCCAGCCGCGATATCCCAGGCCTGCAAATTGCGCTCCCAAAAGCCGTCGTAACTGCCCGAGGCCACATAGCAAAGATCGAGAGCGGCGGCGCCGAGGCGGCGGACATTGCCCGCTTTTGCCATGACCGCCGCCAATTCCGCCATAAAGCGCGGGTGTTCCTTGTGCTTGCCGAGGTGTGGAATGCCGCAGCCGATCAGGCAATCGGAGAGGTCGCGGCGGGCGGCCACGCGCAGCCGCCGGTTGTTGTGGTAGGCGCCCTGCCCCTTCTCCGCGATGAACATATCGCCGGTCGCTGGATTATGGATGAGGCCTGCAACCATCTGGCCTTCGCGGGCAAGTCCGATCGAGATCGCAAAGATTGGCAAGCCGTGCAGAAAATTGGTGGTTCCGTCGAGCGGATCAATGAACCAGGTATGGCTCTTGTCGGTGCCATCGATCCGGCCGCTTTCCTCCATGACAAACCCATAGCCAGGACGCGCCCGCGCCAATTCGTCATAGAGAATCTTTTCGGCCTTGCGATCCGCGGCAGACACGAAATCCCCGGGTCCCTTGACCGAGACTTGTAAATTTTCCACCTCGCCGAAGTCACGCGTGAGACCGCGCCCCGCCTTGAGAGCCGCCTCGGTCATGACGTTCATGAGCGCCGATCTGATCACTTGCCTGCCTCATCCGCCCGCCGCATATAGGTGACCTCGCTCGTATCAACGACGATCCGCTCGCCGCTCGCGATGAACGGCGGCACGAGGATGCGCAGCCCGTTTTCGAGCTTAGCCGGCTTATAGGAGGAAGCCGCACTTTGGCCGCGCACCACCGGATCGGCCTCGACAATCGTCAGGGTCACATGCGGGGGAAACCTAATGCTGACCGGACGGCTGTCGTGCATTTGCAAGGTGACCTTCATGCCTTCCTGAAGGAAAGCCGCCCGCTCGCCGATCCAATCCGCTTCAAGCTCGATTTGTTCATAGGTATCGAGATCCATGAAGACAAGCGCATCGCCTTGCGCGTAGAGAAAACTGAAATCCTTGAGTTCGAGATCAATTGTCTCGACCGTCTCGTCGGCGCGGAAGCGTTCGTTCAGTTTGCGTGCGTCGATCAGATTTTTGAGTTCCACCTGATTGAACGCGCCGCCCTTGCCGGGCTTCACCGCATTGGTCTTCACGGCGAGCCAGATGCCGCCATCGTGGCTGATGACGGTGCCGGGTGTAATCTGATTTCCATTGATTCTGGGCAT
>CAYTRB010000267.1:0-4025 GCA_964440215.1 uncultured Methylocapsa sp.
GCGTCAATGTGATCATTCCGCCGCTCAGCCTCAAAGGACCATGCCTTTCGATCCGAAAGTTTTCGAAGACTATGATGCATTTTTCGAACTTTGTCGCCAGTGGCACCATCTCGTCGCAGCTCGCAAAAGCGCTCGAGATCGCTGCTCGCTGCCGCTTGAATATCATCATCTCGGGCGGCACTGGCTCCGGCAAAACGACCCTTCTCAACGCTCTTTCGAGCATGATTGACCCGGGAGAGCGCATTATCACCATCGAAGACGCCGCCGAACTTCAACTCCAGCAGGCTCACGTCATCTCATTGGAGACACGCCCGCCCAATCTTGAAGGGCGCGGCGAAATCAACCAGCGGTCTCTGATGGTTAACGCTCTTCGGATGCGGCCCGACCGGATCATCGTGGGGGAGGTACGCGGATCCGAGGCGTTCGATATGATGCAGGCGATGAACACGGGGCATAATGGCTCCATGTCAACTGTTCATTCCAACTCCGCCCGTGATGCGTTGGGACGTATCGAGAATATGATTTTGATGGGAACCGGCAATTTGCCGATGCGGGCGATTCGAACCCAGATCACTAGCGCGCTCGACCTTGTCATACATACCGAGCGCATGCGCGACGGCGTTCGCCGGGTTACCGAGGTCGTGGAGGTTGTCGGACTGGAAGGGGAGGTAATCACCCTCGGCACGTTGTTCAAATATCAATTCGATGGCGAAAACCCGGATGGCACCCTCCGGGGTAGCTTCGAAGCAACACAGGTCCGTCCGCATTTTCTTCCGCGAATCGAGTATTTCGGATTTGGCTCCGCGTTTTTGCAAGCACTTGGCGTTAAAGAACAAAAAGTCGAGGCTTAACTTCATGCTGTCCTTCGCCGTGCTAGCACTCGTTTCGCTCCTCTCGGGCGCGGCCGCCCTGACAGCTGCGCTCATGATGAGTCGAAGGACGCGTCTGCAGATGGAGCAGCGCTTGAACCTTGTCGCCGGTGTCAGGGAGGCACGGGTGACGGCGGAAACGCTCGGCGGGTTGCTAAAGGTCCGAACAAAAAAATATGATCTGCAACTGCGACGTATATTCACGGTAGGAATCAAGCGTACCTGGGCCATGCAAATCAGCTCGCTCACACTCCTGTTGGTAGCCGCTTTATCGGGCTGCGTGGCCTGGTTTCTGACGCACCATTTCTTCGATCTCTCATTATTGCTCTCGGCCGCCGTAAGCTTATTTGCATCGTTCATCGTGCCGCGCTTTCTTCTTTCCCGGCAGCAGAATCGGACCGAGCGCAAGTTCATAGACCTGTTCCCGGACGCGGTCGATACCGTCGCCCGCATGGTCCGGGCAGGTCTGCCAATCACGGCGGCGATGCGGGCTATCGCCATCGACGCATTGCCACCCGTCAACTCCGTGTTCGCCACGATCGCTGACCAGTTGAGAATTGGTGTACCAATCGAGGACACCTTGGATGCAAGCAGCCGGGAAATAGGGCTCCCGGATTTCCGCTTTTTCACGGTGGCCGTGGCGTTGCAGTATGCGACAGGAGGCAACCTTTCGACGACGCTGGATATTCTTACCGACATCATACGCAAGCGGCGCGCGGCGCGTCTCAAGGCCAAGGCTGCCACCGGCGAGATACGCATCACCGCCTACACGCTCGGGGGGATACCGGTTCTTACTATTGGTGCGCTGCTTGTCATTCAACCTGGCTATCTCACCCCTTTATTTACGGACCCGCGCGGCCATTTGATCATCGGGATGGCTTGCGGCGCCCTTCTGCTGGCGTTTCTATCCATGCGGATGATGATGCGCAGTGTGACCAACGCTTGAAGGAAATAGAGACGAAGCCATGACTAGGTTGGAGCTCTGGAATTCCGTGACTTTCGCGGACCTGATGGCGATTTTTGGCACGCTTTCGCTGGTTGTGGGCGGCGCGGCTCTGATAGCATCTAGTATTACGATGCGCGCCGAGATGGTGGATCGGCGCGTCCATTTGGCTCTGCCTCGAACCGCGCTCGAAAGGGCTGAAGCCGGGCGGAAGACGCATCCATCAGTTTTGGAACAGCTCCCTGCACTCGCGGCGGGCCTTTCGGAGGCGGAGCAGCGGCAGGTCATCCGGCTGTTTTCGATCCTTCGTGTGCCAGCCAATCGTGCCGTCCCATATTTTATCATCGTCAGGCTCGTTCTGGCCGCGAGCCTTGGCGCCTTGACGATGGTGGTGGCCCGGCAGCTTGCCGTCTTTGCGGCGACTTGGTGGCCGCCGGTTCTGGCTGCGGCCGTGGCAGCGATGGCGGGCTGGATTTTGCCCATCCTCTTCATCGCTCGCGTGCTGAAACAGCGGAAAAAAGCTGTCGGTTCGGGGCTGCCTGACGCGCTCGAACTGCTGGTGGTCTGCGTGGAGGCCGGTTTGTCCCTCGAGGATGGGATTCAGCGTGTCGCGCGCGAACTCGAGGTGTCACAACCGGCGCTTGCCGACGAGCTCGCTCTGACTTGGGCTGAACTCAACATTCTACCTAATCGCGCTCAAGCGCTGGCCAACTTAGCGGATCGAGTCGACGTTCCAAGCGTACGGTCGGTTGTCAGTATGTTGGCTCAGAGCATGCGATTTGGAACGCCACTGGCGCAATCTTTGCGCGTCGGCGCTGTGGAGATGCGCGCTGACCAAATGATGCTCTTGGAAGAGCGTGCAAGCCGGCTGCCGGCGCTGATGACCATTCCTGTGATGCTGTTCATCATGCCAACGATCTTTCTAATTATAGGCGGCCCGGCGGCGCTGAGATTGATCGACACTTTCCGGGGTGGAATGCATTGAGACAATTATTGGCTAAGGAAGAGCCGGTATGTGGAAGACCTGCGCTAGAAATTGCTCAAAAGGTCCAACTGTCACAGTGATCCAATGTTGCACGGCTTAAGATAATTTCGTTTCCGGATGCGGAGCCTCGCCTAGCGATCGGCCAAGCATGTCATTCAAATCATCGAGGCGAGTCGTGAAGGTTGCAGGTAAATCCGCACGGCGGTGGAGTTCACGCGTTGCTTCCTGGCGTCCTCTTGCGCGGCCTGCCGCATAAGCCATCCGCACAAGCGTTTGAAATCCTTCTGCTGTTGGTGACAAAAGCTCCGCAGTTTTAATTCTCATGATGTGCCCTGTAATCATTTATTCTTCGCCAAAAAATAACGATAGAAAAATTGATCCAAATCCACATCACCCATTTGAGACGAATTTAATATTCACTGCCTTTTGTCCGTCGTCGAGCGCATGTCAGGAATGCACAAGAACTTCCGCCGCATCGCCATACTCTATGCGGAGCCCGCCGGAAACGTCTTCTCCGCGGCCTGCCTCATCGCTATCTATTCCTATTGGCTTTAAATTATTTTAGTGCGGATACAAATATAGCTCAATCAAGACCTAAATTGATGAGCATATTATAGGCAAGTATCGTAGCGCGGAATGGCATTATACTTTAGCGTACAATAATATTTAACTAGAGTTCACCGCTACGGAAGAGGTGGATTCTTAAAGATATCGTAAACCAGCCAAAATATCATTCCTATAATAAGTACACCAAGGACAAACAGCACACTTGAGTCTGGGGTTTGAATATGCATCAACTTTGTCTGCCCTTGTCGAGGTCTTTGGAGCAGTAATGCGGAATCGCTTTTCGAGCAGGATTTTGCTCATGGAGAGCACGAATTCTGACAGAAGGAGTAAATGAAGACGGCTTCGATTATAGTCGTGGCGGTTGCTGCCGCATCCCCCGTACAGGTAACCGAGACTCTGATTAGCAATCAGGAGGGATGCACGACTAAGCTGTCGCGAGCCTGATGTTCGACTCGCGCCCTGTGCTCGATTGGGTCACGACCATACCGAAAAAATAGCACGCCAGCGCCAGCTGGCCCTTCAACCGATCCATAATCAGGGGTGATGCGCGATTAAACTGTTGAGCATTGGGCTAATAACAAGCCGCATTTGCCGGCAGGCCTAGTCAAATCGCGACATGCTATCGTTCGCGGCTGAGGTATTTCACCAATACCTGCCTAGT
>CAYTRB010000268.1:0-3998 GCA_964440215.1 uncultured Methylocapsa sp.
CAGAATTAGCCAGGCTTTGATGATCGAGAATGCGGGCGCACATCATGGGCGTCAATGTCAGCGAGACGACCGCCGAGACGAAGATCGCCAAGGCGACAGTGAACGAGAATTCGCGTAGCAGACGGCCAACTATTCCCGACATCATCAGAATTGGAATGAAAATCGCTACCAGGGACAGGCTGATCGAAATAATCGTGAAGCTGATTTCACCGGCGCCCTTCAACGCGGCCTCCTTCGGACCCAAACCAGCTTCGATGTGCCGGTAGATATTTTCCAGCATGACGATTGCATCATCAACGACGAAGCCGACCGAGATCGTCAGTGCCATCAAGGAAAGATTGTCTAGACTGAAGCCGCACACGAACATGAGCGCGCAGGCGCCAAGGAGCGACAGCGGCACGGCGACACTCGGGATCAGCGTCGCACGGACGTTGCCAAGGAATAGAAAAATAACGATCACCACCAAAACGGCCGTGATCAGAAGCGTCCATTCCACATCCGCGACGGCGGCGTGAATGGTGACCGTCCGGTCAACCTCGATCGCAACCTTCAACGCTGGGGGCATCGATGCTTGCAGTAAGGGTAGCGCCGCTTTGATCCGAGCTACGGTTTCGATGACATTGGAACCTGGCAGTCTGAAGATCGGGAGGACGATGGCGGTATGACCGGTTGCCCAAGCCAGACTGCGCACATTCTCGACGCCATCAACGGCTGCGCCGATGTCGCGGATGCGCACCGGCGCGCCATTGCGATAGGCGATGATGACGTCGTTCCAGGGTTTAGCGGTGGTCAACTGATCATTGGCGTAGATCGTGAAACTGCGGCGATCGGTCTCGATGCTCCCCTTCGGTGCGTCGACCGTCGCGATGGCGATCGAGCCGCGCACATCTTCGAGGCTCAGCCCCATCGCCGCAAGCTTCAAGGGATCAACCTGGACCCGAACCGACGGTTTGCGCTCGCCCTGGATCATGACCTGGCCGACGCCGAGGATGCGGCTCAGCTGCTGCGCAAGGATAGTATCAGCATAATCGTCGATGACAGAGAGTGGCAGCGTGTCGGACGTGACGCTGAGGACCAAGATGGGGAAATCGGCTGGATTGGACTTGCGGTAGGTAGGGGGCGTCGGCAGACTTTTCGGCAAACTCCCGGCAGCCGCATTGATCGCCGACTGCACATCCTGGGCGGCGCCGTCGAAACTGCGGTCGAGGTCGAATTGCAAGGTAATTTGCGAGACACCGAGCGTGCTTGTCGATGTCAGCTGGGTCAGGCCGGAGATTTGCGAGAACTGCCGTTCTAGCGGGCTCGTCAAGGAGGACGCGACAGTCACCGGATCGGCACCCGGCAAATTGGCCGTGACCGAAAGCGTCGGAAAATCGATCTGCGGCAGCGGCGCGATCGGCAATTGCGGAACGCAGACAAGGCCAAGCAGCGTCACCGCGATCATCAGCAGTGTCGTGGCGATCGGCCGCTCGATGAAGGGTGTCGAAAAGCTCATCGGCGATTAATCACGCTTGCTAGCCATAAGAGGCGTTTCGGGGGGGCTTGCCTCGACCGCGACCTTCGAGCCCGGCTGCAGGCGGTATTGCCCGCTCGTCACGACGAGATCGCCATCTTCGAGGCCAGCCTCGACCACGGCTGTTTCAGCATTGACCGGCCCGAGCTTGAGCTTGCGGATCTCGACCGCGCCGTCGCTTTTGACAAGAAAAGTAAAGCTGCCATCCGGTCCGTTCTGGAGGGCAGCGGCGGGAATGGTCAGGACGTCATGCAGCGTCGACAGATGCAGCCGCGCCATCACGAATTGTCCCGGCCAGAGCAGCCCGTCTTCATTTGGAAGCTTCGCCTTGAGCTGGATGGTCCCCGTTGTTTGGTCGATCGCATTGTCGATCAGGGTGAGCTCGCCGATGTCGAACTGCTGTTTGCCGTCACGGCTCAACGCCGCCACAGGCAAAGACCCCGCGGCCATCATCTTGGCGATATCTTGAAGCGTATCCTCCGGCAGTGTGAAAAGCATGCTGATTGGGTGGGTTTGGGTAATCGTGACGATGCCGTTGGTGTCGTTCGCATGGACGATATTGCCGAGGTCAATCTTGCGAATCCCAACCCGCCCGTCGAACGGCGATCTGATCGTTGCATAGCCGAGGTTTACCCGCGCATATTCGATCAAAGCTTCGTCACCCTTAACGGTAGCCTCGAGCTGCGCCACTTGCGCAGCCGTCGTATCGAACTGCTGGTGCGCGACGGAATTCTTTTCGATGAGCGAGGTGTAGCGCTTGAGATCGAGGCGGGCGTTGTCGAGCTGCGCCTGATCCTGAGCCCTTTTGGCTAGTGCTTGATCGAGACTGGCCTGATAGATGCGTGGATCAATCTTGACGAGGACGTCGCCAGCCCTCACCTGCTGTCCTTCCTTGAAGGCCACCTCTATAATCTGACCATCGACCTGAGCCCGCACCAATACCGAGTTGTAGGCCAGCACATTGCCGAGGCCATAAAGGTAGATTGGGACGTCACGCCGAGCCACGGGGATTGCCCCTACGGGCACGAGGGCGACGCGTAACGACCCATCGACCGGTGAAGAGCGCGCTCCAAGCCACATTCCGGCACCGGATCCGGCTGCCAGAATGAGCAAAATGGCAAGGTATGATTTTCGCATCTTGGATATCCATTCAGCGATAGGCTGTCTGCGGCGGCCCTGGTCTCGCCGTTGATTTCACGGTGACCCCCGGCGTGATTCCGGTCGAGTCCTGGCTACGCAACCCGAGGTTGCCGTATTACCATAAACCCGGTCGGATTAGTCGAATATGTGAGAAGCACGCGCTTGTCGAGAAGCAATTGCCGTTTTTTAGCAGCTCTGTTTTGCGTGTGGCCATCAATCGCCTCGGGCTCTGATTACGAACTATAGCTTCAAAGTCTTGGCTTTTGGGCTGATGGTCTAATTCCATTCGCGGCGGAAGTTACACTGGACGATATTGACGGTAGTGAGTTCGTCGTCGGGGACCTTTATGCCAGAGGGATACATCGTGGGATTGCGTTCGCAACGGACTTCGAGGCCGGTCTACGCCGTTGCTGCGACCAGTTGATGTCGCCGACGAGTTCTAACTTCTTAGTTTCTAAGGCGAATTGAAGCTCGTTCTAAGCGGGCCTATATGTAATTTGTGCCATGAGCGGCGCTTTGCTGCTCCATGGTTTATGGGGATGCATTGCCTATCGCCGGACCCCTTTCCGTGCAACAGGCAGGAATTAGGGCGTGGTTCACTTAAAGCTTCTGCCGAGGCGTTATTTCGGCTTCGGCCAATTGCCTGATGGCGCGCCCGCCGGCCCGACTGGGACCGTTTCAACCGGCCCTATTCCGATAATTTGCACGATCGCCTCCTCATCTCCCGCACCGTCCCAATGGACCGCCCCGGCTGGATGGAGAACATAAGACCCAATCTTCATCGGAACGGCCTTGTTGAAATCGAGCTCCTCACCCGTACCCATCCACCAGATTCCCTTGATTACCGTGATATGCCGGTCCTGCGAATGAAAATGCGGATTCGAGTGAGCGCCCGGCGGAAACCTGACACGGATCACATAAACGCCCGGCTTTGAGGGATCACCGAACAGAACCGCCTGCGCGGGACCGGTGCCAAACGGGCTCTTGAAAGGAACCTGTTCTGGTGTGATATGGATGAAGCCGTCCCCGGGTTGCGCGGACAGTGGAAGGCAGACTGCGAAAGCGAAAAAAATTGTTCCGCTGATAGCGGCACCGACGGGTTTCAAATGGCCTCCTTTGCGACGCTCTTGATCCCGATTCTCGACGATCGAGCCGGTAAGTAGAGCGCTTTCCTTCAGAAAGCAGCTCTACTCTTTGTCATTTGGGACGTTCACGCGACGCGGTATCCGCGCTACGGCAGGGATGGGCTATTGCGTCGCTACCTGTCCAATTGCAGTGCGCAGGTCAGCAAGCGTGACAACGCCTGGGCCGTGCAAAGCCGCAATCTGGGAGACATCCAGCTTCA
>CAYTRB010000269.1:0-3963 GCA_964440215.1 uncultured Methylocapsa sp.
ATGAGGGCCGCCAGGGTTTCCACCTTGGCATGACCGAATTGATGATCCTCATCGGCCGGCTTGTTGGCGATCCGTATGGCGAAATAGGTCATGACAGTCGCCGCCACATCGGCGAGATTATGCCCGGCCTCGGAAAGGACAGCCAAGGAGCCCGAGACAAGACCGGCGGCGAGCTTTGCCGCCGTCATCAGCGCGCTCACCGCGATAGAGGCAAGCGCCGCTCTTTCCTTGCGCTGGTGGACCTCGTTCATAGACTTGTCCGGTTCCGTCGCCGCTGGCCATCCACGCATCGGGCCCAATCGCTCTGGCCAAGCATGTATCAGACCCTGCGGAGGGGCGGCAAGCACGCTGTTTCATGTTATGATATCAAATACGCAAACGTTTGGCTGAGGTTGGTGCGCCAGCCGGCCGCCTGCCAGCCGTGGCATGGGATGGACTCATGGAATATTTGCACACGATGGTCCGCGTCACCGATCTCCCGGGATCGCTCGATTTTTACACCAACAAGCTTGGCCTCGTCGAAACGCGGCGTGCCGATAATGAGGCGGGCCGTTATACATTGATCTTTCTCTCGGCGCCGGGCGATCTCGATCGCGCCGCGAAATCGAAAGCGCCGCTCATCGAGCTGACCTATAATTGGGATAAGGAGGCCTATACCGGCGGCCGCAACTTCGGCCATCTGGCCTATGCGGTCGATGATATTTACGCGGCATGTGACAAGCTCATGAAGGCGGGCGTCATCATCAACCGGCCGCCGCGCGACGGCGCCATGGCTTTCATCCGCTCGCCCGACAATATTTCCATCGAACTTTTGCAAAAGGGCGAGCCCTTGCCGAAGCGTGAGCCTTGGGCTTCGATGCCCAATACCGGGGTTTGGTAGGATTTGGCCAGCCCGCCGCTTCCCTGCCTGCCGGGCGAACTTTTAGCGCTCGCGCCGGTGCAGAGCTCCGCCTATTTTCTCGATGTCGATGGCACGCTTCTTGAGATCAAGCCGCGTCCAGAGGATGTCGTCGCGGATGCTGGCCTGCGCGCGCTGCTGACCGGGCTGGCTTGCGCCGCAAATGGCGCGCTTGGCCTCGTTAGCGGGCGGACGATCGGCGATCTCGATCGTATTTTCGCGCCGCTCATTTTTCCGGCGGTGGGCCAGCACGGCGCCGAAATCCGGTTTCCGGACCAATCGCACCGCCGCCCATCCCGCGCGGCACTCGATCCGGTCAGGCAGGCTCTCATGGATTTCGCCGCCGCTCGTCCAGAGCTTAGCCTGGAGGATAAAGGCGCGGCGCTTACGGTTCATTTCCGGCAAGCGCCGGAACGCGCCGGCGAAGTCTTGGAATTTTTGGGTGCGCTTGCGCGCGCGAACGGCCTTGCCGTGCAGCAAGGCAAAATGGTTGCCGAACTCAAGGAAGCGCATCACGATAAGGGGCGCGGCATCGCTGCGTTGCTTGCAACCCCGCCTTTTGCCGGCCGCAAGCCGGTTTTTATCGGCGATGATTTGACCGATGAAAGCGGGTTTCACTTTGTCAACGCGCAAAGCGGGATTTCGGTGCGCGCCGGGGCGGCGGGCATTTCCACTCACGCGCGCTATCTTCTCCATGATCCAAGCGGCGTGCGGGCGGAGCTTCAGCGGCTTTTGGCTGGTCATAAACGCAAAGAGTTGAGACCATGACACTTCGAGACGAAGAGATCATCCGTTTTCTCAAAAGCCGCACTGGCATCATCGGCATCACGATCGCTTTGACGGTTTGCGGCACCCTTTATATTCTTCTCACGGGCCGCTACGAGCTCAGCTTTTTCGTGATCGCCGCGCTTTTGCCATGGGGGGAGTATTGGTGGCGGCGCCGAAAAAAATGACCTTCAAGTTTCAAGGTGGAGGACCCTATTCCGCGACGGCCTTCTGCCGGTAACCAAGCTTTTCGTTCAGCGCCTCGATGAGCCGCTCGGCGGCGTCCGGGATCGCGGTTCCGGGCGGAAAAATCGCGGCGGCTCCGGCCTCCCTTAAGGCGTCGAAATCTTGCGGCGGGATCACGCCGCCAATGGCGATCATGATGCCGGGCTGGCCTTCGCGCAACAGCGCCGCGCGCAATTGCGGCATGAAAGTCAGATGCCCGGCGGCGAGCGATGAGACGCCAAGGATATGCACATGGTTTTCAGCCGCCTGTCGCGCGGCTTCCTCGGGCGTTGCAAATAAGGGCCCGGCGATGACCTCGAAGCCAAGGTCCTCGAGGGCCGAGGCGATCACCTTCTGGCCGCGGTCATGCCCGTCCTGGCCGATTTTCGCGACAAGAATGCGCGGCCGCCGGCCGTCATTCTCCCGGAACGCCTTCACCAAACTTTTGACGCGCAAGATCGCTTGCGACTCAGCACCCGCCTCTTGCGCATAAACGCCGGACAGCGTGGTGATTTCGGCCACATAGCGGCCGAAAACTTTTTCAAGCGCGAAAGAGATTTCGCCAAGAGTCGCCTTGGCCCGTGCCGCTTCAACGGAAAGTTCCAGGAGATTGGCATGTTCGCGCGCGCCCCTTGTCAGGGCATCTAGCGCGGCCCGCACGCGCACTCCATCCCGCGCCGCCTTCAACCGTTCGAGCTTGGCGATCTGCCGTGCCCGCACCGCGCCCGTATCGACCCGCAAAATCCGGATCTCGTCATCTGTGTCCGGTTTGAACCGGTTCACCCCGATCAAGATTTGGGTTCCGCTGTCGATCCGCGCCTGCGTCTTGGCCGCCGCTTCTTCGATGCGCCGTTTCGGAAGGCCCGCTTCGATGGCCTTCGCCATGCCGCCCACCGCTTCGATCTCTTCGATGTGAACGAGCGCCTTGGCCGCGAGCGCCCCGGTCAGATGCTCGACATAATAGGAGCCGCCCCAGGGGTCGATGATTCGCATCGTGCCGCTTTCCCGCTGCAGGAAGATCTGCGTATTGCGCGCGATCCTCGCCGAGAAATCGCTCGGCAAAGCGAGCGCCTCGTCGAGCGCATTGGTGTGCAAGGATTGGGTTTGCCCTTGTGTCGCCGCCATCGCCTCGATTTGCGTGCGGATGATATTGTTGAAAACATCGTTCGCGGCGAGCGACCAGCCGGAGGTCTGCGCATGGGTGCGCAGCACCAGCGATTTGTCCGATCGCGGATGGAAATTTTTCATGAGCCGCGCCCAGAGGAGGCGGGCGGCGCGCAGCTTCGCGACCTCCATGAAGAAATTCATGGAGATGCCAAAGAAAAACGAGAGCCGCGGCGCGAAGCGATCGACGTCGAGGCCGGCGTCGAGCCCCGCCCGAACATATTCGAGCCCGTCGGCGAGCGTATAGGCAAGTTCGAGATCGGCGGAGGCGCCCGCCTCCTGCATATGATAGCCGGAGATGGAGATCGCGTTGAATTTCGGCATATGCTGCGCCGTATAGGCGAGGATGTCGGCAACGATGCGCAACGAGGGGCCGGGCGGATAGATATAGGTGTTGCGAACCATGAATTCCTTGAGAATATCGTTTTGGATGGTGCCGGCGAGGTTTTGCCGCGCCACGCCTTGCGCTTCCGCCGCCACGATATATAGCGCGAGCACCGGCAGAACGGCGCCGCTCATCGTCATCGATACGGATATGCCGCCCAGCGGAATCCCGGCAAACAGCGCCCGCATGTCGTCGATCGAATCGATCGCGACACCGGCCATGCCGACATCGGCGGCGACGCGCGGGTGATCCGAATCATAGCCGCGATGGGTCGCAAGATCGAAAGCGACCGAGAGGCCCTTTTGCCCGGCGGCGAGATTGCGCCGGTAGAATTCATTCGACTCTTCGGCGCTGGAGTAGCCCGCATATTGGCGGATGGTCCAAGGCCGCGCCGCATACATCGCGGGATAGGGGCCGCGCAGATAAGGCGCGATGCCGGGAAAGCCATCGCCAAAGCTTAGCCCGGCCACATCGCTTGCGTGGTAAAGAGGCGCGACGCCGATGCCCTCGGGCGTCATCCAGGGCT
>CAYTRB010000270.1:0-3961 GCA_964440215.1 uncultured Methylocapsa sp.
ACTACAGCGCACCGGTGCCGGCGAGCGGCGCCACGCAACTCTTGCGGCAGAGGCTAATTGAACCTCGCCTCAGTCAGGTTTCCGAAGCGACTGAGGCACAATAGCCGATGAAATGGCTATATCACGTCAAGGGCCGATCCCGCCTCGATCTCGCGTTGGCTCATTCGCAACGACTACCGCTTCAAAAACAACGCTGCTGGCCAGCGAACAAGATCGGCCCGACATCAGGCGAGCACGCGGGGAGTGGACGGCCACGCGGCAACCAAGAATGCGGCTTGAACCGCACAGGCTGGTCTTTCTGGACGAGACCGGGACCACCACGAAGATGACGCGCCTGCGTGGCCGCTGCCTGAAGGGCCAACGGCTTCGCTCCAAAGCCCCGTTCGGCCACTGGAAGACACAGACCTTCATCGCCGGTTTGCGCTGCCACGGCCTCACAGCGCCCTTCGTCGTCGACGCTCCGATGAACCGCCGCATCTTCGAGACCTATGTCGAGACCCAGCTCGTGCCGACTCTCGAAAAAGGCGATGTCGTCATCCTGGACAATTTGTCAGCTCATAAAAGTCCGGTCGCCGAGCAGGCCATTCGGGCCAAGGGCGCATGGATCCTGTTCCTGCCGCCCTACAGCCCCGACCTCAATCCAATCGAAATGGCATTCGCAAAACTCAAAGCCCATCTGCGTCGCAGAGCGATCAGGACCATCGACGCCCTCTGGCAAGCAATCGGCCAAATCTGCGATTTGTTCGAGCCCGCCGAATGCAGAAACTATTTCGCCGCCGCAGGATATGGATTCACTTGAGTGTCCGACGCTCTAACTCAATGGATCGTTGGAAATTCGCGCTGTTGTGATTCTCTTCGCATTGGCAATGATTCGAAGAGATTGTGATGCCGAGGGCTTTGACAATCACGCGCGACGATTTCATTGCGGTGGAGCTTTGCGATGCGGCGACACGTAGCATATGTAATCGAACACCACGCCGATCGGTCGATGAATGTTGATCTCTACCACTATTCGGGTCACGGCTGCTCCTCAGATGATTTCTCCGCCGTCTGCCTCAGACGCCCCATTTGGCAACGCGGCGGAGCGTGACAGAGCAATAAATTGAATCATGCGCGAGACCGCCCCTTTTACGCCAGGCGAACCTGGCTCCCTAAGTCTGCCGCCAATGCGGCGGATAGGTTTTTTCATAGCCTGGGAGCTGTTCGACCCATTGCATACAGGCAGCGATACCCGGAAACCGTGTCTCGAAGCCATCAAGGCCCAGCGCCAACGGAATTGCTTCTGGGTGCCGCAAGGCCCGCAGTAAGAGCTTCAAGCCTGGATAGGCAACGATATCGGCGGCTGTGAGATCGGGGCCTGCCAACCAAACAGCCGCTTCCAAAAAGACCAAATCCGGCTCTGCTGCTGATAGGGTTGTGCCTGTCAAACAACGCAGGAGCAGAACGATGGAATTCTTCAGCGGGCTGGACGTGTCGATCGACGAGACGGCGATTTGTGTGGTCGACGACAAGGGAGCCGTGCATCTTCAGACGGCGGTGGCGACCGATCCGGAGGCGATCGTGCAAGTTCTGAAACCCTTCCTTCCCAAGTTGCGGCGCGTCGGCCATGCAGCAGGCTCGCTGTCGCCCTGGCTGCATCCGGAACTCGCGGCATTGGGCTTACCGGTGGTATGCCTGGAGACCCAGCATGTCCGCGCGGCGATGTCGGCGCAGCGCAACAAGACCGACGCCGCGGATGCCCTCGGCATTGCGCATATCATGCGCACCGGCTGGTTCCGGCAGGCATATATCAAGACCGAGGCGTGCTACCGGATGCGGCTTCTCTTGTCGCAGCGGCGCAATCTCAAGCGCAAATACCTCGATATCGAGAACAGCATTCGCCACTCGCTGAAGGCGTTCGGTATCCGTCTGGGGGGAACTTTGCGCGGGGCTTTTGATCAGGCCGTGCGCGAAGCCGTCGCCGACGACAAGCTGACAAGCCAGCTGATGGATGCGATGTTGTCCGCCCGCGCGGCTCTGTGGAAAGAACGTTGCCGGCTGCACGATCTGGTCGTGACATTCGTCGCTCGCAACGAGCTCTGCCGGCGCTTTATGCGTCAGCATCACATCGACCGTAGAGGTCTCGTCGATCACCAGGAGATCACATTCGATCGGGTTCTCCTCGGTCTTGCGGAAGCCACCTGTCTTGGGATTCATCTCAAGAAGACGATGGATCGTCTTGGCCTCGTATCCGGTCATCTCGGTCATGCGTTTTGCCGCGCGTCCGGTTGGCGCGCACAAAAGAAGTCTGGCTTTCTTCGCGGCGAGAATGCGCAGGATGGAATTGACCAGGGTGGTCTTGCCGACGCCGGGACCGCCGGTGATCACCATCACCTTCGATCGCAGCGCCACCTTTATCGCCGTCTTCTGGCTGTCGGCAAGCGACAGGCCGGTGCGCGCCTCGACCCACGGGATGGCCTTTTCGGCATCTATTGGCTCCCAGGGCATCGACCCGCGCAAAAGAATGTGCAGTCGATCGGCGATCGCGCGCTCGGCGCGATAAAGACCGCGAGGAAAACGCAGTCGCGCCCTTCGACTCGATCGGCGATCACCTGCCCGGATTCGAGTTCGAGCCGCAAAGCATCGGTGACAATCGCGTCGGGGATCTCTAGCAGCTTCACCGCAAGCGGCAGCAGCTCGTCACGAGGCAGGCCGCAATGCCCTTCGTCCAGGGCTTCGGTCAGAGCAAAGGAAATCCCGGCCCGGGCCCGGATCATCGCGGTTTTTTCGACGCCGAGCTTCATCGCCACGGCATCAGCGGTTTTAAAGCCGATACCCCTGATGTCGCGGGCCAGCCGATAGGGATCTTCGGAGATAAGTTGGACCGCATCGGCCCCGTAGGTTTTATAGATCCGCACCGCGCGCGATGTGCCGACACAGTTGGCATGCAGAAAGATCATGATCTTGCGGATGACCCGCTGATCGGCCCAACCCGCGGCGATGCCCTCTGCCCGCTTAGATCCAATGCCGGGCAGCTTCCCGGAGCCGATGCGGCTCCGCTTCGATAACATCGAATACTTGGTTCCCGAAGGCCCGAACGAGTTTACGGGCATAAACGGGACCGACACCGCGAATCATGCCGGAGCCGAGGTACTTCTCGATCCCCTCCTCCGTCTTGGCACCGCTTTCAGGAACCGTGCACGAAACTGCACGCCATGTGTGCGATCGTTGTTCCATTCACCACTCGCCTGGATGAACTCGCCGGCCGAGATTGTTGCCGCATGGGCGACGACGGTGATGAGATGGCGCTTGCCGCGCGACTTTACCCGCAGTACGCAGAAGCCGTTCTGGTCATTATGGAACGTCACTCGCTCGACGAGGCCGGCGAAGAATTCCGTGGTCGGATTAGTGTTTGCGGTTATCAATCGTTTGTCGGGCTCCGATCCTGAGCACCTCCAGTGAACTTCCTCCGAAAAGGTGGACACCTTTTCGGAGGAAGTTCAAATATAGCAAAGCCCGCGATCCTGTGGTTACGAAATCCGTCGCAAACGTCGTTTTTTGTTGCAGTTTCAAAATAAAAACTTTGTTTGGCCCTGTGACGGCGAATGACGCAAGAAGCGTTCTTTCGTCCACGTGAACCACACTGCCAAAGCGCGGAGAACGTGTGCGTTTTTTGCAATTCGACGACCGTTCAACCGCGATCTGAAACGCGTCCGATATGCACGTCGAACGCGCGCCGAATGACCAGCGTTGCGCATTTCGCATCTCATCCCGCCGCCTACTTTTCGACGCGTTGGCGAGAGGCTCAAGTCTTTGACTGGTGCGGTCTACGGCGCATTTGACGCGCTATAGTGAAAACAATTTCTTTCGAATCATGTTGAGTCGTAATGCGTAGTGTGGCGTAATTTCGCAGAGATTCCGCGACGTTGTAAGCGTCCGGGGCTTGCACTGATGTCAGGGATTGACAGGGTTTGCGGCTTTC
>CAYTRB010000271.1:0-3950 GCA_964440215.1 uncultured Methylocapsa sp.
CCCGGCCGAGCTGCATTTCCTGGCCGGTCAGCATGATCGTTTCGCCGCCGAGCTCCCGCATCGCGAGGTCGAATGAAACCCGCGTGCGGGTCGAGGGTTTGTCGAAAATCATCGCCAGAGTCTTACCAGCGAGCGGGCGGTCGGCCGAACTCTTTGCCTTGCGGCGGCCCGCCTTGATCCTCGCCGCGGTGTCGAGAATGTGCCGCAGGTCAGCCGCCGGAATCTCCGAAAGGTCAAGGAAGTGCCGTAGCTTAGGGGATGCGCCCTGGCCCTCGCGCCGGCTCATCCTTCCGTCCCGCTCACCTTTGCCGCCACGGTTTCCGGCCTGCCACCTTGTAACCGGAGGCAGGCGGCATCAAAACGGGCGATGGCTTCGGAGATCTCCTCCTCGCCAATGATGAGTGGCGGCAACAGCCGCGCGACATTTTCGGCGGCCGGAATGACAAGGATTCCCTCGGCCCGCGCCGCCTCCGCGAACTCATTGACCGGAACATGCAAGGCGATGCCCTGCATCAGCCCTTCGCCGCGAATCCCTGCGATGATGGCGCGATGCCTTTCCTGCAAGCCAGCGAGGTCTTGTTTGAGCCATGAGCCCAGCAAACCGACGCGCTCGATAAAGCCAGGCGCCAGCACGACATCGAGCACGGCATTGCCAATGCTCGTGGCGAGCGGATTGCCGCCAAATGTTGTGCCATGGGTGCCCACAGTCATCCCCCGCGCGGCGTCCTTCGTCGTCAGAAAAGCGCCAAGCGGAAATCCGCCGCCAATGCCCTTGGCGATCGCCATGACATCCGGCACAACGCCAAAGAGTTCATAGGCAAAAAGCTTGCCGGTGCGGCCGACACCAGTCTGCACCTCGTCGAACACCAAAAGCAGGCCATGCGCGTCGCAAAGATCGCGCAGCGCCCGCAAAAAGTGAGGCGGCGCGGTCCGGATGCCGCCCTCGCCTTGAATCGGCTCGATCAAAATAGCGCCGGTTTGCGGGCCGATCGCAGCTTTCACGGCCTCGATATCGCCAAAAGGAACCGTGTCGAAGCCCGGCGACGGGGGACCAAAGCCCTCCAGATATTTCGGATTCCCCGCAGCCGCGATCGTCGCGAGCGTCCGCCCGTGAAAAGCCCCGGCGAAGGTGATGATGTGGAATTTTTCCGGATGCCCGCCCGCCGACTGATATTTGCGCGCGGTCTTGATCGCGCCTTCAACAGCCTCCGCCCCGGAATTGGTGAAAAACACATAGTCGGCAAAGCTGACGTCGACGAGGCGCTCTGCCAAGCGTTCCGCCTGCGGGATCTCGAACAGATTGGAGGTATGCCAAAGTTTCGCGCCCTGCTCATGAAGCGCGGCGACGAGGTGCGGATGGCCATAGCCGAGCGATGCCACGGCGATGCCGCCGCCGAAGTCAAGAAAACGCTCGCCTTCCGTCGAGGTCAGCCAGGCTCCGTCACCCCGCTCAAAAGCGAGATTGATGCGGGCATAGGTCGGAAGCAGGGCCGATGTCACTTTTTCACTCTAGAGCATGATCTGCATAAAAGTTGCCGCCTTTTGGGATAAGATCATGCGGCAAAACAAAGAAATACGGAGAGCCGCCGAGTCTCATTCAAGTCGTCTCGCCCTCTGACTCTGCTTCACGGCAGGATACGCGCCAACCTAAATCGCAAGATAAGAAAGTGGCCGTTCACGGCCCTGCGCCGAAGCCGCGCGGCAGCCAGCCGGCGCAATCCGTGAACGGTTCTATTTGGTCGCGGGCGCTGGCGCGGGGGTCGCAGGCGGGGCCTGACCGGACTTGGAGGCCTCAAGACGCTTGCGCTCCTCTTCGGCACGCTTTTGCAATTCCTCTTGCAATTTCTTCTGTTGCTCCTCGAGGACCTTCGGGTCGATCGCGGGCCCATCGAAGGCTCTCCCGAAACCCGCGACTGGAATCTCGAAGGTGACTTGACTGTTCGCCTGATTCTTGACCGCGACATTCATGATCGACCCCTTCTTGAGCTGGTCGATTGTCGCACCCTTGACCTTGGCTTCGGCGAAACACCCGTTAGGGAAGCAAATTTCGAAAGCCCCCTCGAGCAACGCGCTATCGTCGATGGAAAACCGGAAGCCCGGGCGCAACATGAGGCCGACCGGCACAAGCAAGCGGATGATGCGGGTATCTTCGCCTTTGATATCATAGACGGCCAGCGCCAAGACCGGCGCCTGTCCCGCCTGTGCACTGAAATCACGAGTCGTGTAACAAACTTCCTTGTTGGCCGTCGGATCCTTGCCGCAGACCTTGGTCCAGTCGTTTTGGGTCGGGACCAGAGTGAGCTTGACCGGACCTTGCGGCGCCTGCTGACCCCCCGGGGCGGCTTGACCTTGTGCGGGTTCGGCGGGAGCGGGTTGCGCCTGAGCGGGGGGTTGCGCCGGCTTCTTCGTCTGCGCGAAAGCTCCGGAGCCCATAGCCAGAAAAACGCTGGCCAAACCGGCCGCGCCGAAACGTTTCAACAAGAAGGACATCAATTTTCCTTTCCAATGATCAGCCGTTCAAAACCGCCATCGCATCGACCATAAGGCGATGGCACTTGATGCGGCGATGAAAACTCCCCGGCGAACCCGCCGCGCGCGGGGCCGCCATCCAGACTCGAACAAATTGCGCGCTGCACGCGCGATGAAGCACCGGGCTTATCGCTTCGGTAAGCATAATATAGCTGGCTTGCAACCCCAGAGGCGTTTCAGATTGTACGAAATGACCGGAGTTTTGGGCCAAAGCATGAAACTAAACCTCAGCAGCAATGCGGCGCGATGCCAATCGGCCTGGTATGGATCGACTGGCGATTCGCGCAAAACCCGCCCACGTCCAGCTATGGCGACACTCCGTTAACGTCCCGCATGGGGGGAATGCAGCCGCGAAACGTGGTTGCCGTCCTCGGGCCAAGTTACGGCTTGCCGCGTGATTATTGCCTGCTCAAAAAAAGCTGCTCGATTTTTTCAATACGGAGATGCCCCGATTCATTTTGATTTCGGTGCGAATCTTGGCGAATCTCGGAAGGTGAGCGCTTTCGTGATCGCGCACTTGGCGACAATGCCCGCCAAAACCGGGCCCTCTCGTCAGCGGCACGGCAGGTTCTTGATCAACATGAAGCTATTTGGCCCGGGAAACATCAAAAAACCCGGGAGGGAACTTTTTCCGCTCTCCCGGGCGAGCAGGATAGAATTTCCCGACTCTCGGCCTATCCAGAATTCCCGTTGTACTCGAATTCCGTTGCTAAGTGGCGCGGCCACCTCAGGCGGCCGCGCACTCTAAAAGAATCCGTTAGGTCCAGCTTTTCACCAGAATTATTTGAACAACGACGGTCAAAATAAGAATGGCGCTAACGATGGAAATGGTGTGATCGCTCATGGTCCTCTCCCGGTCTATTCCTCATGATCTTGGCGCCGCTGTCGCGGTCGCCCTCGTTACGTCCAGCTTTTTGCCGGAAAAGTCAAGACAGGTCCCGTGAAAATGGCCGAAGCCCAACCGGAACGTCACTGCCGCCGCGAAGGCCAATTTGGCCGCAACGGCGCCTCCCCAACCCAATGACAAGCATCGACGCGGCGTTTCTCTTAAATCATTTTCCAAGCTAAAGAAAGGCTTATTCCCAAGCTGCGCATTATCCCAGAATACCCGTTCCCGCCGGGCTGACTCCAAAGAACCAGAAGAGAGCCCGATCTTAAAATAGTTACTGGCTCTTTGGAAAGATGATGGGACAAAACAGACTGCGCGAGATCAACAATGATTCATCCCGGAATGGGAGCTTAAAAATAGAAGACCAAAGCTTAAACCTACCGCAGAACTTCGCTCGCCCCAAATCCTTGCGTTGGACTTCGTACCGCCTTGGCGCGGTGCGTTGCGCAGACCGTCAATCGTACCAAAATGTTTCACGTGAAACAGTTTTGTCCGATTGAGGGGTGAAATCGGACAAAACTGATGGATAAAC
>CAYTRB010000272.1:0-3921 GCA_964440215.1 uncultured Methylocapsa sp.
GTAAACCGGCTCCATTGCGGCAAACTGATCGGCGGAGATGATGTTTGCCTTTGTCCGCTGGAGAAGCCGAGCCTTGAGCGCGCGCGAGTCTGCCTGCGGTCGTCTGTCTCCAAGCCGATGATCCGCCCCGGTGAGAATCGGGACCTCCGGCGTCATTCTCGTAAGATCGGCCCTGGCTCTTCACCGATCAAAGCGGGCGGAAGCCTAAACGGTTTGCCCCGACTCGCCAGGATCGCCTCAAATAGCATTTTGTATCGTTCGGGCGCGCCGGTCTGCATCGTATGCGCGTGAGCATAGTTTCTTGCGCCGCTTCGGTAATTCGCCCATTCCTCCCCTGAGTGATAGGCTAGATTGAGAATTTCACTGAATTTGATCCAATTCTCAAGCTCTACCACCCAGCCGGCCTTGAATTTTTCTAAGTCGCGCCATGGCGTTCTGTCGCTAATTAACACGGGAACGCCAGCTCCCATTGATTCGATTATCGAATAACCGTAATTTTCATCCAAAGTGGGCGCGAACAGAAGATCATACGAAGCAATGCGGCGAAGCAATACGTCTTGCGGCGTAAACCCCTGAAAGGAAACATTAATGCTCGCGGGGAAGGTCGCTATCAGAGTTTTACAACGTGCCACGTAAGCCGCATCTTCTTCTATGCCAAATACGTCCATAGTACAATTAAGGTTCGCGTGCTGGAGGATTTCGAGTGCCCCGAGCAGGTTCTTTTGCTTCGCGATACGGCCTATGAAACAGATATTCAGACTATCCGGCGGTTTACTCCGCGGCTGTATCTCCTCGCTCAATGCATTAAGGTTGCTGATTTGAACGATCGCTGGACGCTTTAAAGCGTTTCTAATATCCTTGGCCTCTCGCTGCGATGTCGCTATGTGAACCACCGACTTCCCCAATCCAAACACGTCAAAGAAATAGCAAAATATTCGTTTCTTTAAATTCTTATGCTTGAAAACTGCGGGAAGAAAAATTCCATGAGGCACGTGAACAATTGTTTGCCTTCGTATTCTGGCATAGATGATTGCTGGGATTGCTAATACTTGGTCAAACATGCAATTCACAACAATGCAGGTTTTGTCTTCTTTTATCTCCTGAAAAAGTCTTTTCAAGCCAAGAATACTCTTGGGTAAATATATAATTCGAATAGCCCCATCTCTAACTTCATGTAATTTTACAGAGAAAATTTTCTTTCGGAGCGAATAGTCAAAGTTGAGAGCAATAATCGAAACTTCATATTGAGTCTGGAATTGCCGGGCCAAATTCCGAATCGCCGTAGCGGGCCCAATCGCGTGCTGAGCTGGGAAATACGAAAAATAAATCAGTTTTAGTTTGGAACGAACGTCACTTTCGACCATGTCGACGCCTCCGTTGGCCCCCGCCAAACTTGATCCGGTAACGAGTTGAGTCTGGCGTTTGATACGCCCTAAGGCTTGGGTGAAGCAATAAGCGAGTGGCGGCGTGAGATATTGAGTGTCCGTCCGGTAAGGAGTTGAACCGGATGAATCCTTTGTCATTCCAGGGAAATGGCCAGATTTGAGAAGGGGCCGCGTCATGAACGTCCGAGATCCGCCGGAAATACAATCGTAACAAGCTTCGCTATCCGAGTGCTCTGACGGTCGTACGTGGACGTTCATCGAGCCGATTATTCCACCGGCAAAATGGGGTGGACGGAAGCGCTCGGTTGGGCCTTGGGAAAAGGTGAACGATTAATGTATGGGCTGAGCATGGTGTGCCAATGGCATTCGGGTGAAGAGCGCGCGTGCGGCGAGCCATCGAAGCAACCGGCGCGATTGAGATGTATCTACAGCCTCGGATCAGTCATGAGCAAATGGAGTATCTCTATATACAATGGACCGCAACGAGCCGTTCAGTTTACAGTATCGGTCACAGCACAGCAAGGATATCCCCAATCATGATCCGCAGGATAATCTCAGGTTTTGGGGCTAATGCATTTGGTCAGGCCGTTAACATTGTAATACAATTTTTTTCATTGCCATTGTTCCTTCTTTACTGGGACACCTCGACTTACGGGTCGTGGCTCATTCTGTCGGCAATACCAGCATATCTGTCTATGGCGGACGTGGGCATGGTGGCGGTCTCGGCCAATAGAATGACCATGGCCCTTGGCCGATCCGACGCCGCCGAAGCGAATAGGATTTTCCAAAGTGCGCAATTGTTCATGATTATCGTGTGCGCTTCTCTTGCCATTCTGGTGATGCCGCTGGCGCTTTGGGGCCCGTTGCCATGGCCCGTGTCGCTCGACGAGCGAGGTGCCTTGGCAGCCCTTTTCTGCCGGGTGCTGCTGGGGCTGTTTGGCGGGCTGTCGGAGGCGGCGTTTAGGGCAACAGGCCGTTACCCCGTGGGCGTCATCCTCGACAATCTTTTTCGCCTCATCGAATGGGCGGCCTCTATCTTGGGCTTGGCCATATTCGGCAGTTTTTCGGGCGTTGCGATTTTAAGCCTGTTGGCGCGGGTTATTGGCACGGGCGTTGGTGTCCTGCTCTCGCAAAGAGGCGATCACTTGCTCCATTGGGGGACGGGACAGGCCTCGAAAGTTGAGATTAGAAAAATGATTCGGCCGGCCGTCTACTTCATGGCGTTTCCCGTAGCAAACGCCCTTAGCTTTCAAGGGGTGACCCTTGTTGTAGGGGCGCTCCTGGGACCGACCGCGGTCGCTATCTTCAATACCTACCGCACTATAGCGCGTGTCGCCGTGCAGCTGACCAGCATGTTCAGTCACGCCCTATGGCCGGAGTTCGCCCGCTTGTTCGGACAGGGAGGGCCAAAGGCGATTATATCCTTGTTTCGTCAGTCTGCCTTGCTTGGCGCGGTACAGGCACTGGGCATGAGCGTGCTGCTCTATTTCGTCTCGCCTTGGTTACTGCAGATTTGGACTCATGGCCGAATCGAATTTTTACGCCCCCTCATGATCTGGATGCTTGCTTATGCCGCCGTAGGGGGCGTTTGGCATGTCCCACGCATATTGCTCCTCTCAACGAACCAACACGTCGGGCTGGCCGGATGGTCTGTTGCGGGAGGCGCGCTGTCTATTGTCCTCGCATGGGCGTTAGGGGTCCTGTGGCAGCTCGATGGGATTGGCGTCGCGATGCTCGTGTCCGAGGCACTAATGGCTTCGGTTTGTATCGCTCTCGCCAATCATTCTTTATCGGCATCATCTAGCAAGCGCGCCATATAACGGTATCAAAAACTTGAGATAGGACGTTCGCGCGGCCATAACGTAAGGGCACAATAAGGCGTTATGGGGCATATGAGCGCCTTAGAGGCAGCGAGAGGCTTCACCAGTAGAGGCGATCTTTAACTCGGATTTTTCTGCGGCCGCATTTGCTTTTGGTAATTTGCGGCTCAAATACGCCCTAATACCAAGTTTCGGTGATTGAGGCCGATAGGTCCAGATGGAGTTTCCGGACTTGCACAAGCGCTACTGGGGGCGGCATTTCTGGGCTCGGGGCTACTTCTCAACCACAAGCGGCAACATTACGCACGATGTCATACTTCAGCATCTCCCTTTAGTATCTCCAGGTGCACGAAGCTACCGACGTCAGCTGGTAGGTATTCAGTTGGGCTGCGACAACAAAAAATGAAGATTAATAAGATTTCATTTAATGATTTGGTCGGTTTTTTTCTAGTTTTTGTTTTTTTGGCTACATGCTATATGGCTTGGCAGTCATCTCCGGAAATTGATACTTGGAGAGTTGGCGATTGGTTAATTAACTATTCTGGTGGGCCGGTTCGGCGTGGCCTCAGCGGTTTTTTAGTCTTTCATATCTGGCGAAATTTGGACGCAAATCCGCTTTGGGTTATTGCGACAATTCAGTGCGTTGCATATGGATTGTATTTTTTGTTTTCGTATAGGCTGAAGAAGGGCGATCCAAAGCCGAAGGAATATTTATT
>CAYTRB010000273.1:0-3880 GCA_964440215.1 uncultured Methylocapsa sp.
TCTTTGTGCTCGGCCGGAGGTTCAGCGGGCTCGTCGCGATCCAGCCGGGGCACACGCTAGTCACGAGCGGTATTTATGGCAGCATCCGCCATCCAAGCTATCTCGGATTGCTGATCGGCGCGCTCGGATGGGGCCTCGCATTCCGCTCATTGGTCGGCGTGCTGCTCGTGGTGCTGACGGTTCCGGTGATCCTCGCCCGGATCCGCGCGGAAGAGGCGCTGCTGCATACGCAGTTTGGGGCTGAGTATGACGCCTACCGTGCCCGCACCGCGCGGCTAATACCGGGGATATTTTAGACATGGGCTGACCTACCGCACAAATCCCAAAATATCCTTCACCATCGCCATGTTTTTGCTGGCCAGCGCGCGGGCACGCGCGGCGCCGTCGACGAGCACACTGTCGATATAGGCGGGGTCGGCTTTCAGGCGTTGCATTTCGGCGCCGATCGGCCCGAGCTTTGTCACCGCGAGATCGACAAGCGCCGCTTTGAAAGCCGAGAAATTGCCGCCGCCGAAGGTCCGCAGCACATCCTGCTTCGTCTCATTGTTGAGTGCCGCGAAAATGCCGGTGAGATTGTCGGCTTCCGGCCTGTGTTTCAAACCCTCGACCTCGGAGGGAAGCGCTTCCGGATCGGTCTTCGCCTTGCGGACTTTTTGCGCGATCGTGCCGGCATCGTCGGATAGATTGATCCGCGAATAATCGGATGGGTCCGACTTCGACATTTTCTTGGCCCCGTCGCGTAGACTCATGACGCGCGTGGCCGGCCCCTGAATGAGCGGCTCCGGCAAGGGGAAGAAGGCGTCACCGAGACCGAGCGCCTCGATCGAGGCGGCGAAGTCGAGATTGAATTTTTGCGCGATGTCGCGGGCGAGTTCAAGATGCTGTTTCTGATCCTCGCCAACCGGAACATGCGTCGCGCGATAAACAAGAATATCAGCGGCCATCAGACAGGGATAGGCATAAAGCCCGATGGAGGCGTTCTCGCGATCCTTGCCGGCCTTTTCCTTGAATTGCGTCATCCTGTTGAGCCAGCCGATGCGCGCCACGCAATTGAACACCCAGGCAAGCTCGGCATGCTCGGCAACCTGGCTCTGGTTGAACACGATATGTGTTTTGGGATCGATGCCGCAAGCGATGAAGGCGGCCGTGACTTCCCTGATGCTTGCTTTTAATTCTTCCGGCTTTTGCGGCAGCGTGATCGCGTGCAGATCGACGACGCAATAGATGCAATCATGGGTCTTTTGCAGCTCGACGAATTTGGTGATCGCGCCAAGATAATTTCCAAGATGCAAATTGCCTGTCGGCTGCACGCCGGAGAAAACCCGTTCAACGAATTTTGCCATGTAAGAGGAGCTCCCGGCGCTCAAAAATCATTTTCGCGCAAAATGAACCGTTGCGCGCGGCATAGGCGCGGCACATGATCTTAATGTTATGCTAATTGTTGCCTAGACCCACATAGGCTGAACGTCAAAGTATGAACCGGCTCAAATCGGCGTTTTTGGCGAGATCGCCGATGTTCTTCTCGACGAAATGGGCGTCGATTTCAATCTTCTCGCCGAAACGGTCGGACGCGGTAAAGCTCACCTCGTCAAGCACGCGTTCCATCACCGTCTGCAACCGCCGCGCGCCGATATTCTCGACCGAGGAATTGACCTGCACCGCGATCCGCGCCACCGCATTGATCGCGTCCGGCGTAAAGACAAGATCGACTCCTTCGGTACGCAGAAGCGCTTCATATTGCTTGATGAGGCAGGCCTCGGTTTCGGTGAGGATGCGGCGGAAATCGTCCTCGTTCAAGGGCAAAAGCTCGACGCGGATCGGCAGCCGCCCCTGCAATTCAGGCAAGAGGTCGGAGGGTTTCGAAGCATGGAAGGCGCCCGACGCGATGAATAGAATGTGATCGGTCTTCACCGCGCCATGCTTGGTCGCGACCGTGGTGCCCTCGATCAAGGGCAGAAGATCGCGCTGCACGCCCTCGCGCGAGACATCGCCGCCACCGCTGCGTCCCTCGCGCACGCAAATTTTGTCGATCTCGTCGAGAAACACGATACCATTGTTTTCGACTTCCTTGAGCGCTTCCTGTATGATCTGATCCTGATCGATCATCTTGTCGCTTTCCTCGAGGATCAAAGGCGCATAGGCGTCCTTGACGGTGGTGCGCCGCGGCTTCGCGCGATTGCCGAGCGACTTGCCGAAAATATCGCCGATGGAAACCGCGCCGATCGCCGAGCCCGGCATGTTGGGCAATTCGAACATCGGCATAGAGGACGCCGCTTGGGTGATCTCGATCTCGATTTCCTTGTCGTCAAGTTCGCCTCCGCGCAGCTTCTTGCGAAAACTATCGCGTGTGGACGCCGACGCCGTGGTGCCGACGAGGGAATCCAACACCCGCTCTTCGGCGGCAAGCTGGGCGCGCGCTTCGACCGCCTTGCGCTTCACATCCTTGGCCATACTGATCGCGATCTCGACGAGATCACGGACGATCTGCTCGACATCGCGGCCGACATAGCCGACCTCGGTGAATTTCGTCGCCTCGACTTTGAGAAAAGGCGCGCCTGCGAGTTTTGCCAGGCGGCGTGAAATCTCCGTCTTGCCGCAACCGGTCGGCCCAATCATCAAAATGTTTTTCGGCATCACCTCTTCGCGCATAGTACCTTCGAGACGTAGGCGCCGCCAGCGGTTGCGCAGTGCGATCGCCACGGCGCGCTTGGCATCCTTTTGCCCGACAATGAAGCGGTCAAGCTCGGAAACGATCTCACGCGGAGAAAAATCGGTCATGACGAAAAGCTTTCCTATTGCCGCGCGGTCACTTCGAGGCGATCGATTCAAGCACGAAATTATTGTTTGTATAGACGCAAATGCCGGCGGCGATTTCGAGCGCGCGGCGGGCGATCGCCTCGGCGTCGAGCTCGGTTTGAAGCAGCGCGCGGCCGGCAGCCAGCGCATAATTGCCGCCAGAGCCGATCCCCATGACGCTGCCCTCGCCGGCGGACTCAGGCTCCAGCACATCGCCGGTGCCGGTCAGCACGAGCGCCGCCTCGGCGTCGGCGACCAGCATCATCGCCTCGAGCCTGCGCAAATAACGGTCGGTGCGCCAATCCTTGGCGAGCTCGACGCAGGCGCGCATCAGCTGGCCCGGATATTGTTCGAGCTTCGACTCAAGCCGCTCGAAGAGCGTGAAGGCATCGGCGGTGGCGCCCGCGAAGCCGCCGATCACCTCGCCTTTGGCGAGCCGGCGCACTTTTTTGGCATTACCCTTGACGATGGTCTGCCCGATCGAGACTTGGCCGTCGCCGCCGATGACGGTGCGGCCGCCTTTCTTGACCATGACAATGGTGGTCGCATGCCAGGTATCGGGACCAGGCGTTTGATTTTGCATAAAAACTCTCAACTATCGCGCCGCGCCGGACGGCGCGGGCTGGGGGAAGGTTCCGGCTGCGGTCTCCATCTATGGATTCGCGGCCGATCATGCAAGCCGGGTGGCGGGAGACCGTCTTGCGAGACCCAAGAAGCCGGATGATTTTCAGCTTGATATAGAAAAAATCAAGAGTTGGGGATTGGCTCAGGTACGGGAGACTGCATTTGATCTAGCGGTCCATCGCCGAACTCGGCCGGAACGTCAAGGCACGGCTTGAAGCGGTCGTCCGCGATGCTGCGGCTCGATCAGTCGGGCAACAACCCGCGCAAACCGCATCCAAACAGATGGGGCCGGCGCTGCCAAGCCAGCCCCATGAAAAACAGTGATCCATCACGTCTCGCCGCTACGGTGTCCGGGCTGGATGGCCGGGTCGCAAACGAATCCTATGGCTTCTCTTCCGGTTTAGTAGTCGCCGCTTCCGACCAAAGGATGGATACCTCCGCCTCCGCCTCCGCCTCCGCC
>CAYTRB010000274.1:0-3868 GCA_964440215.1 uncultured Methylocapsa sp.
GGTTAAATTCCAACAAAGGTACGTAAAGTCCCACAGGAATGTTGGCAATTGCCGGTGGGCAAAGGCTTTCGGTCCATTCTGCAGCTCCCACGGCGCCCACCCGTTTAGTCGGTCAGTTTTGGGGGCTTGATTCCGACCGAATCTTTGAATTTTTCCTCCGAGAGGTCGTATTCCCCCAAGAGGTTAATGTGCTCCCAGGCGGCTGCCGACCCATGGGCCATCGCTTTTAGAAATTCCTCCCGCTTGACCGAATCATCGATGTCGGCGAGTTTCTGCGACAAGTATAGGTAATTCCAGCAGATGATGCAGTTTTTGATCAGCCGTTTGCAGGCTTCGGCTATTTCCTGGTCTTCTTTCTCGGCTTGCAGAAATTCGCGCGGATTGCCGACCGAGACTGCGCGGGTGAAGCGGTGCACATGCTCGACGCCGTGGAGGACTTTTTCGATCGACATGCGCAACGCCGGCTCGTCGATCACGCGCAGAATGAAGAGACTTTTCAGGGGTTGCCCGAAGGCCTTCAGGGCCTGGTACAGGCCGTGTTGCTTGGAATAGGAATTGAGCCGGCGGAAGATGTCCGAGGCGGTCGTCTCCTTGAGTTTGATCGTGGCGATGAAGCGCAGGATGTCGTCCCAGAACTGGATGATGTGGGCCTCATCGCAGTATGCGACCGGCTTGATCTTCCAACTCGACCGATCGAGGGATTGGCGGCTCCTGAAAATATACAGCCGTTGCCGCTTGAGGTTTTTGAACCGCGGCGCGAACGAGAAGCCGGCCAAATTGCTGGTGGCAAAGATCGCCTCGCTGTAGCCAAATGCGTCGGTGGAATGAATGTCGCTTTTGACGACGTCGTTGTGCATCAGACCATCGATCACGTAGGCGCTCTCGCGATCCGCGGCGCTGAACACCAGCGAGTGCCATAACAGATCGCGCTCGTCGCGAAAGGTGTAGACACTGACGCCCTGTTCCTTGCCAAAGTATTTGAAGGAGTGGTTGGCATTGAGCGAATCGGCCCGCACCTCGAACTTCTGCCCATCGCTCGAGGTATGCAAGCGGCCCTGCGTGCGACGTAGCAGGTTCGGCAATTCGAGGCGGTCCATGAGCTGCAGCACGCGATCGGTGGCGGCGTTGACGTTCTCCAGGGAGAAATACCAATTGACCGTATTCTCGAGCTCCGTCTCGCTCAAGGGGTGAGAAATTCGCGCCATCTTGCGGATACCGATGGTGCAGCCGATGCCAATGACGCCAGCATAGATGACCCGGTCCGCGGGCCTGCCATGATGATGGCGCTGTTGCCAATGCTGGAATTCCTCCATCCAGCCGGTATGGTAATTGACGGTCGCCAGGATTTCGAGCATCGGCAGGAAGTCGCGCTCGGGAAAGAACTGCTGCATCGAGCCAGCATCGCTTTCTTCCTGCGTGGGGGTGCTGAGGGTAAAGCCCACCTTTTTGAATTTGATATGGGGATTTTCTCCGTCGTGAATATGGGCATTGGTGGTCAGGTATTGCTGGTACAGCGCCTCGTCCAGTTCCGCGAGCACTTGGTGCGGGTCGACGAACGCCTGTAGCCCGGCCCGTTCGATGAGCAGGCTCTTGTCGCGTTGCCAGCGGTCGCGGTCGATCAGGTACGCATCCAGGGGGCGGTATTTGTAGGAGTGCTCCAGATTCAAGGTGCCGGACTTGATGCCGCTCTGCACCTGCAAGAAGAGCAACGCCTTGTACAGCGAGACGCTGAAGCGGCCGTCCCGAGACACGGCCTTGCGGTCATCGAGGGTCAAGAACTCTACGGGGGCCGTTTTATCGATCGCCCCGTCCTTGAGTTTGAAATACTCAATCGCCTGGCGCAGTTCCCGCGCGCTCGGCTCGGCCAGAAAGGTCACGGCCTTGAGGATGGGGCTCACGCGATTTTGTAATCGCACCGACTTGGACGCCAAGATGACGTAGTAGTCATCCTCGCTCAGTTCCGTGACCACCGCCGCTTTCAGCTCGGCGATCTGATCCGGGTCCAACGATTTCGCGATGTTGTTATCGGCGAGCAATTTGCGGATGCGTTGCACTTTCTCGGTATCGGTGAGCACGCTGTCCTTGGTCACGCCGTTGATCTTTGCCAAGGTCTCCAAGACCCCGTGATCAAGAAAGCCGACGAGCGTTTTGAGCGACTCGTTGCGCTGCTCGCGCCGCACGTAAGATTGATCCTTGTGCTCGCGTTGGGCGCTATTCTGGAAGGATTGCAGGCTGCTCAAGAGGACATCGACCAAGTTGTCGTGCAGCCGGTAATATTGATGTGCGATGAAGGCCGTCAGATGCAGGTATCGTTCGTGCGCGCCGCGCCGGGTGAGCTGAAAGATCTGCGCTTTGATGACGCCATAGGCATAGTATTGGATGCCCTCCGGACCGAGGCTCAGGTGATCCAGCACGGGTTTGAGCAATCGAAACCGTTCGTGCACCAACTTCAAATCGGCAACGCGTTCTTTCACCTTCGAGGGCTTCGTCGATTGCGACAGCTTCTTCATCGAGGTCAATTTATAGGCGACGGTTATCCCCGGCGGCGATCCGTCCTCGGTAGCTTCCTGCACCAACAGGGAATCGAGCAACGCTCGGGTCTCTTGTGTCAGCAGCGCCTCGACCATGGCGGTCAAGCGGCGGTTATGCTGATTGATCGCCGTCAAGATCAGGGCGCCCAGGGAGAAATAGCCCGGCACCTCGACCTTGTCGCGAACCAACACCTCGACGGCGCGGGAGAAAATCAGCTTAGGTTTCAGGTGCGATTGGACCAGGCGCGCGATTTCCGCGGCGAGGAGCGCGCGACCGTGGGGCTTGAAGGCACGATACCCGTAGAACTGCAGAATCGCCGCTTGATGGCGCGCCATGGTTTGCTTCGGGTAGCCGGTCAGATCGATGGTCTGCGGGGCGCCGGCGAGCCGATAGATCACGTACGCAAGGTCGCGTTGATGGAAGGTCGGGACCGGGTAGAATCGTTTGGTCGCTTTGAAGTAGCCGCAACTTAGGAGAAAGACCACCTGATTGGTGGCCGTGCGCAGGCTGGTGGCGATTTCCTGGAGCGGCGCGGGGAAGTCGAAGCAGCGTTTGCGCTCGGCGCTATTGAACAGCGGCGGGGATTCGAACACTCCGCGCTCGACGCTGTTGAGGATCTTCATGCGCGGCAAGGGGTTCCCTGACCTTCAAAATGGGGTAGTGCTGCGGTTGTCGGCAGCGAGGGCGGAATTTACTATTTCGCATAATTGACAAAAGGCGAAGTAGAATGCATCCTGGAAGGCATGAATGAAAGGCAAGCGGGTCACAAAGCGAGTTAACTTCGTATCGCCAAACGAAAAGGCGAAATCAGCTGTTGTGGCGCAGCTTGTGCGCATCGCGCGAAAAGCCCGGCTGGGGTACGACGATTTTCTCTATATCTCGCAGCAGGCCCGCAAAAAGCTCGGGCTTCGCCGCGGACGCAAAGAGCGTCGGCTGCCTCAGCTACTTGCCGACGTCGATCTGAAGCGGTTCTTCCGAGCGATCCAGGACTGCGGTGACGTGCAGCACGAGATCTTGCTCAAACTGCTCTTCTATACGGCGGTGCGCGTAAGTGAGCTCGTGCACATCGAGGTCGGCGATGTGGATCTTGAGGCCTGCAAGATCTTCATCAATCGCGGCAAGGGCGCCAAGGACCGCTACATCCTGTTTCCGGCGAGCTTCCGCTTGGTGCTCAAAAGCCACCTGCACGCCGCGCCGCGCAATCGCTATCTATTCGAGACTCGCCGGTTCGGGCCGTTCACGACACGCCGAATCCAGCAAATTGTTCAAGGCTACCGGGAAATGGCCGGCATTACGCAGCCGCTGCACCCGCATTTGTTCCGCCATCAGATGCTGA
>CAYTRB010000275.1:0-3867 GCA_964440215.1 uncultured Methylocapsa sp.
CCTGCATGACGATAATGCACGGTTGGAAGATGCAATCCCCGAATTCGTCCGGCAGAGGCCTGCCCGCTATGCCGGAATGCGGCTGCGCGATCTTTGCGGCCATATGCATGCATTCTTTCGCGACAATGGGACGAGCAAGCTTCAGAAGGCTCAATTCGTCAAGGAGCATCTGCCGCAGATGGCGATGGCGCCGCATGAGGCCGTTCGCCAGATGGTGCGCAATAAGGTCGATTATCTTCCCATAGATCAGATTTCGGGCCGAATCGCCGCGACCCTTTTTGTTGTTTACCCTCCGGGAATAGCAACCATCGTTCCGGGGGAAAGGCTCGATGAACGCGCTGCGCCCATGCTCAACTATCTGAAACTGTTCGAACGCGCCGCCAATCTCTATCCCGGCTTCGAGGCCGAGATCCAAGGTGTCTATCGGGAAATCGAAGCAGACGGCTCAGTCCGGTTTCACACTTATGTCGTCCGTGAATGACGGGAGGCCGGGTTGATGTCTCATCCATCAGTTTTGTCCGGTTTCAGGGCCCAATCGGACAAAAGTGTTTCACGTGAAACATTTTGGTGCGATTGACGCTCTGCGCAAATGCACCTTCGCAAGGCAGTGCGATGTGCGAAGCCGGGATTTGGGGCGAGCGCAATTCTGCGATAGGACTAAGCTTTGGCATTGTGATTTTTTAAAATCTTGCGCGGCTAAACCGGAACCCGGTTGCGCATCCCGCTCTAGAAACCGAGATCGCCAGGCAGGTCCTGATTTCCAAGACCAAGCGCCCGTTGCATCAGAACCGTGTCGGTCCAGTGGCCGAATTTGAATCCGATCGACGGCAATAGGCCGACGCGTTCAAACCCAAACAATTCGTGCAGATGAAGCGAAGGTATGTTCTCACCATCGATATAGGAGATCATTTGGCGGTAGCCGGCGTTCGCGCAAGCCTCGATCAAGACCGGAAGCAATTGCCGGCCGATGCCTGCGTGAAGATGGTCCTGATGCACATAGATCGAATGCTTGACCGCGTAACGATAGGCGGGCCGCTTGCGAAAAGGCACAGCGAAAGCATATCCGACGACTTGGCCCACATGGTCGGCGACGAGATGCGGCAGGTTGCGCTTCAACATCGATTTGCGCCGGCGCTTAAGATCATCTTGAGCGGGTGGCTCGGACGGGTAATCGCCGAGGCCATACTGAACATGATAGGAGTAGATGGCAATCATGGCCGCGACATCCGCTTCCGTCGAGGGCCGCACGGTGATTGTCAAAGGTTGTTGAAGCATCTTTTGGTTTCCGGGTTGGCCGCCTCTTGAGAAAGCCGCGAAAAAGCTTGGCTTTTCGGCGAGGACGAGCTCCAACTCTTTGATATTGAGCGAGTCCTTTAGAGAGCCCTTATCGATCACCTGGACATGATGTTTTTGTGACGGCTACATCAGACGGAGTAGCGTTTCAGAGTCAGACCGGAAAAACCTTTGCGGCCCCGAAGACTCAGGTTGAAACAGCGGGTGCGGCGGGGGGAGCCCCGGCTGGTTTGCACTGCTGGAGGGGGGAAATCCTCCACCGTAATTGCCTCTTTCTTGAGCAAGAGTTCGGCGCCATGGCCGAGATCAGAGCGCCGCCTCGTCAAAATGGTGCGCGCTTCGTTGACGGCTCCGGCGACGATATCGCGGACGTCAAGTTCCATCTCGCGCAGTGTGGCTTCCGAAGCCACGGGCTTGTCAAGCACCTGCCCCGAAAGGAAGCCTTGTGGTGCCGGTTTGTAAGTGCGCTGACCAGCGCTCTAAGCGTCTTCCCTTGTGGAGCCATCGTTCTCCGCAGAAGACGTGCAGGCCCTTTGCTCATATCCATTCTTCCAGCTTGTTCAAACGGTTGCCAAGGCAAGTGATGGCAATCTAGGCACCGAGATGGCGCCAAACTAATCTTGCGGCACGCCGGGCCGCTCCCTATAGTGGAGGGGAAATCATGCACCAGACGCCAAGCAAAACTCCATCGATCGCCTGATCGCTTAACTGATTGCGCGTGAAATGCGCGGCCGTGGGGGAACGCGGGGAATGGATCGATTGAGGAAGTCTCGGGCTATCGTGCCGGGACGCGGCCTGCCGCGCCCAGGAGTCCCTGAGTGAACGAAGGAGGTCCGCCGCGATGGAATTGGAAATCGAAACCTCTGCCGCCGAAAGCAAGCTGCCGGCAGCCGAAGGCGGCACGAAGATAAAAACGGATGTCGCGGCAATCCGGGACGCCATTGTCCACAAACTGACATACGCAATTGGCAAGCGCGTCGTCACCGCGCGGCCGCGTGATTGGTTTGTCGCGACGGCGCTCACCGTGCGTGACCGGGTCGTCGAGCGCTGGATCGCCTCGAATGATGAAGCCCAGCGGACGCACCGCAAGCGGGTTTATTATCTTAGCCTCGAATTTCTGATTGGCCGTCTCTTGATCGATGCGCTCACCAACATGGAGATGATCGAGCCAACCCGCGCCGCGCTTGCCGAACTCGGTGTGGATCTGGAGGAGTTGCGTGAACTCGAACCGGATGCGGCGCTGGGTAATGGCGGCCTTGGCCGGCTCGCCGCCTGTTTCATGGAAAGCATGGCGACGCTCTCGATCGCCGCCTATGGATATGGCATTCGCTACGATCACGGCTTGTTTCGCCAGCGGATCAAGGACGGCTGTCAGCTCGAATATCCCGAAGACTGGCTGTCCTATGGCAATCCGTGGGAATTTCCGCGGCCGGAATTCGAATATGACATCGGCTTTGGCGGCCGCATCGAGGCCGAACACAAGGAGGATGGATCGGTCAGGCATATATGGCATCCCGGCGAAACGGTCAGGGCTGTTGCCTATGACACGCCCATTGCCGGGTGGCGCGGACACCATGTCAACGCCCTCCGCCTGTGGTCGGCGCGGGCGCCCGATCCGCTCCAGCTCGACATGTTCAACAGCGGCGATTACGTGGGCGCGCTGATGGACCAGGTTCGCGCGGAATCGATTTCGAAGGTACTCTATCCGAGCGACGCCACGCCGGCGGGAGAGGAGCTGCGGCTACGCCAGGAGTATTTCTTTGCCTCCGCCTCGTTGCAGGACCTCGTTCGCCGTCACCTCAGCCAGCATGGCAGCATTGAAACGCTCGCCGACAAGGTGGCGATCCAGCTCAATGATACGCATCCCGCGATCGCGGTCACTGAGCTCATGCGTATTCTCGTCGACCTGCACGAAATTCCATGGCGGAATGCCTGGGCGATGACGCAAGCCACCTTCAGCTATACCAACCACACTTTGCTGCCGGAGGCTCTGGAGACGTGGCCGGTGCCTTTGATGGAACGGCTGCTGCCGCGCCACATGCAGATCATCTATCTGATCAACGCCATTCACCTTGCCCAAATGAACAAGCTTCCGGATGCGACCGGCGAAAGGCTTTCGGCTTTGTCGCTCATCGATGAAGCGCAGGGGCGGCGCGTTCGCATGGGTCATCTCGCGTTTCTGGGCTCGCACAAGGTGAATGGCGTGTCGAGGCTCCATTCGGACTTGATGAAGGTCACGGTGTTCCGCGAGCTTGATTCCGTGCTCCCAGGGCGGATCACCAACAAGACCAACGGCATCACTTTCCGCCGCTGGCTCAAGGAGGCCAATCCGGGCTTGACCTCGCTCTTGACCGAGGTCGTGGGCGACCGGCTTCTTGACGATGCGATGGCGTTGGAGAAGGTCGCGGCGGTCGCCGGCGATTCTTCGTTCCAGGAGCGTTATGCGGCGCACCGCCGGGCGAACAAAGTCGCGCTCTCCAAGCTTGTGCGGCAGCGCTTGGGCATCGTGCTCGATCCGGATGCGCTCTTCGATGTGCACATCAAGCGCATCCATGAATATAAGCGCCAGATCCT
>CAYTRB010000276.1:0-3846 GCA_964440215.1 uncultured Methylocapsa sp.
TATTGCCGATACGGCCAAAGCCGCAGATGATGACGTGGTTCTTGAGCTCTTCGATTTGCTTGCTCATGCGGGTATTCCCGAGCACTGCCTGGAGTTGGGTAAAGGTAATGAATTGGACCAGCGCACCGGTGAGGTAAATCATAGCGGTGCAGCCAAGTACAATCAACGTAATCGTAATGCCGCGGAGCATGACCGTATCAAGCGGACGGACCTCATCGTAGCCGACCGTGAAAATCGTTATGACGGTCATAAAGAGCGAATCGCCGAAGCTCCACCCGCTGAGCATGTAGCCAACGACGGCGAGAGCACTGACGATCAAGACGAAGATGACGCCGTAGATTAAGTTGTTCGCCCGGTGATCGGAAAACCAGTTCATGGAAGTCTTTTGCGCTGGTGATTGGCGTTGGGATGTTTCGTCTTTCCCTGCCTATGCAAGATACTGGCCGAACATGACGATCGTGCCAGATCGGGGGGACTTTCCTTGGAATCGGCATTGAGAATCAGCAGCCCTTCGTATCTCTTTGATTTAACGGATGATCTATTCAAAACGCCTGCAGCTTTTTGGGATCCTGCTCGGGGCTCGCAGCGCTGAACCGCCGCCCGGCGCCCCCATTTTGCAGCGCCCGATCGAACGAGATGCTCGCCGCCTTCTGCCGGAGAAGATAGACCTTGAAGGCCGTCAGGACTTGGCCGGAGTGGGTCTGTGCCAGCGCTAGCAGGAAGGCGGGGCCAGGCAACCAGCGGTGTTGCCGCGTCACTGCGCTTGGGCAAGATAGCTGAATTTTTCGACCACTTTTTCGTAAACCGGCCGTTTGAATGGTACAATCAATTCCGCGAGATGGCTGATCTCCTCCCATCGCCAGGCGTCGAATTCCGGCCGCTGACCGCCGGCGGGGTTGTCTATGTCGATCTCACTTTCCTCGCCAACGAAACGCAGCGCGAACCATTTTTGGCGCTGCCCTTGAAAGCGGCCTTTCCATGATTTCTTCAGGGCGCCGGACGGCAGATCATAGCTGTACCATTCCGGAGATTCGGCGAGAAAAGCCGTGGACGATACGTTGGTTTCCTCCCGCAGTTCGCGCAGGGCCGCTTGATAGGGGTCTTCGCCGCTGTCGATCCCGCCCTGCGGCATTTGCCATTCGTGGCCCTGCCGCAGATGTTCGGGTATTCTTTTGCTGCGGCGGCGCCCGACGAAGACGAGCCCGGCGCGATTGAGAAGCATGATACCGACACAGGGGCGATAATTTAGCGAATCCATTGCCGCCCTGCCTCACAGTTGATGATTGGCCAAGTCTTGCTGCTGCATTGGCATAACTGCGCTCAGCGGCACCAGCGCAATCCCGCGCGCTTCAAGTGCGCGGGCGAAACGGCCGATAATTTCTACGGAAGCCGGGAGTGCGCTCGCAACCCCGATCGCCAATCCCTTCTCGCGGGCGATTGCTTCGAGCCGCGCAAGGGCCGCTTCGATCGCCTCGGGCCGTGCGGTCGAATCGAGTATGATGTCGGCGCGCGCGGCTTCTAGCTCCTGCCCTGGCGCGAGTGTCATGGCGAGGCTCCGCGCGGATGACCCGTCATCGACATAAAACAAGCCGCGCGCGGCGATTTCATGCAAGACAGGCGTCAAAGCCTTTTCATCCGCCGTGAACTTGCCGCCAAGAAAATTTGCGACCCCCGCGTAGCCCGAGAATCGGCTCATCAGCCAGGTCAGATTGTCGCTATTGCCGGCTTTCGTCGCATCCGCGAGGAGTGTATGGGGGCCGGGATTGTCGTGCTGGGAATCGAAAGGCTCCATTGGAAGTTCCAACACAAGCTCATGGCCAGACTGGCGCGCCCGCACTGTTTGCCGGGCGAGATCGGCTCCATAAGGAGCAAAGCCAAGTGTGACAGCGCCCGGCAAACCGATGACCGCGGCTTCGGTCGCGCGGGGAGAAAGACCCATGCCCCCAACCAGCAAGGCAATGCGCGGCAGGCCAGGCAGGGACACGGCAGGCCGCGCGTAAGTCTCGGCGGGCCGCGCCCCATCGGAGCCTATCCGCGGGACCGGGCCATACCGCGTTTGTTCGAGAAGCCGCGGGTCGGGCGCTGCGACGCGCCCCGAATTGAGCGCCTGCGCTACATCGATAATGAGAGCGCCGGGCGGCGCGCCGTTACCTGGCCGGATGATTTTGACACCGCTCCGCTGCTCCATCGCTTCTACCCCAAGACCGGCCGTCTGATCCGGGACCGCGACCGCTCTGATTGGAGCCTGGATGCTTGCAATCGGGCTGTCCGGGAGAGGTGTACTTGCTTCGCTCGATATCTCCGCAACCGGTTGCGGAAGCTGCCCGCTCTTGGGGGTGGCCGGTGATTGGTGAGGGGTAGTTTTGTGAGGGTCCACGTTCGGGGCGGGAGATCCGATCTCGGCATGTTGCTCTAGGGGGGGTAGCCTGCCGAGCCATGGGGGAAAAGTGCCGAGAGCACCAAGCAGGCCAACAAGACCGGCCAATACAACTCCGAAATAAGACAGCTTGCCAAGCGGGGGACGCTTTCGAACCGGGAATTGCCCCAAGGGCGTGTCCAAATCGTCTTCAATCATGCGCATCGTTATACCGCCCTGGCGCAACTTTGAACCGGCGCAGCCGCACGGGCATCCGTCCCGCGGCGGATCGTCTGCCGCCATCCGCCCATACGGCAAGAACCGGGGGCCAGGGCCGCAACCCGCCTTTCGCCCGCTTGTTTCTCTGGTTGAGCAGGCCTAACCGCTTCAAAAAACAGCCTCCGGCCGTAAGCAACCGGAGGATGCCCATCGATTTGGTTTGCATGGCCGAATGCAGCAGCCGTGCCTATTTACGCGGATCATACTTGCGCGGGGCCGTCGATTGGTTTCCGCTTCGCATCAGGCAGGACCGCCGGACATTAAACCCGGCCGCTCTGCACCATCTTTAGACTCCGTTACCGGCGCCGCTCAATTCGGCATCTTCGCGGGTTCGTTGCCGGGCACCGCAGTCACTTTGTTCATGGCCTTGTTGACGCCGCGCAAAATGTCCTCGGCGGCGATCAATTGCTTGTCGTTCTTGGGATCAGGCGGGACGAAGGCTTGCGAACCGCCCTTTTCGTCGTCGCCGTTCTTCAGATGGCCTTTTAAGGAAGCCTCCCCCTTAGTGTCGTCCTTGCCTTTGAGGTCATCCGGCACGTCTTGCAGCACGGTCACGTCGGGATCGATCCCCTTTGCCTGAATCGAGCGGCCGGACGGGGTGTAATAACGCGCTGTGGTGAGCCGCACGGCGCCATTGTTCTGCCCAAGCGGGATAATCGTTTGCACCGACCCCTTGCCGAAAGACCGCGTGCCGAGAATGGTCGCGCGTTTGTGATCCTGCAACGCGCCGGCGACGATTTCCGACGCCGATGCCGAGCCGCCATTGATCAGGACGACCACGGGCTTACCCTTCGACAAATCGCCGGGATGCGCATTGTAGCGCATGGTTTCCTCGGCGTTGCGGCCCCGCGTCGAGACGATTTCACCACGGTCAAGGAAGCAGTTCACGACCGCGATCGACTGGTCAAGCAAACCGCCGGGGTTGTTGCGCAGGTCGAGAATAAAACCCTTGAACTTGGCCGCGGGAATGTCGTTCTCGTATTTCTGGATGGCGGCACGAACGCCCTCGAAAGTCTGTTCGTTGAATTGCGTGATGCGAATATAGCCGATGTCGTCGCCGTCCTGGTGGTCGCGCACCGACTTGATCTGGATCACCGCGCGGGTGAGCTTGATATCCACCGGGTCCTTGCTGGTGCCGCGAATAATCTTGAGCACGACCGGCGTATCCGGCGCGCCGCGCATCTTGTCGACCGCCTGATTGAGGCTCAAGC
>CAYTRB010000277.1:0-3841 GCA_964440215.1 uncultured Methylocapsa sp.
CATCGAAGCGGTCGATCCCGCTAGCGGCTCGGGTACGGATAGCCCCAGGAGAGATCGCGTTGGCGCGGATCCCTTTTGGACCCAGTTCGGCGGCCGTGTAGCGCACCGCGCTTTCCAGCGCCGCCTTCACCGGACCCATCAGGTTATAGTGCGCGACCACCCGTTCCGAGCCATAGAAGGTGACAGTCAGCAACGAGCCCCCAGCCGTCATCAGCGGCTCGGCCAAATGCACCATGCGCAGGAAGGAATGGCAGGACACGTCCATGGCCAGAGCGAACCCTGCGGCAGTGCAATCCACCACGCGGCCGTGCAGATCGCCGGCGGGTGCGAAAGCGATGGCATGCAACAGAAAGTCCAATTGGCCCCATTCTGTGCGTATCCGCTCGAAGACCGCCTCCAATTGACCAGGGATGCGCACATCGCATGGCAGCAGCAATTTGCAGCCCAGGGAGTCGGTGACCGGACGGACATACGGCAGCGCTTTGTCGTTAAGGTAGGTTGCCGCGAGGTTGGCACCCGCAGCGAAGAACGCGCGCGCGCAGCCAGCGGCGATGCTGGCCTCATTGGCAATGCCGACGACGAGGCCGCGCTTGCCGGCCAGGCTGGTTGCAAGGGGAAGATGCATCAAAAATAACTCCTGTCAGTTATGTGCTTGGTCGTTAAGCGTCGTCTGCGTGTGGCGTGCGATCATCACTTCCTCATCCGTAACGATCACTCGCACTTCGACTGTGCTGTCCGGCTTGCTGATACAGGCGGCGCCAGCCGCATTGGCGGCATTGTCGAGACGCAGGCCGAGCCAGGCTAGGCGGGCGCATACGGACGCCCGGATCTCAGGAGAATGCTCGCCGATGCCAGCGGCGAAGACCAAACCGTCCAGCCCACCCAACGCACTGACCAGCGCGCCTGCTTCAATGGCGATGCGATAGGTGAACAGTTCGATCGCGTCGCGCGCGTGCGGATCGTTGCTTGCGAGCAAAACGCGCACGTCGCCGCTGATGCCGGACACGCCGAGCAGACCGGATCGGTGGTAGAGCATGTCTTCGATATCGGCGAAACTGTGCCCCTGGCGGCCAAGATAGAGGATTACACCGGGATCGAGGTTGCCACAGCGGGTTGCCATGACCAGCCCGTCGAGCGCACTGAAGCCGGTGGTCGTGGCGATACTGACGCCGTCCTTTAGCGCACAGAGGCTGGCGCCTGAGCCGAGATGCGCGGCGATCACGCGGCCTCGCGCCAAGGCGGGAGACCGCTGCACCAGACAGCCAGCGATGTATTCGTAGGACAGGCCGTGAAAGCCGTAGCGGCGAACGCCCGCTGCCGACAACGCCCGCGGAAGGGCGAATCGTGCGGCCACCGGCGGCAGTGTATGATGGAACGCTGTGTCAAAACAGGCGACTTGCTTGAGCGACGGGCGGGCGGCGGCGATCGCATGCATCGGAGCGAGGTTGTCAGGCATATGCAGCGGATCGAGCGGCGTCAGGGCCTCAAGTGCCGCGAGTAGCGCGGGCGTGACGACTTCGGGGGTGATATGGTCCGCACCGCCATGCACGACGCGGTGGCCGACAGCCGCTAGCCCTTCGCGGCCAAGATGAGCGTCGGCAAATTCCAGCAAGGTGTCGAGGGCGACGGCGAACGGAAGCGTGGTGCCTGCCGGCCAGTGTCGCTCAGCTAATACGGAACCGCCGGCGTCACGGGCGAGAAGGTGAGGCGCTTCATCTAAATCCTCGATCTCACCGCGTGCGGTGGCTTTTAAGCTGGTGGTGCCGTCGAATATCGCGAATTTCAGGCTGGACGAACCGGCGTTCAACGTGAGGATTGATCCGGTCACGCTCATACACGGCCTGCCCGAGCCATCAGCACCCCCAACGCGCAGGACGCCAGGCGGGTGCTCGCGCTGTCGGCGCGGCTGCTCAGGATGATCGGCACACGAGTGCCCAGCACCACGCCGGCTGCCTCCGCCCCTGAGAGAAAGGTGAGCTGCTTGGCCAGCATGTTGCCAGCTTCGAGGTCAGGAACCACCAGAATGTCCGCCCGGCCGGCAACTTGTGAGACGATGCCCTTCTCCTTCGCGGCTGCCTCATTGATCGCATTGTCAAAGCCGAGCGGGCCATCCAGCAGGCCCCCGGTGATCTGTCCGCGCTCGGCCATCTTGCAGAGCGCCGCGGCATCGAGCGTCGAGGGCAGCCGGTCGCTGACGGTCTCCACCGCGGCGAGGATGGCCACGCGCGGTTGCGCAATGCCCATGACATGAGCAAAATCGATCGCGTTCTGCACGATGCTGACCTTCTCCATCAGCGTCGGCGCAATGTTTATGGCAACGTCCGTCAGCAGCAACGGGCGTGGATAGTCCGGAATGTCCATCAGGTAGGCATGACTGATATGCCGCGCCGCGCGTAGACCGGTCTGCGACGCGACCGCCGCGTGCATCAGCTCTTCGGTGTGCAGATCGCCCTTCATCAGCAGTGCGACTTCGCCGGAGCGAGCAAGCGCTACCGCCTGGGCCGCGGCGGCGCAGCCGTCCGGTGCATCAATCAGGCGGAAAGCAGTAATGTCCACCCCTGCCGCCGTGGCGACCTCCTGCATGCGCGCCACTGGCCCGATCAGGATTGGCACGATCAACTCTTCCCTTGCCGCGTCCAGGGCGGCCAGCAACGAGGCGGTATCGACCGGATGTACCACCGCCGTGGCTACCGGGGCGCCACCAGCGGCGCGGGCCAGTATGGCGGCCGTGCCATCGTGACGGCCAACCCGCACATAGGGCAGCGCGACACGCTTGCGTCGAACCTTAACGTTTGGCGCCCGCGTGAAGGCGGTCCCAGTGATCACGGACTCGCCGTGCTGGTTGGCACACACGCAGTCAAGCGTTACGTCACCTTTTTCCGGCTTCTTCTCTCGCACCGTCACTGTCGCAGTGATGGTGTCGCCGATAGAGACCGGACGGCGGAAGCGCAGATCCTGGCCGAGATAGATCGTTCCCGGACCGGGCAATTTGGTGCCGAGCACGGCGGAAATCAGACCCGCCCCCCACATGCCTTGGATGATGATATGATGGAACATATCCGTTTCGGCGTAGGCGGGATCGACATGCGCGGGGTTCACGTCGCCTGTGACGGTCGCGAACAGGTCGATGTCTCGCTGCGTTACGGTGTGCGACGAGCTGGCCGTCTCGCCCAGGGTCAGCTCGTCGAAGGTCCGGTTCTCGATGTAGGCGTCAGCGGCTTTATCCAACATCGCTGTTATCCTTCGCGTACATAGGTTCCTGGGGCGTCGCAGAGCGGCAGGAAGCCCGGCGCGCCCATGGGCGGCGGATCGACGCGCCGGCCGGAGTGCCGGTCGAGCCATTTGCCCCACTCCACCCACCAGGACCCGTCCTGAGGCGCTGTGTCGCGTTCCCATTCATCCGGACCAAGCGTGTGGGCACCGGCGTCACGGACGCGGATGCGGAAGTGGCGGTGCGAGTGGCCGGGTTCGCTGACGATGCCCGCGTTGTGGCCTCCGGAAGTCAGCACGAAGGTCAGCTCACCATCGTTCAGAAGGTGCAGCTTGAACACCGAATGCCAGGGCGCGATGTGGTCGCGCTCGGTGCTCACGACGAACATCGGCAGTCTCATGTCGTCCAGGGCCAGCGGGCGGCCGCCAACGCGGAAGCGGCCCTCCGCGAGATCATTGTGGAGGAACAATCCCCGAAGATACTCGATGTGCATACGGGCCGGCAGGCGCGTACCGTCGGCATTCCAGGCCATCAGGTCGAACGGCACCTCATGCTCGCCAAGCAGGTAGTCGCGAATCGCGTGCGACCAGATGAGGTCGTTGGAACGCAACATCTGGAACGCGCCGCCCA
>CAYTRB010000278.1:0-3833 GCA_964440215.1 uncultured Methylocapsa sp.
ATAGGACGAATGGCTGATGTCATGGCAGGAGATCAATGATACGCGTTTGGCACATTCTCGGCTATCTGGGGAATGCCAGATTAACGAGGATGATTTTGCCGCTGGATCACGAATGTCGAAATTCAAGAGCCTGCTCCGTCGATGGTGCCACCCAATTTTTCGACGCCCCCATCAGGTGATGAACAACCAGATGCTGATGGAGGCGTGGCGCGCCGGAACGCACAAAATCGAGGCGGCGCAAAGAGCTGTGGAGATGCCGCTTCGCTTGGACAACGCAAACGCGTTGCCCACATACCCACAGCTGAAGCAGCAAGAAGCGGCTTGATTTTCGAAGGCAAAGGGCAGGCGAGATTGCACCTTAAATCCAAGCTTCAGTGGTTTCACCAATGGGGTCCACTTCAGTTACCTCCTGTTTACGGGAGAAAAGTAGATGGTAAAATTAATCCTGTCTTTTCTTTGCGTGCTCGCGATAGATGGTGCATGGGCGGCTCCTGCCTCTGTTCTTACCTATCACAATGATGCCGGAAGAACCGGGTGGAACCAGAACGAAACGGTTCTGACCGCATCCAATATTCCAAAGAACTTCGGCATTCTTCAAACTGTTGCCCTTGACGAACAGGTCAGCGCGCAGCCGCTTGTCGTTCCAGGTATTGCGATCGCCGGTGGCACCCATGACGTCGTCTATGTCGTGACTGAGAACAATTCCATCTATGCGATCGACGCATCTACCGGAACCATCTTGATCAGCACAAATCTTGGTGCGCCGGTTCCCTTTCCACTCGGATGTGGCAATAACTCGCGGAATGTCGGGATTACGAGCACTCCCGTGATCGACCCGGCCACGAATATCATGTATGTTATTGCATATCTGAACAATGGTCCCTCCTATCAGATCCATGCGTTAAATATCTTCACGCTTGCGGACACTGTTGCTCCGGTTACGATCAGCGCGACGCACGTTCTGGCCAACGGAACAACCTTTAACTTCAACGCGACCGTACAACGCCAGCGGCCTGGGCTCTTGCTCCTGGATGGCGTCGTCTATGCCGGATTCGGAAGCTTCTGCGATTACGCGGCGAATCAATCACGGGGGTGGCTTCTGGGATGGCACACCGGCTCCCTAACCCCGCTTTCCTCAAATGCCCTGGATGATACGCTGGCAAGTTCGCCAGCTAACTTCTTCCTATCCTCAATTTGGATGTCTGGTTATGGGATCGCAGGATCGTCACCTGTCATATATTTCGTGACAGGCAACTCGGATGGCCAATCCCCGCCGGGTGTGACCGATGTGAAGGAAAGTGTTGTCAAACTAATGGAGAATAGTCTGGCACCTGTAACAGGCCAGCCCTTTCTTTTCACGAAACCAAATTCTACCAGTCTGGACAATGCGGATGAGGATTTTGGATCTGGCGGCATAATGCTCCTGCCAGATCAGGCAGGCTCGATCTCCTATTTAGCCGTGGCGGCGGGGAAGGATGGCATCCTTTACTTGTTCAATCGCCTCAACCTTTCTACGCCGCTCGTTTCATTTGCCACAAATCACGGTTGCTGGTGCGGCCCCTCTTATTTCGTGGGTCCAGACGGCATCAAGCGCGTCATAACAAGTCATGGCAGCACGCTGCAGACATGGCATGTAAATCTGACACCGACTCCAAATCTTTCCGTCGCATCGACAACGGGCCTCAATAATGGGGGGCAAGACCCGGGGTTTTTCACTTCGGTCTCCTCGAATGGTCTCACTGCGGGATCAGCGGTGATCTGGGCAGTGGGGCATACTAATCCTTTGACCCTTTATGCATTCGCCGCAACGGCTCCTGTTTTTCAAGGGCCTCTGACACTGATTTATTCCGGGGCGGCTGGTTCATGGCCTTATACTGGGGGGAATGCGAATGTCGTTCCGACTGTCGCGAATGGCAAGGTCTATGTCGCATCGTACAAGGCTTTGACAATTTTTGGGTTAGGCATTGCGACTCCGGTGATTCAACCTTCTGCGGCAACGGCCCCTGCGAGGATTGGGGGCGCCGCCCATCTTGTAAGTGGGGTCATCACAGCAATCAATGGACCGATCCTGACTCTTCAAACACGGTCCGGGCACTCCAAAGTGGATGACGCGCAAGCAATCGCCAATGAGCGAGCTAGCCTAGCGATGTCCATCGGGATGCCCATAACCGTGCAAGGGAAAATCATTGAGGGCAATGGCGCATTGCAGGCTACGGCAATCGTCAGGGCAAAGCCATCCAATCAGTTCTGGCCTCCGGATCAATGAGGTAATGAGAGCACCCCAAACCTCACATATCTGAGGTTGAAGCTGGGTTTATGTGAACTGAACCCCATTTGTGGGACCACGGAGGCTTGGATTTAAGGTATCGCCTCGATCTCTGGGCGCGTCAGGAAATGCACCTGTCGCTTGTCGTGGCACTTGCTCGGTACTGCGAGGACGCGCTGGACGAGGGCGCTGTGAGCCGGCTCCTCGAACGACACGAACCGGAAGAAGGAGCGGATGGCGGTCAGACGTAGGTAGCGCGTCCTGACGCCGGCGCCGCGCTCCGTCTCGAGATCGTTCAGGAACGTGCCGATGAATGGCGCATCCAAATCGTCGAGCGCTAGGAAGTGTGGACTCTTGGGATACCCAAGGCTGATGCGGTGTGATTCATATGTGGACGCCCCCTTTGGCAAGGCGATTTTATCGAAATGCGTGATCGGTTGCTTTTATGTTGGAATGGACGGCCCCGCTTCCCCTGGTTGCCGAATGGTCGCAAGATCAGCGGCGATCGCAATGATGGAGGCGGGTTATGCAAATAGCAGTAATCGGACTGGATTTGGCCAAGAACGTCTTTCAGGTTCACGGCATCGACGATGCGGGACAAGCCGTTCTCAAACGAAAGCTCAGACGCTCGGAGGTGCTGCCGTTCTTTGCCGGACTGGACGCGGCGTTGGTTGGGATTGAGGCCTGCCACACGGCACACTATTGGGGACGAGAAATCGCCGCTCTTGGGCACGATGTCCGTCTGATGCCGCCGCAATTCGTAAAGCCCTATGTCAAGAGCCAGAAGAACGATGCCGCCGATGCCGAGGCGATCGCCGAAGCCGTGCAAAGACCCACGATGCGATTTGTGCCAATCAAATCTGCGGATCAGCAGGCTGTTCTAATGCTGCACCGGACGCGCGACTTACTGATTCGTCAGCGGAGCAGACTTATCAGCGCCATTCGCGCCCATTTCGCCGAATTCGGTATTGTAGTTGGACGAGGCATCCGCAATGTCGAACGGCTGCTTGCTCTTCTTGAAACGGCAGGAGATCAGCGCTTACCAGCGCTTGCGGCAGAAATGCTCGGCATTTTGGCCGCGCAGCTGCGCTACGTCGCCGAACAGGTCAAGGAAGTCGAAGTAAAACTGTTGGCATGGCATCGGGCCGACGAAACAAGCCGCCGCCTGCAAAGTGTCCCTGGCCTTGGACCGATTACGGCAAGCGCGATAGTCGCGACCGTCGGAGATCCAAAGCAATTCAAATCCGGTCGACAAATGCGACGGCGCCATCCCGCCAGCCCTCCGAAACCACCGGACGCCCACCGCCGGGGAAATGCCTGAGTCTATAGCAGCCGCTTCGCTCGTGCGGCCTGCGGCGATCGACGCCCAGAACACGAGGAGTTCGTCACGCCGCGCCACTGGCGGCCGACCAGGCGACCTCAAGGCCTTTCGACCAGCTCGATCCGAACGTCTTTTCTTATGCGCCATCGCAATCTCCCAAGTGGGCGTTGCGACGATCGATTGAATCCGCCCAATACGCCTCGGAAATCTACCGCCAGCCCCTTGCCGATAACGGCCTCCGCGGAT
>CAYTRB010000279.1:0-3800 GCA_964440215.1 uncultured Methylocapsa sp.
CTAGAGGCAACCCCTTCGCGAGCGCATGGGTGTTAAAGCGCTCAGCCGTCAGGTGAATGGGACGGCCTGTGAAAAGCGGGCTTGCGCAGGCGCTGCATCGGGCGCTCTTCGCGTCTTGGCTCTCCGTAAGACTGTTCGCCGTATCGCAGGAGGGGCATGGGATGATCATGTCTTTGTCACTCATAAGCCGCTCTTGCCGATCAGCCGGCCGTGCCAGCGCTGCCGAAACGCGGCCCATGATGGTTCGTCTTGAAAAACAACGTCGACAAACCACTCGATCGTGTGGATGCCGTCCGGCCACAGCCGGTCCTCGCTATACCAGGTCAAGATCGGCCAGAGGGCATTACGATAAGGTTGACCGGTACTTTCGCGCAGTGAAGGGCGGCCCAAATGTTCGCTCAGCCAAGCCATGATCTCGGGCAAAAAAGTACCGGCAAAGGAAAGCCCGTGACGGCTTAGGCGTTGTGGCGAGCGCAACAGATGCTGCTCGATCCAGGCAAAGGCCGGCGGTTCCTGCTCCATGTGGAGTTCGCGCAGGGTCAACAGCCGGAAACCGCGCTCCAGCCATTGGGCCGGGACGGCATGGATGGCCGTGGCCGCTGATTGGCAGGTCATCATCCCTTTATCGTCATGCGGCATTATTTTTTGACGATCGCATCGTTATGCCCGATGCTTTCGGCTGTAGGCGCGAAAGACGGGATGAAGCGATCGACCTCGCCAATACCCGTCGGTCTCAAACGCAGCGCCAGAGAGTGGTCCCACGGGCCGTGCCTTGGCTCTTGCATGTTCATGCGGGCGGCGCGGACGGGACGGGTGGCGATCTGTCAACCGCCTTGAATGCATCAAGGCAGGCGAAGAGCGCCTGTTGCGCATCCTCAACGGCCTCCTCTGATGTGTCGCCAACGCCGAGGCAACCTGGAATATCGGGAAAGCTCACAATATAACCGCCGCCCTCCTCAAGTGGAATCGGCGCCACAGCGTATCGATAGGCGCTGAGTTCGCTCATCGGTCGAGTTCGTCCATGCGGTCGATCAAATCGAGAAATGCCTTCACATGAACGGTTCTGACCTTCTTTTTCATAGGGATTGCAACGCAATTTTGAACTGCGGGATGGGTGAACGCCACATGCGTGCCTGTCACCTTCCGGAATTTGACCGCATATTGCGATGCCGTGATTTCAAAATCAGCGGGCACCCAGTCGCCTCCTGGATTGCTGCGAAACGCTTCCAGCCGCTTATTGTGCATGTCTCAACGTCCGATGTCTGACAACCGGAGCGACAAGAGGACTCCAGCGCCTCCCGCCATCCAAGAACCGGGCCAGCCCGTCTTGAGGCATGACTCTTGCGTTATTTGCGCGGGACCCGAGGCAAGTGCATGAAAACCTTTCTCGATTGGTCGGCTTATGACACTTATGGCATCGGCTATGCCTATTCCGGCATTCCAGCGACTGGCGGTAATTATGCCAAGGCAGTCGCCGTGTGTATGCATAGCCGCGATTGTCAGAATACGGGCAAGGGCGTGATGTGCCCAAGCTACCGGATCACCGGCGAGCGCAAACATTCGACCGAGGCGCGCGTGGCGGCGTTCAAGGCGGCGCTGCATGAAGGCACCGGCGCGCGCGCCTTCGCCGATCCCCGCCTCGACGAGGCGATGGATCTCTGCGTCTCCTGCAAGGCCTGCAAGAAGGAATGCTTGAGTTCGGTCGATATGACGCTGATCAAAACTGAATATCTCGCGCAGCGGCACGAGATTTTGGGTGTGCCCTGCGCATGCGGCTGTTTGGAGGGTTGCCGCTATGGGCGGGGCGCTATCGCACCTTGCTCCGATTTGCCATCGGCCTCCGCAACCGTTCTCAGTGGATCGCGCACAGCCTCGAAAAATGGCTTGGCATTACAGCCAGGCGTCCCATTCCCATGCTCGCCAAGAAGCCTTTCACCGGCTTTACGTCGGGCGGGGTGGCCCCAAGCGGCGACGTCATCCTTTTCGTCGACACCTTCTGCCATCATTTCGATTCCGGAATCGCCGAGGCTGCCACCACTGTGCTCGAACATGCGGGCTATAAGGTCCGCATCGCGAAACCAGCGCCTGGCGACGCCGAGCCGGACCGCCCGCTTTGCTGCGGCCGCACTTTTCTGACCACCGGCATGGTCGAAAAAGCACGCCGCGAGGGTCAACGCGTGCTTGCCGCGTTCCGTGGCGAAATTGCAGCGCAAACGCCCATTATCGGTCTCGAGCCCTCTTACCTCCTTTCGCTTCGAGACGAGCTCTATAGCCTCGGTCTTGGCCCAGAAGCCGGTGAACTCTGCAAGCAGCTCTATTTGATTGAGGAGTTTCTCGCCCGTGAACATCAGAACAAAGGTTTGCGCCTCAACCTCAAACCCATTGATCTGCCGAAGGCACTGTTGCATGGCCACTGCCATCAAAAAGCGTTCGGCGTGATGAAGGCGACGCGCAAGGTCATAAGCTGGATTCCAGGCTTTTCCTACGACATCGTCGAGACGAGTTGCTGTGGCATGGCTGGCAGTTTCGGGCTCGAAGCCGAGCATTACAACGCATCGCTGCAAATGGCGGAACTTTCGCTGCTGCCCGCGGTGCGTGCAGCGAGTTCCGATGCACCGATTATCGCCAATGGGTTTTCCTGCCGCCATCAAATCGAACATGGCAGCGGGCGCCGGGCGGTTCACACCGCGACCCTGCTCCGCGATGCGCTCGTTTTGAATTGAGGGGGCATCGGACAGGTACTAACCAGCAGGGAGCGCGCAGCGTTGCGTTGCCGCGGCCTGTTTCTTGCGTGCCATTGTTCAACTTTGGAGATTTGTCGGAATGGCGACAATCCTGTTCTGGCATAGGCCTAGCTGGCGCACAAATGCACGGCATGAAAGGTTGCTGGCCGCCTACGGCCACGCCCGTGACCCTGCACGGTTTTCCACCCCTAGCCGATCGCCGAGGGGTTTTATGGTGCCGCATCGCGCATCAAAAGATCAGCAATGCCCAGCATCAGCCGTTTGCAACTGAGCCGGGCTTGCTATGAGAACGCCCGCGCCTCCGCCCCTCAAGCGTTTCATTTGGGATATCCAGTTCATGGTGGAACTGGCAGAAAGCGAACGGGAAATTCTTGTGATCGGCCGCGACCTTATGGCCCGGCTCGTGGCGAGTGATGATTGGCTGCCCGATGCCTTTGCCGTGCCCGATGCAGAGCAATGTCAGCATCACTTGCTCTATAGCGATGGTCTCGAACGTTTTTCCGTGGTCAGCACCGTCTTTGACGGAGGCCAGTCACTGCCCGCGTGCCAAGACAGGATCTGGGAGATCCGCGGTCTGCTGCGCGGCTCCATTGGTGCTCAGCACTTTCTATGGGAGCCTGGCAATGCGCCTCGGCCCAAGGACGAAGTCAAACGCGTCAAACCCGGTTCGGTCGATGTTGTCTCGCCCAAAAAAGTGGAGGCCATTCAATTGTCCAACGCGCTCCCAGGGACCGTTTCCATCAGCATCCATGTCTATGGCGGAGACTTTGGTAAAAACCTTCGTCATGCGCTTTATGCTGATGGCACGGCACACGCTTTTATATCCACCTATGCGAACTCTGACGATTCACCAGCCTATGACATTTGGTCGATCAAAACCGAAATCTGCGATTGATCACGTCGCTTTGAAGGAAACCATCCAAAACCTGTCAGAGAAGCAACACAGACACATTGGGGAATAAAGCATGACCGACATGGCGGAACTAAAAAAGCGCAAGGATCCGCTCAATCTGGCGATTGTGCATGTCGACCCCGATGCGTTCATCGCGAATTTGA
>CAYTRB010000280.1:0-3788 GCA_964440215.1 uncultured Methylocapsa sp.
AGCGAGTCCCCACAGAATCGGTAATGTACATTAGCGACAAAATCCCCTTAACTAGAAACCCAGCCCTCCAGATGGCGGCCAGTGTCCCTGCAACATTGGGGAATACTGTCAAGTTGTCGCACGAAAAAGGTGCGGGCGCGGCAAAAAATACCTTATATATTTTAATGGGGTATTTGGGGTAAATGTTTGGCCATAAGTTATTGTTTTTAAAAGGAATAGTAGACTTCTGCCCAGCCCACCACCCAGCTCTGTTTTATCTTTTGGATTTTTCTTACTTTTTATAACCCCCGGGATCAGAGGGCATCATTGTTTGCCCTCAGATTTCCACGATCAGGCGCCTTCTTCCAATTTCATTGACTCGTGGGAAACCCATGCAGCCTATTATTTCGATAGCCGATCTCACCAAGATCTACACCTCTGGATTCCAGGCGCTAAAAGAGATCAACCTGGAAATCTACCTTGGCGAGATCTTCGCTCTCCTTGGACCAAATGGTGCCGGCAAAACCACCCTGATCAACATCATCTGCGGGATCGTTAATCCGACTGCAGGCACCATCATTGCCGGCGGTTATGACATCACGCGCGACTTCCGGGCGGCGAGATCCAGAATCGGTCTTGTGCCGCAAGAATTGTCCACGGACGCATTCGAGACCGTCTGGGCCACCGTGAACTTCAGCCGCGGTCTCTTCGGTAAGTCCGCCAACCCGCTCTATATCGAGAAGGTTCTAAGGGAGTTGTCCTTATGGGATAAGAAGGACAGCCAGATCAGGACCCTTTCGGGCGGCATGAAACGCCGCGTGATGATCGCCAAAGCCCTTTCGCACGAGCCGCGCATCCTATTCCTCGACGAACCAACGGCGGGTGTCGACGTTGAACTCCGGCGAGATTTGTGGGAAATGGTGCGGTCTTTGCGTGCCACTGGGGTGACCATCATCCTGACCACCCACTACATCGAGGAGGCCGAAGAAATGGCCGACCGGATCGGCGTGATCAACAAGGGCGAAATCATTCTCGTTGAGGACAAATCAGCCCTCATGAAAAAGCTCGGCAAAAAGCAGTTAACACTGCATTTGCAGAACCGGCTGGACGCTATTCCCGATAAGCTCGCCCACTACCAATTAGAGCTGGTGCACGACGGAAGTGAACTTATCTATAACTTTGATTCGCAAGGTGACCGGACCAATATAGCATCATTGTTGAGACAATTGAGCGATCTCGGGATCGACTTCAAGGATCTCCAAACAAGTCAAAGCTCATTGGAGGAAATATTCGTCAAGCTTGTGAGGGCAAATTCATGAACATTCACGCGATCCGGGCGATCTATTTTTTTGAGATGGCGCGGACTTGGCGCACTGTTCTGCAAAGCATCGTTTCGCCGGTTATCTCGACGTCGCTATATTTTGTTGTCTTCGGCGCGGCGATCGGCTCACGCATGACAACGATCAAGGGGATCCCTTACGGCGCCTTCATCGTTCCGGGATTGATCATGCTGTCGCTTCTGACACAGAGCATCGCCAACGCATCCTTTGCTATTTTTTTCCCGAAATTTTCCGGCACGATCTATGAAATCCTCTCGGCTCCAGTTTCCGCTATCGAAATTGTTACCGGCTATGTTGGGGCGGCAGCCAGCAAGTCTATCCTACTCGGTTTGATCATCCTGGCGACCGCCCGGCTCTTTGTTTCATTCGAGATCGCTCACCCCCTTTGGATGCTCACTTTTCTCATCCTCACCGCTGTGACCTTCAGTCTGTTTGGCTTCATCATCGGAATCTGGGCGGATGGCTTCGAGAAGTTGCAACTCGTGCCACTCCTCGTTGTCACGCCACTGACTTTCCTCGGCGGCAGTTTCTATTCGATCGACATGTTGCCGCCCTTTTGGCGGACGGTCACGCTCGCCAATCCTGTCGTCTATTTGATCAGCGGATTCCGCTGGAGTTTTTACGAGAAATCCGACGTTAGCATCGGCGTTAGTCTCGCCATGATCATCATATTTTTGAGCTTATGCCTTTTGGCGGTTTGGCAAATCTTCAAAACGGGATACCGGCTCAGGGCCTGACCGCCGAAATAAGGAGGCGCTTGCAAAGCCCGGCTCGGCAAACCCGCCCGGTGCGCAACGGCTTGATCACGGTAAATAGGCGCTGATACCCAAGCCCAAGCGTTCGCGCCTGCCTTGCTTGGCCTGCGAGCTCGGACAAATGGCAGAAACCCCTACCTTTGAGTGGCCGGTGCGACGACCTTACGGTATAGATGCCAGGTCGCATGCGCGAGAACCGGCACCACGACCGCGAGACCCGCAAACACGAGCAGGAATCCAATCGCCAGGGACACGGCGACGATCAAGCCCCAAAGCGCCATGATGAATGGGTTCAACAACACGGCCTTGATGGATGTTAGGATGGCGATCGGAACGTCGACATCCCGGTCTACCAGCATCGGGAATGAGACGACGCTCACGCTCAGCGCGAGTACGGCAAAGACAAAACCGACCGCGGTTCCAAAACCGATCAATTTCCATCCCTGCGCTGTGCCGAGGACCTCACCCATGTACTGGGTGAAGGACGTAGGGGGCGCCGATCCAAAGAGCCATACGTAAAGCGACTGGGCCGTGAACAGCCAGCCGGCGAAGATCACCAGCAAGATGAGGCCGAGCGACAGAATCGGAAACATCCGGTGCGACCACACAACGCCGAACGCGCGTTTCCAGGAGGTGTCCAGACCAAGTTCCCGGCAGCGGCTTACCTCATAGAGGCCGATGGCCGCGAACGGGCCGATAAGAGCGAATCCCGACAGGATTGGAAAGATAAGGGGGAGGGAATTGCCGACGACAAGCCAAATGCCGGCGACCGGATAAATGAGACCGAGGAAAACCAGGTGCGATGGCCTCGCCAAGAAATCGGCATACCCTTCGGCCAAGGCCTGCTTAAGATCCTGCAGGCCGATCTTGCGGACAATGGGATAGGCCGGAGATACGTCCGGTCCAGCGATCGTATGTGAGCTCATCAGAGGAATTCCTTCTTGACCAGTTGCGGTCATGAAGATCACGGTACGCTATACAAAGCGCCCGGTAACGCTTAACCGCAACTTTTATTTTAAATACTATACGCTCAAAAGTAGAGCCCGGTCGAGGGAATTCTCGCATGAATACCGCACCCGGGGGTCGCCCTGAAAATTATAAGAGCCAATGTGGGTCAGCTTGCCTTCGGTGTCGAGCCAGATCCTGCCGCCGATATCACGCCATTTTTGGCAAAAGCCAAAATCCTCGCTGACATAGGCGCCAGTGTCCTTGTCGATCATGCAATCGAAAAGCGCGTAGCTTTCGGCTGTCTTGGCATTGGAATAGGCATGCACGCTGTTGTAGCGGCTTTCCGGATAGGCCGCGATCATGCGTTCGATCACCTGCCGCTTCAAAAGCATGAAGCCGCCGCCGCTATAGATGGCGGTGGCGAAGCGTCCCTCGCGTTCACACGCTTTGCCTGTGCAGAGCGTGCCGACGTAAAGGAGCGGCGCGGCTTGAAATGGCTCGCTCGCGGTTGCCGCGCGCTTGATCGCCGGATTGCTCCAGTCGATCACTTTCAAAGGATAGATCCCGGCGACAAACTCTTGATCAAATTTGAGCATCTCAAAGACTTGCGCCGCCTCGAAACAAATATCGGCATCGATGAACAAAAGATGCGTCGCTTCCGGCGTGTTCAAAAATTGACTGACCAAAGTGTTGCGGCTGCGGGTAATCAGAGAATCATGCCCGAGCAGGGCGAGCGCGGCGTCGAAATTGGCTTTTGAGGCAAGCT
>CAYTRB010000281.1:0-3768 GCA_964440215.1 uncultured Methylocapsa sp.
AAGCGCTGCCAAGCAACGGAGTGGGTCGATGATCCCCAAGGCACAAGACGCCCGTGCGATCCCGGCAGCAATCGGGATCGGCATGCGCACGCTGCATTTCGACGAGATCATTGCCACCCGCCCCGCTATCGGCTGGCTCGAGGTGCATGCCGAGAATTACCTCGGCGGCGGCCCCGCGCCGGTGCGGCTCGACACGATCGGCCAAGAGTATCCTCTAAGCCTGCATGGTGTCGGCTTGTCGCTCGGCAGCGCCGAGGGGCTCGCGGACGATCATCTCCGGCGGCTTCGGACCCTCATCGCGCGCACTGAGCCGTTCCTCGTCTCCGAGCATCTCTCCTGGAGCATCACCGGGGACGCCTATCTTAATGACTTGCTGCCGCTGCCCTATACCGAGGAGAGCCTCGATATCGTCGTGGGCAACGTCGCCAAGGCGCAGGCGGCGCTGGGCCGGCGCCTACTCGTCGAAAACCCGGCGAGCTATCTGTGCTACCGGCACTCGACGATCCCGGAGCCTGACTTTCTCGGCGAGCTGGTGCGCCGCTCCGGCTGCGGCTTGCTCTGTGATGTCAACAACATTTTCGTCACCTGCAACAATCTCGATCTCAACGCTGAAGCTTATCTCGAGGCGCTTCCGGCCGCCGCGGTGGGCGAGATCCATATCGCCGGGCACAGCCGTGTCATGCGTGGCAGCCAGAGCCTGCTGATTGACGACCACGGCTCGCCCGTCGCCCCGCCCGTCTGGGATCTCTATCGCCGCGCCATCGAGCGCTTCGGCCTTGTGCCGAGCCTTGTCGAATGGGACAACAACCTGCCGCCGCTCGCTCAGCTCCTCGATGAGGCGCAGAAAGCGCGCGCCGCCCTCGCTACGGTGGACTCTGATGCTTGCGCTGCATGAGGTACAGGCGGCATTCCGCCGCGCGATCCTCACAGGGGATACGGATACATTCTGTGCGCTCGTCGCCGCTGACGGCCTTGCGCCGGAAGAGCGGCTTGGGGTCTACCGCAACAATGTTTTCGCATCGCTGACCGCGGCGTTGCGCGAAACATTTCCGGCCGTGTGCCGGCTGGTTGACGAGCGCTTCTTCGCCTATGCTGCGCACGAGTTCATTTGCCGCCATCCCCCCGAGAGCGCGGTGCTCGCCGAATATGGTGGGCGTTTTCCCGATTTCTTGGCGGGCTTCGCGCCGTGTCGCGAGCTCGTCTATCTCGCCGATGTAGCGCGTCTCGAGTGGCTGATGAACGTTGCCGCCAACGCGGCCCACGCCAATCCCATCGCCGCGATGACGCTTGCCGATGTCGTGGCGGAGGACGCACCGCGACTGACATTGCAGCTTCATCCCTCCTTCGGCTTTGTTGCGTCGCGCTGGCCGATCGACCGCATCTGGCGCGCCAATCGAGCCGAAGCGGCGGCCGAGGCGACGATCGATCTCGCCGCCGGTGGCGTCTGGCTCGAGGTAAGCCGCGCGGACGCTAACATCATCATGCGCGCGCTCGATTCCGCGACATTCACGTTTCGCTCGGCGGTGCAACGGGGCGAGACGCTCGCACGCGCGACCGAGGTGGCGCTCGTTGCGGACCCCGCCTTCGATCTCTGCCGTGCCTTGCCCGCGCTTTTTCTCGACGGTGCCATCATCGCCGTAAGCCTAGCTCAATCCCATGCAGGAAGTGAGATTCGCCAATGACCCACCATGCCGTTCCCGCCTTCGCTCGCCCCCGCTGGCAGGAGCGCTTGCGAGCGCTGCTCGCCTGGCTCGAGCGCTTCCCACTGGCGATCCTGCAGCTCCTGTTCCGCATCAGCATTGCCGCGGTGTTTTGGAATTCCGGCCTCACCAAACTGGCGAGCTGGCAGACCACCATCGTGCTCTTCCGCGACGAGTACAAAGTGCCGGTGCTGCCCCCGGAACTCGCTGCGACGCTCGCAACTTCGGTCGAATTGACCTGCCCGGTGCTGCTTGTGCTAGGGCTTGCCACGCGCTTAGCGACACTGCCGATGCTCGGCATGACCTTTATCATCGAGGCGTTTGTCTATCCCGAGGATTGGATTGAGCACCTTACCTGGGCGTCACTCCTTCTTTTCATCCTGACTCGCGGCCCGGGCCCGATCGCGCTTGACCGATGGCTGCGCCCTATCATCTTCGGGCCCGGCCGCGGCTGAATCGAAACGGGAGCTGCGCTACGTCATTCGAGAAAAATGACGGAGGCCATTCCGTGGGTGGCGACCCGTTAGAAGGAGTCGCCGTCCATGAAATCAATCGCGCCTAACGTATAGTTGCGTACTTAGCTTATTTGATAAAAGGTAACGCGCAGCGCCTTGAGCACAGGTACATGGATCGATGCAGCAGTAACTCGGAATTCCGCATGTTTAATGAGCTATGGGCTACCTTGAATACCAACGGCCGCAAAGGTTGACTCTGAGTTGGATTCGCAATCAGGGGGCGTCGTCTTGCATAGTCAGCCTAACTTCGGAAAATAGGAAAAAGATGGCCGGGGTATTTGACACCGAAGTGAGCACCGCGGGCGTGCCAATCAGCGCGTTGATTGCGTCGATGTGCAGGTCGGCCCAGCGCGTAACACTCGCGGACAGGACAGCCCTCTATGGGCAGGGCGAGCCTGCGAATAGGCTATTCCTTATTTTGGATGGCTTCGTGAAAACGTCACGTATTTGCGAGGAAGGGACGCAGATTACGATCGAGCTGTTGAAATACGGCGACATCGCGGGCGCGATTCCCGCCCGCCAACTGCAATCGGAACACGAGGAAACGGCGCAGGCAATTGGCGATGTTGTGGTACAACGCGTGCTTGCACACGAACTGCGCGCTGCCATGGAAGTCAGTCCCCGTTTGGCGGTCTTCGTCGCCGAATACTTGGCCAGATCGAAACGATCGGCTGAGCGGCGGTTGCTCCGCGCGATGAGCCAATCCGTCGACCGGCGAGTGATCGAAACGCTGGTGGAACTCGCTGGCAGCTTCGGCGCGCGGTGCCCGCATGGATTCTCGCTGGAGATAAGGCTTACCCAGCAGGACATCGCCGACATTGTGGGCGCTTCCCGTCCGGTCGTGAGCTCAATCCTCAGTGGCCTTCGCAAGCGCGGCCTCTTAAACTACACTCGCGACATGATTTGCGTGAATGACAGTGCACTCTTTCTATTGGCAGAGTCGTTGGATACGGGTCCAAAGGGAGTGTCATCCATCTAACAGACAGATAATGCCCGGTCGTCTAGCGTCTCCGGCGATATTTCAGGCCGGGCGTGCAGACATGAAGCCAATCTCCCTTACCGTCCATGGTGCGATCGACTACCTTGCCGTCGTGATCTTCGCAGTGGCTCCTGCAATTATCGGGCTTTCAGGCTGGCCCGCAGCGCTGTCCTACGCGCTCGCAGGCATTCATCTATTGATGACGCTCCTGACCGACTTCCCAGCCGGCGTCATCAAAGTAATCCCGATCGCGCTACACCAATGGGTTGAGCGGATTGTCGGTCCGCTACTGATCATTCTCGCATTCGTCGCGATGACCGAGACGCATGCGCGTGCCTTCTTCGTGGCCATGGGCATCACCATTTTTGCGGTCGAGCGGCTGACGGCCTACCGTCCTACGGCCGCAGCCAAATGACGATGCCTTCGCGTTATTCAGAAGAGCTCGGTCCGCGCAGCAAGATTTCCCAAATCTCCTTGGCGGGGGACTTCCAATCGCCACTCGCCGTTAACACGGCCAAGGGGCATTGTCCCTGCGCCATTGGGCTTTCCGTCAGTGACCTTCAGCCGTAACTAT
>CAYTRB010000282.1:0-3727 GCA_964440215.1 uncultured Methylocapsa sp.
CCATCGCCGTCAGCACGCCGGCATAGCCGGGCCAGGTGACGCTGAAATATTCGCCCGCGGGGCCCTTTGTGCGGAGGACGTCCGTATGGCGGCCTAGCCCTGGGAAAGGCCAATCGAGCGTGCGCGCGAGCCAGGGCACGCCTTCTTCCTCGCGGGCGAGCGAAGTGCAGCCCCATTGGTATGAGTTGTTGAGCAGCCAGACGCCCGGAAAGCCGAGCGTCGCCGCGATTTGCGCAATCTCCGGCACATAGGGCGAGCAGGACCGGGTGAGCCAGTGGCGCGCGGCGCCATCCAATACCGGCAGGAACGGGATTATCGCACGCGGAAACACCGTCAAACAATCATCGCGCAGGGCCCGCGCGCGAGCCGGACTCAGCACCGCGTGGCGGAGAGTCCCGCCGTCACCAGCATCAATGACCGGAATATCAAGCATGACAGCGCTTTCAGACTGCACCGTGTTCGCCACGATCTCATTGTAACGCATTCGTTTCAGCCTAGCACACGGATTCGTTGCGGAAAATTATATAGTCACGACTTCGTCCGCCAAAACGCGGGGCAAAACGCCTGAACGGGATAGCGCCGCGCTATCCGCTTACACCGGCCATGAAGAGAGAAATAGCTAGCACGTTTTCTTTAACAAGGGCACTCTCGTACAAGTGAATTTCACCATGCCGTTTTAGCGATCGGCGGTGCTGTGAAGAGCATGGAAAGGGCGAGTGCCATGATTTTAGGATTGCCGACGCCGGCCTTTACTCTAGTGCATGTTGTTTTAGGTCTGATCGGGGTCATCTCCGGTCTCATCGTCTTGTTCGGAATGCTTGGCTCGAAAAAACTCCCCGGCTGGACCGGGCTCTTTCTCGCAACCACGGTTTTGACGAGCGCGACAGGGTTCTTCTTTCCAGTCCCTCATCTGTTGCCATCGCACATCGTCGGCATCATATCCCTGGTGACGCTGACGATCGCGATCCTCGCGCTCTATGTCTTTCACCTGGCCGGGGCCTGGCGCTGGATCTATGTGACAGGCGCCGTTGCGGCTCTCTATCTGAACAGCTTTGTCACGCTTTTTCAGGCTTTCCTCAAGGTGCCGTTCGTCCATCAACTGGCGCCAACGCAATCCGAGCCGCCGTTTCTTGCGGCGCAGTCTATCCTGTTGGTGGCCTTCATTGTGCTTGGCATTGTGGCGGGGCGGAAATTTCACCCCTTCGCATAAGCGCTGGCTTAGCGCCTGACCGAAGGGCTTGGGATAGCAGGGGCTGGAGGAATGAAACCGGCGGTCCCGTTCATACCCCCGTCGCTTTTTTAGATGCAAACATTTAAAGCAGATGAGCCGCGCCAATTAGCATGTGATGCTGTCTTGTGCCGATGCGCCAATGAAGGAAGATAGTTTTATGAGGAAAGTCGCAAGCGCATTCATGCCGATCGGGCTTGGACTTCTGACTTTTTTCGGGCCGCCCGCACTGGCCACTGCCCAAGAGGTGCCCATCGACAGGACAGTCCTGCCCATTCCCGAACCCGTCTATCCGCCGGTCACGGAACTCGACGCACGCAATGTGAAGCCGCCGCCATTCTTCCAGGTCCAGGCGCCCGCGAGCGCTCCGAATGTGCTGATCGTGCTGATCGACGATATGGGGTTTGGCCAGTCCAGCGCCTTCGGAGGCCCGGTCCACATGCCGACCGTGGATGCGCTGGCAAACGAAGGCCTTCGCTTCAACGAGTTCCACACGACAGCGCTCTGCTCGCCGACCCGCACTGCTTTGCTCACCGGCCGCAACCACCACATGAACAACATGGGCTCGATTACCGAGACGGCGACTGCCTTCACCGGGAACACGGGGGTGAGGCCCAACAGCGTCGCTCCGCTCGCCGAAATGCTGCGCCTCAACGGCTATGCAACCGCCGCATTCGGCAAGTCCCATGAGACGCCGGTGTGGGAGCTCAGCGCCTCGGGGCCAACCGATCGCTGGCCGACGCGCTCCGGTTTCGACAAGTTCTACGGCTTTCTCGGGGGCGAGACGGATCAATGGGCCCCGACCGTCTGGGATGGCATGAACAAGATCCAAATCGACGAAAAGCCCGGCTACCATTTCATGACTGACATGACGAACCAGGCGATCGCGTGGATGCAATCGGAGAAGTCGCTGACACCGGACAAACCCTTCTTCATCTATTTCGCGCCGGGCGCGACCCATGCGCCGCACCATGTGCCGAAAGAATGGATCGCCAAATACAAGGGCCAATTCAGCCAGGGCTGGGATAAGCTCCGCGAGCAGACGCTTGAGCGGCAGAAGAAGCTCGGCGTTGTGCCCGCCGATACGAAACTCGCGCCGAAGCCCGAAGCGATCAAGGATTGGGATGCGCTGAGCGCCGATGAAAAGCGGCTGTTCGCCCGTCAGATGGAAGTGTTCGCTGGCTTCGGCGAATATGCCGACACCGAGATCGGCCGCCTGATCGCCGCTCTGAAGGATCTCGGCCAGCTGGATAACACGCTCATCTTCTACATCATCGGCGACAATGGTGCGAGCGCCGAAGGCGGCATGAATGGCCTTTTCAATGAAATGACTTATTTCAACGGAGTTCCAGAACCGATCGAGGAGCAGCTCAAACATATCGACGACCTCGGCGGCCCTCTCGGCCACAATCATTATGCAGCCGGCTGGGCGATCGCGGGCGACACGCCCTTTACCTGGACCAAGCAGGTCGCATCGAGCTACGGCGGTACCCGCAACGGCTTGGTCGTCTATTGGCCAAAGGGGGTGCATGCGAGGAACGAGATTCGCTCGCAGTGGCACCATGTGACCGACGTCGCGCCAACGATCCTGGAAGCCGCGGGCTTGCCGGCGCCGCGAGTCGTGAACGGGACGCCACAGACGCCGATCCAAGGCGTCAGCATGCTGTCCAATTTCAACGACGCGAAGGCGCCTGAGAATCATCTGACCCAATATTTTGAAATGTTCGGCAACCGGGGAGTCTACGCCGAGGGCTGGCTCGCCGGCACCGTTCATAGAGCGCCCTGGGAGAGCAAGGTCCGGGCGCCGCTCAAGGACGACAAATGGGAGCTATACGATACAAAATCAGATTTTAGCCTGGCCAACGATCTGGCGGCCAAGAACCCCGGCAAGCTGCGCGAGATGCAGGCGGTCTTCCTGCGCGAGGCGATCGCCAACCACGTCCTGCCAATTGACGATCGCTTGTTCGAACGAGCCAATCCAGAGGTGGCTGGCAGGCCAGATCTTATGGCTGGCCGGAAGTCTCTGACGGTCTACGACGGCATGTTCTCGATCCCAGAGAACGCCTTCATCAACGTCAAGAACACCTCATTCTCGATCACGGCGGATGTGATTGTGCCAAACCCGCCGGCCAATGGCGTCCTGGTTGCCCAGGGTGGCCGTTTCGGCGGCTGGAGCCTTTACGTCAAGGATGGCAAACCGGCCTACCATTACAATTTTTTGGGGCTGAAGAGGTTCACTGTGACGTCCGCCAAGCCGCTCGTGCCCGGTAAGGCAACCATCGTGTTCGACTTTGCCTATGACGGGGGCGGTGCCGGGAAGGGCGGCACCGGCACTCTTTCCGTGAACGGCGAGAAGGTTGGGCAAGGCCGAATCGAGGTGACCCAGTGCTGCGGATTCTCAGCGACCGAGGGCGCGGATGTCGGACTGAATACCGGCACGCCGGTCTCCCCGGACTATATGAATCCCTTCCGGTTCAACGGCAAGATCGAGAAGGTGAC
>CAYTRB010000283.1:0-3720 GCA_964440215.1 uncultured Methylocapsa sp.
CAGGTCGCCAAAAAACCCTACTCAACCCCCTTGCAGGCAGGGACCGTCCACATATAAATTTTGCACATGGCTTGAGAAGCATTCAGCCCTTTCGACGTGATCCAAACGATTTGTGTACGTTAAATCAACTCCGTGGCGGACTGTTTTGATTTCTGCAGCGCACCGAAAGGCGACCCGCACATCCTTTAGTTGTTCGCCAATCCAATGAGATACGCAACCGCGTGCTTGCGCGCCACACCGCGTCGCGCCATAAAATAATCGACTATTGGTTTAGCCTCTGCAGCCAAAAGCGAAGACGCAAACGCCGTCGCCGCCGCCGTGAACCCAAGTGTCGTAAACGAAGCGACTGAGAGCATTGGTGCCTTCCAATCGACGATACCTTTCATGAGGCCGCCAAAAAGTGTGTCTCGTATCGTTGCCATCTCCCCTTTGTAGGCAACGACTTTAGGCCCAAGCTCCGTCACGATCAGCTTGGGAATACGATCGTGAGCCTCTCCAACCGTGAGGTCGTCAATCTTGGCAGCAATCTGATTCAAATCAGCGGTCCATGCTTGATATAGGCTATCTGTCTTTCGCCTGTAGGTTACGATCTCCCCTAAAGACAACTTCTGTAGCGCCTCATCGGGAATGACTGCTTTCGCGAACTCCAGACCAACCAACCAAGCATGAGTTGCCGACTCTCCCACATATTTTGCAGCGCTCATTCGCAAGGAGAGCAATTTCAAGAAGTAAGGATCGTTGGCAACTGGCACCGCTTGCGCTTCGCCGGCAACGACTAGAGCGCTAGTCAACTGGACTGATACATCTGCCATAATCATTTGCAAAGTTGCCCGGAGGTCATCCACAGTATCCACCTTGAACAACCTTCTAGGATCGGCCTTAACGGCAAGCGGTAAGGGAGTTAAGTCTGAGGTTCTGCCAAAGGCATCTAGGATCATCCGACCTTTGAGGCCGCCGCCGTAGTCCGCTTCGATTTGGATGAATTTGGACGCAAATGCATTGTCGCAGCGTAGGCCCTCTAGGACTATCCGTACAAATTCGGGATTTTCGAAATCAGCAATTGCATACGGCTCATAGAGTGTGTTTGCCGGGCCTGATGGTGGAGCATGTACCGTAATGCTTACCGGCTCCCCTTTAGTATTTACTGCGCGAAGCATCGATTGATGCCCAATCGTTCCCCACTGCCCGCCAAACGTGACGGAGGGTCGATCCATGAACGCGAGTTCGGTTCCAATGAGGAGCAGGCGCTTGAGTGTCTCTACGTCACATGTGCTTTGGCCACTATACAGAAGCTTCATTTCAGCACCGGAGTTGCACTTACCATGTGAACTTATGTGCGCCACTTATCCGGGCGGCCATCCTTCGTGTTGTGGACACGCTCGATCATCGGCGTCGCTTTCGGATTGTGCGCCTTCGCCCACGCAATAGCTTCGGCCTGAGTCGGCAAAACAGCGCTTGCCCGCGCCGAATCCGGCTTTCTCACCGCATAGTCGCCTTGATCGCGGCGTTCAATGAACAACTGATTTTTATCCACGTGATTACCCCCATATATTGCGTCATTTAAGCAATAACCCCATATATGTGGGAAATCACAAAGCGACGCTCAAGGGGTTGCCAGACGATATTTTACGCCTGCCATCCGGAATTCTTGGCGCTGCTCTTCCTCATCGGCTAACCAACTGTCGCGAAAGCCCTGTTGTGGGACCTCGGAGTTGGCCGACGGGCAAATGCCGGACTCCGCTATTCATCTCTCGGCGACCATTATCGGCGAGGCGGAGTCAATCCTGTCAAGGATCCGGAGCACCAGCTGCGCTGGCGCGAGCGAAGCTCGCGTCCTTGACAGGCTCGATCCGCTCGCCACACTCGCCGTCGTGAGATAAAGGGCAAGTTGCTATCTTACATGTATCACCTGCAATCCCAGTGCGATAAACCTTGACCTTCACAACATAAAGACTCGTCAGCCAGCCCAGCCTCAGCTCAAGAAAAGCCACGGCGGGCTTTTTGGCGCATAATGCGGGCGTCGCATGATTCGCTTTCGCGCGGGCGCATACCCATTTGACCCTGAGGGGAGCCGCAAGTCCTTGACCAATGCTCTGTTATTTCAGCCGCTTGAGGCGCCAGCGCCAGCCGGAATCGCCGCCCGGGCGCGGGCGGGCGCGCGCCGCTATCTCGATGGGCTGAACGCCGAGCAGCGGCAGGCGATCGAGGCGATCGATGGGCCGCTTCTCGTGCTGGCGGGCGCCGGCACCGGGAAAACCCGGGTTCTCACCACCAAAATCGCCCATATCATCGCCGAGGGGCGCGCCCGCGCCCATGAAATTCTCGCCGTGACCTTCACCAATAAGGCAGCGCGCGAAATGAAGGAGCGGATCGGCGCGCTTGCCGGGCCGGTCGCCGAGGGCATGCCCTGGCTTGGCACCTTCCATGCGATTTCGACGAAGATTTTGCGCCGCCATGCCGAGCTTGTCGGTCTGAAGCCGGGCTTCACCATTCTCGACACGGACGATCAGCTGCGCTTGTTGAAACAAGTACTGCAAGCCGAAAATATCGACGACAAGCGCTGGCCCGCCCGCGCCCTCGCGCATCAGATCGATGCCTGGAAAAATCGTGGCCTCGATGTTGCGCATGTGCCTGCGGGGGAAGCGGCGGCTTTCGCCAATGGCAAGGGCGCGGCGCTGTATAAGCTCTATCAGGAGCGGCTAAAAATTCTCAACGCCGCCGATTTCGGCGATCTGCTGCTCGAAACCCTGCGGCTCTTTCGCGAAAATCCGGAAGTCCTCAAACTTTATCAGGACCGCTTCCGCTATATGCTCGTCGATGAATATCAAGACACCAACACGGCTCAATATTTATGGCTGCGGCTGCTCGCGCTGGGGCGCCAAAATGTCTGCTGCGTCGGCGATGATGATCAATCGATTTATGGCTGGCGCGGCGCCGAGGTCGATAATATTTTGCGTTTCGAAAGCGATTTTCCGGGTGCGAAAATCATCCGGCTTGAGCGCAATTACCGCTCGACCGGCCATATTCTGGCGGTCGCCGCGGGCTTGATCGCGCATAATGAAGGCCGCTTCGGCAAAACGCTTTTCACCGATAGCGTTGATGGCGAGAAGCCGACCGTCACCGGCATTTGGGACTCGGAAGAAGAAGCCCGCGTGATCGGCGAGGAGATCGAGCAATTGCAGCGCAAGGGCCATGCGCTCGACGAAATCGCAATACTGGTCCGCGCCTCCTTCCAGATGCGCGAATTCGAGGAGCGGTTTATCACGCTTGGCCTGCCCTACCGGGTGATCGGCGGCCCGCGCTTTTACGAGCGCGCCGAGATCCGCGATGCGCTCGCCTATTTCCGCTGCGTCGCGCAGCCCGCCGATGATCTGGCCTTCGAGCGCATCTTCAACCTGCCAAAACGCGGCCTCGGCGATGCCACCTTGCAGCTCCTGCATGATCATGCGCGGAGCGCCCGCATCCCCTTGATGCAGGCGGCGCGCGGCATGATCGAGACCGAGGAGCTGAAGCCCAAGCAGCGGCAGACGCTGCGTAGCCTGCTCGCCGATTTTTCGCGCTGGGCCGGATTGATCGAGGAAAAACCGCAGGGCGAACTTGCCGAGATGATTTTGGAAGAATCCGGCTATACGGATCTTTGGCGTAAGGAGACGACCGCCGATGCGGCGGGCCGTCTCGAAAATCTGAAAGAACTCATCCGCTCGATGGAGGAGTTTCCCG
>CAYTRB010000284.1:0-3713 GCA_964440215.1 uncultured Methylocapsa sp.
CTTAGAGTTCCTTGCTAGAAGTAGCTTGCTTAGAGAGCCTTGCCATAGACAACGTCGGCACGATCCTCGAAAGCCTCGGCAAACTTTCGAAAGGCCGCGTCAAACATTCCGCCCATGAGGAGCCCGAGAGCACGGCTCTTGAATTCATAGGCGATGCGAAACTCAACGAGACAGGCTTTGCCACCCTCGCAATCGTGAAAGATCCAGAGGTTTTCGAGGTGCTCGAAAGGTCCGTCAATATATTCGACAAGTATCTTCTGCGCCGAGCGCTCGCAGGTGACGCGGCTCGTGAAGGTCTCACGGATGGCCTTATAGCCGATTTCCATATTGGCGATGAGCGTGACGACGCCCTCGTTTTCCGTGCGCCTGCGCACTCGCAGCGCCAGGCAAAGCGGCACAAAACGAGGATAGGATTCGACATCGGCCACAAGCTCGAACATATCGGAGGCGCTATGCTTAACCCGGTGGGTGGTTTGGAACGAAGGCATGCCCGCTCACAGCATGGGATTAAGAACCCCCCCCCGCTCATAGGCGAGCCTATTTGAACTTGCGAAACCGGGGTTCGCCTCGCAAAGCATGCTCTAAACGCTCAGCCATGCTCCTGCAAGATCAGGCGGCGCGCTTTCAGCCGGGCAAAATCCTCACCCGCGTGATGCGAGGACCGGGTCAAGGGCGACGCCGAGACGAGGAGAAACCCCTTGGCAAGTGCGAATTCGGCGTAAGACGCAAATTCCTCAGGAGGCACGAAGCGGGCGACCGGATGATGCTTTTTCGTCGGCTGCAAATATTGGCCAATCGTCAGAAAATCAACACCAGCGGTGCGCAGATCGTCCATCACTTGCAGCACTTCGTTGCGGTCCTCGCCTAGTCCCAGCATCATTCCGGATTTGGTGAAGATTTCGGGGTCAAGTTCTTTGACGCGCTGCAACAGCCTGATCGAGTGGAAATATCGGGCGCCGGGGCGAACCTCGAGATATTTGGACGGTACTGTCTCAAGATTATGGTTGAAGACATCCGGCTTGGCCGCGACGGCACGCTCAAGCGCCCCCTGTTTGCGCAGAAAATCCGGGGTCAGGATTTCGATCGTGGTGTTTGGGCTCCCCCTTCGGATGGCCGCGACCACGGAAGCGAAATGCGCTGCCCCGCCATCGTCTAGATCATCGCGATCAACGGAGGTGATCACCGCATGGGCGAGACCGAGCTTTTGAATGGCCCCTGCGACGCGGGTAGGCTCAAGGGGATCGAGCCCGCGGGGTAATCCCGTCTTGACATTGCAGAACGCGCAGGCCCGCGTGCAAATGTCGCCCATGATCATGAAGGTCGCGTGTTTTTTCTCCCAGCACTCGCCAATGTTCGGACAGCCCGCCTCCTCGCAGACGGTGACAAGCCCGTGTTCCCTGACAATCGCCCGGGTCGCGGCCCATTGCGAGGAGCCCGGCGCCTTGACCCTGATCCATTCCGGCTTGCGCGCCACCGGCTGATCCGGGCGATGCGCTTTCTCCGGATGGCGTGGTGGTTTGGCCATGACTTGCTCATGGCCGAGCAGATCGGAATCCAATTCCATGCGTCGCCTTCTCCTACGAGTCTCACGGCTCACGCGTGATGGTGTGTGGAACAATATTACAGAGTTTTATTGAAAATAGGTAGCCAACTATCGGATTTCACCTGGCTTGCTCATTTGTGCGCTACTTTCCCCTGCATTCGTGGAACGAAAGCCAGATTTGTTTCATTTATTGTTGGATTATAAGCCTGATCCCAATGCCATACGTCAGCAACGAAGCTTTACCGCCTTTTGTGCGCGACCATTTGCCCTCGCATGCACAGGATATTTTCCGGGCGGCCTTTAATAGCGCCCATGACGAGCATCGCGGCGACCCGCGTCAGGAGGAAATAGCGTTTCGCATTGCCTGGGCGGCTGTCAAGAAATGCTATCATAAGGTTGGCGATCATTGGCAGCCTAATGAGTAGTGCGGCGCCACTCATCCTTTACATATGGATCACCCGTCCATAAGCGTCGAGCACGCTTTCATGCATCGTTTCCGATAAGGTCGGATGCGGGAAAATGGAATGGATCAGTTCCGCCTCTGTCGTCTCGCAATTCATGGCGATGACAAACCCTTGGATCAGCTCGGTGACCTCGGCTCCGACCATATGGGCGCCGAGGAGTTTTCCGGTTTTGGCATCGAAAATGGTCTTGACCAGCCCGTCCGGTTCGCCGAGCGCGATCGCTTTGCCGTTGCCGATGAAAGGAAAGCGGCCGACCCGGACTTCAAAACCAAGCGCCTTGGCTTTGGCCTCGGTGAGGCCGACGGACGCCACCTGCGGATTGCAATAGGTGCAGCCCGGAATCATCAATTTGTCTAGGGGATGCGGATCAAGTCCGTTGATCGCCTCGACGCAGATCACCCCTTCATGCTCGGCCTTATGCGCGAGCATGGGCGGCCCGGCGACATCGCCGATCGCATGGAGCCCGGCGATATTGGTGCGCCCTCTTCCATCCGTGGCAATAATTCCATGGTCGATTTTGACGCCAAGCACCTCAAGCCCCAGATTTTCGACATTGCCTGTAACGCCGACGGCGGAAATCATGCGCTCCGCTTCGAGCGTCCGCGCCTGGCCCTTATCATCTTCCAGCGTGGCGGTAATGCCATCTTGCTTTTTCTCGACCTTTGTCACTTTGGTTGAGGTCAAAATTTCGATACCTTGTTTCTCGAAGCGCTTGCGGGCATGCGCTGCGATCTCCACATCCTCGACCGGGAGAATCTGCGGCAAGATTTCAACGACGGTCACTTGTGCGCCCATGGTTCGATAGAAAGACGCGAATTCGATCCCGATCGCGCCCGAACCCATGACGATGAGCGATTGGGGAAAGCGGTCCGGCACCATGGCCTCAAAATACGTCCAGATGAGTTTTCCATCGGGCTCGATGCCGGGAATGACACGCGGCCGCGCGCCGGTCGCGACAATGATGTTTTTGGCAAAATAAGTGCCCGCGCCCAGAACGCCTTTGGGGACGGGATGCGACGGTTGCATCGCGGGCTTTTTCGTGGCCGTGACCAAAACCTCGCCGGGCTTCGTGATCGCGGCCTCGCCCCAGATCACATCGACCTTGTTCTTTTTGAGCAAAAAGCCGACGCCATTGTTCAATTGCGCGGAGACATCCCTCGATCTTTTTACGACGGCGGCGGGATCGAAACCGATCTTGCCCTCGACCGTCAGACCATAATCCTTGGCGTGGTTGAGCGTGTGAAAAATCTCCGCCGAACGCAGCAAGGCCTTGGTTGGAATGCAGCCCCAGTTGAGACAGATGCCGCCGAGATGCTCGCGCTCGACGACGGCCGTCTTGAAGCCGAGCTGGGCGGCGCGGATCGCCGCGACATAGCCGCCCGGCCCGCCGCCGATGACGAGAATATCGTAAGCGTCAGGCATCCGCGCCTCTCTTTTCCCCTCTCCACAAGGGGTAGTGAAATTACCCGTCAGACTCTATCTTCACGCAAGCATCCCCGCTGGCTGTTCGATCAGAGTCTTAAACGCTGCGAGAAGCTCAGCACCCAAAACACCATCGACCGCGCGGTGATCGCAGGAGAGCGTCACGCTCATCACAATTGCGACAGTCGGCGCGCCGTTCTTGACGATGACGCGCGGCTCACCGGCACCCACCGCGAGGATCGTTGCTTGCGGCGGATTGATGATGGCGGAAAAGCTCTTGATGC